>NZ_JAAKVU010000003.1:0-303957 GCF_049175815.1 Aeromonas sp. 600276 | reverse complement strand
GGCAAGGTGCTGCTGAGTGCGACCGTGACGGTGGTGGATGGCGACAACGACACCGCGACCGGGACGGTGAGTGCGGATCTGGGCGGCAACATCAACTTTGAGGACGATGTGCCGAGCGTGACCATCAATGCGGTGGCAGACGGTGGCATCACCCTGACCACCCAGGATGCGCAGACCATCGGTGCGGCCAGTGACACGGCGACCGGCAGCTTTGCGGCGGCATTCCTGGCAGCGGCGGTGCCGAACTATGGGGCGGACGGTGCGGGCACTACCACGGTGAGCGGCTACAGCCTGAGCGTAACCGACAGCAACAGCGGGCTGACCAGCAACGGGCTGGCCATCACCCTGACCAAAGTGGGCAACGACATCGTGGGCTCGACCACGGACGGGGAGGTATTCCGCATCAGCGTGGCGAGCAATGGCACGGTGACGCTGACGCAGTCGGCGGAGCTGGACCATCTGCCGGAGGACGTGGACAACAGCAACGACAACAACCTCATCAGCCTGGCCAATGGCAAGGTGCTGCTGAGTGCGACCGTGACGGTGGTGGATGGCGACAACGACACCGCGACCGGGACGGTGAGTGCGGATCTGGGCGGCAACATCAACTTTGAGGACGATGTGCCGACAGCCAAGGACAACAGCATCGTCATTACCGAGGCGGGCTTGCCGCCTTTCAACCTCGTCATGGTGATCGATACCTCGGGCAGCATGTTGTGGCAGATAGGTACGACGTCAAATGGCTCGCCAAACCGTCTGGAACTGGCCAAGGATGCCCTGAACCACATGATCGACTCGTATGTGGCGCTGGGGGTTCCATTGGTCATTACGGTCATTGATTTTGCCAGTGGTGCAGTCCTGATCCCGCAAACCAGTGATCCTGATGTGGCCAAGGCCAGCATTTCCGGTTTGCCGACGGATGGCGGTGGTACCAACTACAACGCCCCCCTGGTACTGGCGCAGAATCAACTGACAACGGATTTGGCAAACCCTGCCTTGGCCGGGTATGAAACCAAGGTCTATTTCCTGTCGGATGGTGCTCCCAATGAAGGCAATGTCCCCGCCGGCTGGACCAGCTTTGTGAACAACAACAACGTTGAAGTTTACGCCGTTGGTCTGAACGTGAGCGGCAATGCTTCGGCGATCGCCCAGCTGGGACTGGTGGAGGACAACGGGGATGCGGTGACGCTGGTCAACAATATCTATGACCTGGATGCCACTTTGCAGGCGACTGTGCCGCCTCCTGCCACTGGCAATGTGATCACGGATGTGGATGCGACTGCCGGCGTGGACAGTGCAGGCGCCGATGCCCCTGCAACCGTGTTCCAGGTCAGCTTCACCGTCAGCAATCCGGCTGCGTATGTGGGGGTTGCCGACAGCATCAATGGCAATGTCGTGACCTTCCTGGTGCAAGGAGGAACAACGGGTCCCATGACTACGCCTCTGGGTGGTCAGTTGGTGGTCAATGCCGACGGCTCCTACTCCTACACACCGCCCAATGATGTAGCAGTGGATACGTTGGAGACCTTTACCTACACCATAGTGGATGCCGATGGTGACACCTCCAGTGCCTTGCTGAAGATACTGGTGCTGGATACCACACCGATCACGGCCTCCGTATTTGAGGATGGCTTGCCCACCGGCCTGCCTGGCAACGACCCGTCCCTGACAACCGTGGGCGGCTCACTGGCCCATATGGTGATTGACAGCGCCGGCGTCAGTTTCGGTGTTGGCAGCACAGCAGGCTTGCCGGCGTTGACCTCAGGCGGTGTGCCGATCACCTACAGCATCGTCCATGGTCTCGGGGTGGATACCCTGGTGGCCATGGCCGGCAGCAAACCGATCTTTACGCTGGCGGTGGAGGCGGATGGTGATTACACCTTCACCCTGCAGGGGCCGATAGATCATGCTCAGGCTGATGGCAATGATCTGGAACTGAAGGCGTTGAACCTCTCCAGCGCGATCACTGCCCATGAAGGACCGGACAATGTGACTCTGGTGCGGGATTTCATCGTGCAGGTTGAAGATGATTTGCCTTTTGTCGTGACGCCCGCAATGGGAGTCATGCTGAACCAGTCCGGGCTTACTGAGACCTTCCTGCTGGATGGCGATGGCTCGCTGTTGAACAACTACGGGGCTGATGGTGGTTCGATCCGCTTTGACAGCAGTCTGAATGGCAGCAGTGGCCTGACCTCGGGTGGCTTGCCCATCACTTACGCCTTGTCGTCGGATGGTATCACCCTGACTGCTACAACGGCGGCCGGCACCGTGTTCATTGCCACCCTGCAACCTGCATCCGGGACCTATCAGATCCAGATGATTGGTGAAGTGGACGGCGGGCAAACCACCATCGACTTCAACGGCGGGGGTTACAACTTCGTTGGCGGCAATGCGTCCTGGGCCGGTTTTAATACGGCAGCGAATGACAACAGCAAGGATCTGCTGCTGACGGCGATGACCAATGGTGTGGATGGCGGTACCGTCAACACCTCTGCCAACACGGGGGGGATCAGTAGCGGTTCATCCGTCGGGTCGGGTGAGGCGATGCGGATAGACTTTGTCATCGATCTGACCGGCAACCCGGTCAGTGGTGGCTCCTACGGTGTTCTTGCCAACCAGACCCATGCCTTTGAGGCTCATTACGACGTGAATGGTGCTTCTGCGTTGTTTACGGCGATCAATAACAGCTCCAGTGTAAAACTGGTTGCCCGTCAGGATGTGGACAATGACAACGATATTGGCGATGGCAACAAGGAGTCGCTGACCGCCGTGGCAATCAGCTACAACGGTTCAACCAGGATCGTCAGTATCGGAGCCGGAATGACCCAGGTTGTCTCGGTAGGAGGCCACAGCTTCACGGTCAACTTTACCGATGACGACCCGACCGCTGGCGTGGCTTATGTCGCGACAGTTGCCGGGGTGATCTCCAATACCAAACTGGCGGCGTATACCGCAGATGGTTACAACAGCCTGGAGTTCCACTATGCCGCAGGGAGCGATTTCAAGATTGGCGACTTTGGCTCCAGCGTGGCGACCCCGGGTGTTCCGGTCAACTTGCAGTTGCCGGTCACACTGACGGATGGCGATGGCGATGCCGTTCACAGCAACATCGGTCTGAGCCTGCTGCCGGATGCTCCCTTTACCGTGGACTACGAAGACTCCGCCAGCGCGGTGAATGTGACCCTGACCAGTACGCAAGGGCACGCCATCGGGTCCGACTTTGGAGACAGCATCACGGGCAACAGCCTGGACAACATCCTGTCGGGTGGTGATGGTGATGATCTGCTGTACGGGATGGGAGGCAAAGACACTCTGGTTGGCGGGTCGGGCAATGATGTGCTGGACGGTGGCAGCGGCAACGATACCCTATATGGGGAATCCGGCAATGACACCCTGATCGGCGGAATTGGCAACGACATACTGCAAGGAGGCGATGGCAACGATCTGCTGATCGGTGGTCTGGGCAGCGACACCATGACGGGGGGCGCTGGCAGCGATACCTTCAAGTGGATTGCTGGCGATGCGGATGGCAGTACCGACACCATTACCGACTTCACGCTGGGCAACCCGTCCAACGGGGGGGATGTGCTGGATCTGTCGGATCTGCTGGTCGGTGTCCCCTCGGGGTTCAACAACAATGATCTGGCCACGGTGCTCAACAACTATCTGCAGTTCGACACCACGACCAACAAGCTGACCATAGACACGAACGGATCGGCGAGTGGCGGCTCTCAATTGACCGTCCAGTTCCAGGGCAACCTGGATCTGGATCAAAACGGAGGGCTCACAACCAACCACGACATCATCAAGCAACTGCTGGATGACGGCAACCTCAAGGTTGATCCGTAACCAGTGAACGGGGCCGGGCCATGCCTGGCCCCTGTTTTTTGACTGAGGGGGCGGCTAAGATAGCGGCAGTACAGGAGAGGGTCACCATGCAGTCATTTAATTGGATCGATATCGATGGCATTCGCTATAGCTGGGACGGGCAGGGCAGCATTACCTGTACCGGCCAGTTTGGCTATCACGCCACGATGGCGGGTGATCGGATTGATGCGCTGGATCTGGAGAGCGATGATGGCGAGGTGGCGGGTTCACTGAATGTGGACTTTGCAGCGGCAACCATTTCCTTCACGCCGGCCCAGGGTGAGCAGCCACCTCATATGATGGTGCTGGTTGGCCATGAGCAGGGGGAGCAGGAGTATACGCTGCAAAGTCTGAGCGATATCAGCCTGCAGGATCTGCTCGGTCATTCCGACAACATCGACTGCGCCCCTCTGACGGTGGATACCATGGCAGACCCGGTCCCCCCGCTTGCCGGACACGTTCTGTCGTGGGACTCCTTCCACTTTGATGATGATGTGTTGCTCAACTCCCGCAGTGCCTCCCCCGTAACGGCTGGCCATCCGGAGCCGGCTGGCAGTGAGATCAGCATCAATATCGACATGACCAATCAGGTACTGGATCAGATCCCGCCGTTGCACGATATATGAATCCCATTCGGCGACGGGCATAATGACCTCACTCCAATAGATTGAGGTCTTTTTTTATGTGGCGTCCCCTTCTTACCCTGTCCGCTCTGGTGGTCAGTGCTCCCCTGTTTGCCATCGAAGTGCCGCAGGCTCCCCATCTGGTGGTGAGCGGCTATGCCGAGCAAAAAGCAGAGCCCGACATGCTGACCCTGAATGTCTCCGTGACAGCGCTGGAGAAACAGGGCATCAAGGCCAAACAGCAGGTGGATGGCAAGGTTGCCGCCTTCTTTGGCCAGCTCGAAGGGCTGGGCATCAAGCGCACTGACGTTGAGGCGGGCAATCTGGTGATCTCCCCGGAGTATCAGTATCCGCAGAACAAGAAGCCGGAACTTGTGGGTTATCGTGCTCAGCGCCAGCTGGCGGTCAAGCTCTATCAACTCGACAAGCTGAGCGAGCTGATGGACACCGCGCTCAAGGCCGGGCTGGAGTCCGTTTCCCAGATTGAATACGGCCTCAAGGCTCCGCAAGCCATGAAAGAACAGGCTCGCCTCGGTGCGGTTGAGGATGCCAGAAGCAAGGCAGAGTCGCTGGCCAAGGCATTTGGCATGAAGCTCGGCAAGGTTTACAGCGTCGAATATCGCAACAATACCCCCATGCCGATCTACAGCCGGGCCCTCAAGGCTGCCGCCATGTCGCCCGCCGCCGACATGATGGAAAACAGCTATCAACAGCAGCAGATCAGCATTACCGACAACGTGGAAGCCGTCTTCCTGCTGGAATAATCCAGCGGCTTTCGCCCCTTGTCGTCTCCAAGCCCGAGCCCAGTGTCTCGGGCTTGTTGCTTTCAGGGAGAAGCCTTCTTGCTGGCAGACTTTGGCGGGATGTGGCGGCCCGCGCTTGAGGCTGACCCTGGCCTTGGGCCATCTGCATATGGTGTCATCTGCATAGGTGAAGAGGGGGGGCCGATATGGATGTTGGTTCGCGGAGGGAGCGCCAGCTAGAAAAAAGCCGGTCAGTGACCGGCTTTTTAGGGGCGATGAAGTTGATGCCATCAACCCAGGTTGGCCGCGACGCGAGCCTGGCGCTTTTGTTTGAATTGATAGCCGATGGCCAGCACGATGATCCAGACCGGGATGAGCAGTACCGAGATCTGGATGCCCGGGGTCAGATACATGATGACCAGGATGCCGGCCATGAAGGCGAGGCAGAGATAATTGCCGAACGGATACCAGAACGCCTTGAACTTGGGAACCACGCCTTCGGCCTGCTTGCTCTTGCGAAACTTCAGGTGCGCGAGGCTTATCATGGCCCAGTTGATGACCAGGGCGGAGACCACCAGCGCCATCAACAGCTCGAACGCCTTGCCCGGCATCAGGTAGTTGATGAGTACGCACAGCAGGGTTGCCGCCGCGGAGACGGAGATGGCCACCACAGGCACACCGCTCTTGTTGGTCTTGAGCAGGCTGCGCGGGCCGTTGCCCTGCTTGGCCAGACCAAACAGCATGCGGCTGTTGCAGTAGACACAGCTGTTGTAAACCGACAGGGCTGCGGTCAGTACCACCATGTTGAGCACGGTGGCTACCAGATTGCTGTCCAGTGCGTGGAAGATCATGACGAAGGGACTGCCGCCTTCTACCACCTTGCCCCAGGGGTAGAGGGACATCAGCACGGCCAGGGCGCCGATGTAGAAGATGAGGATCCGGTAGATCACCTGATTGGTGGCCTTGGGGATGCTCTTCTCGGGATTGTCGGCCTCGGCGGCCGTGATGCCGACCAGCTCGAGCCCGCCGAACGAGAACATGATCACCGCCATCGCCATCACCAGACCGCTGATGCCGTTGGGGAAGAAGCCGCCCTGGGCCCAGAGGTTGCTGACGCTGGCGTCCGGGCCGCCGTTGCCGCTGGCCAGCAGGTAGCCGCCAAAGCCTATCATGCCGATGATGGCCACCACCTTGATGATGGCAAACCAGAACTCCATCTCGCCAAACGCCTTGACGTTGGAGAGGTTGATGGCGTTGATCAGCACGAAGAAGAAGGCCGCCGACATCCAGGTCGGGATCTCGGGCCACCAGTACTGAACATAAATGCCCACCGCGGTCAGCTCGGCCATGCTCACCAGCACATAGAGCACCCAGTAGTTCCAGCCGGAGGCAAAACCGGCGAAGTCACCCCAGTATTTGTAGGCGAAGTGGCTGAAGGAGCCTGCTACCGGCTCTTCCACCACCATCTCGCCCAGCTGGCGCATGATCAGGAAGGCAATAAAACCGCCGATGGCATAGCCAAGCAGCACGGAGGGGCCCGCCATCTTGATGGTCTGGGCAATGCCGAGAAACAGGCCGGTGCCGATGGCGCCGCCCAGTGCGATGAGCTGGATATGGCGGTTTTTCAAACCGCGCTTCAGCTCCTCACCGTTTTGTTGAAGATCCATTCTTCCTTCCTTACGTCTTCTGAAATCATTCGTCTGTCATCTCGCCCGTCGGGTCACTCCATGTGACCGTGCACGGCAAAGCGTGCCTGAAACGTGACGAAGTCCGTATTTATTTCGTTACAGTGAGTCGCTTTCTGTTTTTTATGGCGACTACCAACGGAAGCAGAATAGTGATAATCCATCGCTGATGCACCTGTTTTCCTCATCATTCGCTGGTTTTTTCGGCGAAAGGCAGGTTTTTAAGGAATGGCGAAGCTGGCAGGGAAGTGTTTGGCTGTATTGTGAGCAATCGAATGCTGCTCGGTTGACTCTTCTGGTATTTCCTGTTTTATGAAACCTCCCGTGCAACAAGGATGCGCTTCATGCAACGTATTATTGGCAGCTTGCTGGCCGTCGCGCTGTGGCTGACCGTGTGGCTTTCGCCCCTGCTGCTGACCATGGCGGCGGGATGCCTGCTGGTGTGGGCCGTACAGGGTGATGACTATCTGGTGATGCACCTGCGGACTGTCTTGTTGATCGCCGGTGCCATCGGCCTGCTGCCGGCCCTCTGGCTGACTGAACGGGTACGGCGGCGTCACGGTGTGCTCAACTTCTACGCCATGCTGATGAACAACAGAGAGCTGAACCGCCCGGGCTCCCAATCCCGTTGAGGTTCAGTCCACAAGCGCCGGATACAGATGTATCCGGCGCTTTTTTATGGTCGTTTGCCGTATCGCCAGCTTGCCGGCGCGCGGCGTTTCTCAATAAAGCTGACGACGCAGGCCGGTGGCCTCGAGGATCTTGGCGCTGATCTCCTCCACCGAGTGGGAGCTGGTGTCGAGGAAGCGGATCGCCTCCTGGCGAAACAGCCGCTCGACGCAGGCCAGCTCCTGTTCGCACTGTTCCAGCGAGGAGTAGCGGCTGTTGGCGCGGCGCTGGTTGCGGATCTCGTGCAGCCGCTGGGGGGCGATGGTGAGGCCGAACAGCTTGTGGCGATTGGCCTTGAGGGCGGCCGGCAGATCCAGGACCCCCATGTCCTGCTCGATGAAGGGGTAGTTGGCGGCGCGAATGCCGAACTGCAGCGCCAGATAGAGGCTGGTCGGGGTTTTGCCGCAGCGGGAGACCCCGATCAGGATGATGTCGGCCTCCTCATACTCCTTGGTGGTGATGCCATCGTCGTTGGCCAGCGCGAAGTTGACCGCCTCGATGCGGTCGTCATAGAGCTTGCGGTTCTCCATGCCGTGGGTGCGGTGCAGCCTGGGTTCGGCCTTCACCCCGAGCTCGTGTTCCAGCGGGCTGACGAAGGTGTTGAGAAAGTCGTGGCTGCTGGCCTGGGCCTTGAGCACCTCCTCGCGCACCTGATGATCGACAATGGTGTGGAACAAAATGGGGCGTACCCCGGTCTGGCGGAACTGCTCGTCGATGCGCATCCGTACCTGGCGTGCCTTCTCCAGGGTTTCGACAAAGGGGATGGTGATCTGCTCGAAGGCCAGCGGAAACTGGCTCAACACGGCGTGACCGAACACTTCGGCTGTGATGGCGGTGCCGTCTGAAACATAGAATACGGTGTGCACTGGGGGCTCCTGTGAGGGGGTCGGCGAGCTGGCTGGCAAGAAGTATCTCTCGAAACCATATCGTTTTTGTCAACCGGTCTGCCGTGCCCAAGTTGTGAAGTGGCTTGCAAACCTGAGTCGTTACCTTTTTGTGTTGGCATTGTAGAATGTCTGTGTCATTCGACCATCCCCAAATCTTGCTCGGGGATTTTTTTGACAATAAGTAGAAAACGTTTTCATGGTCGTTGGCAACAGTAGAAACAGACAATAACGCACATAAACTGGCGCACAAGGTGCCATGGCGGCACAGTGCCCACCAACCTGGAGACATGCAAGTGCAACAGTACGTACTCTGGTACGAGCAACTCGGAATGCAGGATGTAGAACGAGTTGGCGGCAAAAATGCATCCCTTGGCGAGATGATCAGCAACCTCTCTGGTGCCGGAGTTTCCGTGCCGGGCGGGTTTGCCACCACCGCCTTTGCGTTTAACGAGTTTCTGGAGTCAAGCGGCCTCAACGGCAAGATCCACGATCTGCTCGACAGCCTGGATGTGGACGACATCGCCGCCCTCAACCGGGCTGGCCAGCAGATCCGTGACTGGGTGATCGAGGCCCCGTTCCAGAGCGAGCTGGAGCAGGCGATCCGGGTTGCCTACGACAAGCTCAGCGGCGGGCTTGACGCTTCCTTTGCGGTGCGCTCCTCCGCCACTGCCGAGGACATGCCGGATGCCTCCTTTGCCGGCCAGCAGGAGACCTTCCTCAACGTGCGCGGCATCGACGCCGTCATGATTGCCGTCAAGCATGTGTTTGCTTCACTGTTCAACGATCGCGCCATCTCCTATCGGGTGCATCAGGGCTATGACCACAAGGGTGTCGCCCTGTCGGCCGGGATCCAGCGCATGGTGCGCTCGGATCTCGCCGCCTCCGGCGTCATGTTCACCCTGGATACCGAGTCGGGCTTCAACGATGTGGTGTTCATCACCGGCGCCCAGGGCCTTGGCGAGATGGTGGTGCAGGGTGCCGTCAACCCCGACGAGTTCTACGTGCACAAACCGACCCTCAAGGCAGGACGCCCGGCGGTGGTGCGCAAGACCCTCGGCTCCAAGCTCATCAAGATGACCTATTCCGGCGATGCCAGCCACGGCCGTCAGGTGCAGATTGTCGATACCGATGAGGCCGAGCGCAGCCGCTTCTGCATCACGGATGCCGAGGTGATGGAGCTGGCCAAGCAGGCCCTCATCATCGAGCAGCACTACGGCCGCCCGATGGACATCGAGTGGGCCAAGGATGGGCAGGATGGCAAGCTCTACATCGTCCAGGCCCGCCCGGAAACCGTGCGCAGCCGCCAGGAGGCCAACACCCTCGAGCGTTTTGCCCTCAAGCAAGCGGGCAAGGTGCTGATCGAGGGGCGCGCCATCGGCCACAAGATCGGCGCGGGCCCGGCGCGGGTCATCTCCTCCATCAGCCAGATGGACGAAGTGCAGCCCGGCGACGTGCTGGTCACCGACATGACCGACCCGGACTGGGAGCCCATCATGAAGCGGGCCTCCGCCATCGTCACCAACCGGGGCGGGCGTACCTGTCACGCCGCCATCATCGCCCGCGAACTGGGCATTCCGGCGGTGGTGGGTTGCGGTGATGCCACCAAGCGCATTGAACCGGGCCAGCTCATTACCGTCTCCTGCGCGGAAGGGGATACCGGTTTCATCTACGACGGCGAGCTCGACTTCGACGTGGCGGTGACCGAGGTGGGCAACATGCCACGCCTGCCCATCAAGATCATGATGAACGTCGGCAACCCGGACAGGGCATTCGACTTCGCCCAGCTGCCGAATGCCGGTGTCGGTCTGGCCCGCCTGGAGTTCATCATCAACCGGATGATCGGGGTGCACCCCAAGGCGCTGCTGGAATTCGACCAGCAGAGCCCCGAGCTCAAGGCCACCATCGGCAAGATGATCGCCGGCTACGAGAGCCCGCGTGAGTTCTACGTGGCCAAGCTGACCGAGGGCATCGCCACCCTGGCCGCTGCCTTCTGGCCAGAGCGGGTGATCGTGCGGATGTCGGACTTCAAGTCCAACGAGTACGCCAACCTGGTGGGCGGTCGTGACTACGAGCCTCACGAAGAGAACCCGATGATCGGTTTTCGCGGTGCGTCGCGCTATATCGCCGACAGCTTCCGCCCCTGTTTTGCCCTCGAGTGCGAGGCGATCAAGCGGGTGCGTGATGTCATGGGGCTGACCAACGTCGAGGTGATGATCCCCTTCGTGCGCACCGTGAGCGAGGCGGAGCAGGTGATCGACATCCTCGGTGAGAACGGTCTGCGCCGTGGCGAGCGGGGGCTCAAGGTGATCATGATGTGCGAAATCCCGAGCAACGCCCTGCTGGCAGACAAGTTCCTCGAACACGTGGACGGCTTCTCCATCGGCTCCAACGACATGACCCAGCTCACCCTTGGACTTGACAGGGACTCGGGCCTTATCGCCCACCTGTTCGACGAGCGCAACGAGGCGGTCAAGGCGCTGCTGGCGATGGCCATTGCCGCCGCCCGCAAGGCGGGCAAGTACGTGGGGATCTGCGGCCAGGGGCCGTCCGATCACCCGGACTTCGCCGCCTGGCTGGTTGAGCAGGGCATCGACTCTGTGTCCCTCAACCCGGATACCGTGGTCGATACCTGGCTCTATCTGGCCGAGCAGCACAAGGCGAGCTGACGCAGGCTGCACTGCCCCCATCAAAATGGCGCCCATGGGCGCCATTTTTCATGACCGAACCTGACGCAACTGGTCCGATATGGCGGCCACATGTGCCCAAAATGGCGCGCTGGCGCGTGCTTTTACACTCCGTTACATCTGCCCGCTTTGCAACCGCCCCATAATGGTCCCGCCAGCCCGCTGCACGGGGTGGCAGGCCGGGGGATCACGAGCAGTTTCCTGTCAGCACGGAGGCCAGGACGGCAGATGTCACAGAGCGTATCAAACCAGGTGATCAGACGAATGCTGGGCGCCTGCCAGCAGCAGGGGGGCGATCCCGATGCCATTCTGATGGCGGGCGGCCTCACGTCGTTCGACATCGAGCGGGAACAGGGCCGGCTGCCGGCCCACAGCCACTACCGGATGCTGCAACTGATGCAGCCCTATCTGGCCAGTTTTCACGAGACCATCCTCTCCTACGACATCGGCCAGCTCTACCAGCACTATCCACCCCTCATCAGCCTGTGCCTGAACCAGCCCTCGCCGCGGGCGGCGCTCGAGGTGCTGCTGGCCTATCGTCCCATCATCGGCAGTTGTGACGAGCTGCGGGTGCGGCGGGGTGCGCAGGCCAGCCAATACCTGTATGTCAATCAGGGGCCTGCCAGCCTGGGGGCGAGCCAGGCCATCCCCAACTTCATCATGCTCTACCGGATTTTGCGGGTCTATCTGGCGGATCCCCGGGTCTCGGTGGGCTTCACGGGGCGACCGCCACCGCGCCATCAGCTGCTGGATCAATTCTTTGGAACCCGTTGCCGCTGGGAGCAGGGGGAAAACACCCTGACTATCGACAACGGCCAGCTCGACTGCCCCAGTCACTGCTACAACGAGCCGCTGGGTCATCTGCAACTGGCCCAGCTGGCGCAGATCTGTGCCGATATCGCCGAGCGGACCCCCTTTGCCTGTCTGGTGGGGGAGCGGATCCGCCACAAGATCCGGGAAGGGGAACTGGAGAGCGACGAGAGCCTACTCAAGGAGGTGTGCGCGGCCATGAATGTCAGCCGCTGGACTTTGAATCGCAAATTGCAGGGGGAGGGGAGCAGCTTCTCGACCCTGCTCAGAGAGGCGCGGGTGAGCGAAGCCTGCCGCTTGCTGGGCGAGGGGGATCAACCGCTGCAGAACATCAGCGATCGGGTCGGCTTCTCGTCCCAGAGCGCCTTCAACCGCTTTTTCAAGGCCAACACCCGGATGACGCCGCTGGCCTATCGCAACGCCCGCCAATAAGAACGGGACCGGCGCAAGGCCGGTCCCGTGGTCGGGTCATTGCTGGGCCTTGCCTGCCCATGTTAGCGGGTGATGGTGGTGACGCTGGCGGGATCCACCCCGGCCGGCAGTGCCAGCGCCCCCGGCGTGGTGTTGCTCACCACTATCTCCTTGCTCACCGTGAAGCTGACCGGCGTGCTGGCAAAGACATCCGACGAGGGGCTGATGTAGGCGCTGTAGCGGCCCGGCTCCACGATCCACTGGTTGCTGGTCTCATCGAAGCTGGCAAGGATGCTGGCCGGAATGGTGAAGCTCAGCTGTTCGCTGGCCCCCGGTGCCAGCTGCGCCGTCTTGGCAAAGGCCTTGAGCTCGATGAGCGGTTTCTTCAGCTTGACCTCGGGGGCTGTCACATAGACCTGGGCCGCCTCCTTGCCTGCCACGGCGCCGGTGTTGGTGATGGTGGCGGTCAGCACCAGGCTGCCGGCGCTGCCACCCTCCAGGGTATTGCTGGCGATGGCGGGGCTGGTGTAGCTGAAGCTGGTGTAGGAGAGACCGAAGCCGAACGGGTAGGAGACCGCCTGCTCGAAGGTGCTGTAGTAGCGATAGCCCACGTAGATCCCCTCGTTGTAGTAGAGATCGTCCGGTTCGCCGTCCCCGTCGGTGTCCTCGCCCGGGAAGGTGCCGGCGGAGGGGACGCTGGCGTAGCTGTGCGGGAAGCTCTGGGCCAGCTTGCCGCTCGGGTTGACCGCGCCGGAGAGCACGTCCGCCACCGCGTGACCGGTCTCCTGGCCAGCCATGTAGGCCAGCAGGATGCCATCCACCTTGTCGCTCCACTGGGTGGTGTCGATGACGCCGTTGACGTTGAGCACCACCACCACCTTCTTGCCCTGGGCGTGGAAGGCGCTGCTCACCGCGTCGATGAGGGCGCGTTCGTCATCACCGAGCAGATAGTCCCCCTTGCCGCTGCTGCGATCCGCCCCTTCCCCGGCCTGGCGGCCGATGCTGATGACGGCGGCTTGCTGGGTGGTGGCCGCATTGGCGATCAGGGCTGCCAGTTCGCCGCTGATCGGTGCCTCGGCGCAGGTGTAGTAGCCCTTGGCGCCAAATTGCCCCTCGTGGTAGACCTTGTTGTTCTCGTAAAAATCGCGGTAGTAGCTCTGCAGCGCCTCGTTGACCGGGAAGCGTGCCGCCAGTCCCTGCGCGATGGTGGCGGTGCTGGCGGCGTTCACATCCCCGCTGCCGGTGCCGCCCTTGTAGGTGTTGATCTGGTTGATGCCAAAACTGGCCAGCGTGCTGCTTGCCGAAAGCGGCAGGGCCGCGGCCTCGTTGCGCAGCAGCACCATGCTCTCGGCGCCGGCCTGACGGGCCAGTTTGGCGTGGGCGGTCAGATCCGGGCTGTTGCTGATGGCCAGCTGGTTGTAGGAGGGGCTCTTCATCACCTGGGTCAGGATGTGGATGGCGGCCTCGTTCACCTTGGCCTCGTCGAGATCGCCCTGCTCGATGGATTGCTGCAACTGCTCCTTGACGTTGCCCGGCTCGATCAAATCTTGTCCCGCCAGCACCTGCTTGTAGGCGTTGTTGGCCACATCGCCGGCAAACCAGTCGGACATCACCAGGCCGTCGAACTTCCACTCGCCGCGCAGCAGGTCGGTTACCGCATCCCTGCGCTCGTTGACATAGGTGCCGTTGACCTTGTTGTAGGAGGTCATCACCGCCCAGGGCTGGGCCTCGTCCACCGCGATCTGGAAGCCGCGCAGATAGATCTCGCGGAAGGTTCTCGGTTCGCCGATGTCGTTGATCTGGTTGCGGTTGGTCTCTGAGTTGTTGCCGAAGTAGTGCTTGATGGTGGTGCCCACCCCGTTGCTCTCCACCCCGTTGACCATGGCGGCGCCGATTTTGCCGGTGAGCAGGGGATCTTCCGAGTAGTACTCGAAGTTGCGGCCATTGAGCGGGTTGCGCTGGATGTTCATGCCCGGGGCCAGCAGGATGTCGACTCCGTACTGGCGCACCTCGTCCCCCATGGCTTCGCCGACAGCCTTGACCAGCTTGACATCCCAGCTGGAGGCGAGCAGTGAGCCGATGGGCCAGGCGGTGGCGTAGTAGCTGGCGCTGTCACCGTCGCGGTTGGCGTTGATCCGCACCCCGGCCGGCCCGTCGGCCAGTTTGAGGGCCGGAATGTCGATGCCGTCTGCGCTGCGCAGCACGCCGTTGATGTAACCCGCCACGCCGGGCACATCCTGCTTGACGTTGATGGCGCCGTTGGCACTGCCGTAACCGGGGCCGGAGAGCAGGTCCAGCTTCTCGCCGAGGGTCAGCCTGGCCACCATGGCCTCGGCCTGGCCGCGGTAATAGGCATCGTCCTTGACCAGGGGATCCGAATCATTCTGGTTGCAACCGACCAGCAGGCCGGCCAGCGCCAGGCTGACCCCCAGTGAAACCGCTTTCAATTTTGTGGTGATAGGCATGAAGACGTCCTCGTAACTGTCTGAATAAAAATAAAAAGGAGATATCGACACCGGGTGCAAGGCATCCGCCCGGGCTGGGCCGCTCTGCTGGCGGCTGCCATTGGATATCGCAAGGAAGACCAAACGGACCCGTGGGCAGGCGTTTGGCTGCTGGCAGGTTAACAAGCCGGGCGATGGCCGCCTTGCCCCGGGGGAGCGAGAAATGTGCCGGCGGGAGCAAGGGTGCCGAGTTGTGAGCAAGGTCGCATCGAAAGACGGCGTCAAGCCAAGGGTGGCAAGAGGGGGAAAGGGCGGGAAAGATGCGGGAAAACGGGTGGCCTGATGGCCAATGACGCTGGCTGCGGGCAATACGCGAGGGGGCCGGCGGCCCCCTCGAAGATAAGTCAAAGCGTCCGGGCGCTGGCCCGGAGCGGCTCACTTGGGCCGTTTGAGGGCCCCGGCGAGTTCAATCTGCACCTTGACCCCCTCCTGCTTGAGCGCCGTGGCGACGGCGTTCAGATCGGTGCCCGGCTTGGCTTCCAGCAGGGCGATGCCGCCGCTGCTCTGCTTGAAGCGCAGGCCGTGCCGGCTGGCCAGCGCGCTGGCCTGGTTGTCATCGGCTTCCACCAGCAGGGTGCCGCTGGCGGTGAGCTCAGGGCTGGCCACCCCTTGCAGCAGCACGTCGCCGCTGCGCAGGGTTTGCCGGGGCGCCTTGCCGTCTGCGCTGCGGGCGACTCGCTGCTTGCTGCCGTTGTCCGGGGTGAGGTAGGTCTGACCGTTCACCTCTATGGTGCGGTACTGCTTGCCGTCGATCACCACCGATTCATCGGCGGCGTGCACGCCGGCCGAAGCCAGGAGGCCGGCCAGGGCCAGGCCGAGTAAGCTGTGTTTCATCTTGTGACTCCTTGTGATCATGAGCGGGCGGCATCGTGGCCGATCACCCGCAGGGACCAGTTGAGCAGTTGACCCGGTTGGCTGTTGTTGCGCTCGGTCAGGGTGCTGCGGCGGTTGGTGTTGAGGTCAACCAGGGTCAGCTGGCGGCTGCTGTTGGAGACGTCGGTCACCTCCAGTCGCCACTCGCCCTGGGCCGCTTCGCCATAGAACTTGTGGGAGAGCATGCGCATGTCGCGCAGCCCCTTGGTGCGCACATAACCCAGCTGCTGCCGGTCGAGGGATTGCCCCACCAGGCTGTTGTTGGGGTTGAGCAGCACGCTGCGGGTACCGGACGGGGAGACCAGCTCGATCAGCAGGTCGGGCAGGCGCTGATGATCCAGGCTCACCGTGACCTGGACCGCTTCCACGGTCAAGGCCTGCGCCACCTGGGTGCTGGAGCGGGTGGCACTGCTGCCCACATCCGCGATGCTCCCTTCACTGCGCGGCACCGTGACCTTCTGAGCCGGCAACTGCACCAGCGGCGGCAGCGGGGTGTGGCTGGCGGCGGCGGTCAGGGTCTTGTTCACGTCGATGAGACCAAAGCCATAGGTGGGGCTGTACCAGAGGCCGGCGGCGTTGCGCTCCCACCCTTCCAGGCCGGTGACCTGGCGGGGTTGACCATTGGCGGCGGTATAGCTGACCCGGACCGGCTGCTGGCCGGCATCGATGCGGGTGGCGTTGCGGGCCAGCAGATCGCGCAGATCCCGCACCGACAGATCCGGATAGGCGGACATCAGCAGCGCCATGGCGCCCGAGGTGTTGGGGGTGGCCGACGAGGTGCCGTTCATCACGCCGTTGTAGTCGCAGGTGGCATCCAGCTGCGGGTTGTTGTGCAGCCGGTTGGTGCTGGGATCGTCGGTGCGGTTGTAGCCCATGTCGCAGCCGGGCAGATCCGTGGTCACCATGGCCGGCGCATCGGTACCGTACTCCCCGCCGGGGGCGCTCAGGAAGACGTTGCTGCCGACGCTGGAGTAGGAGGAACGCACTCCGTCGGCATTGATGGCGCTCACCACCAGGTTCCAGAAGTTGCTGTTGGAGGGGTCTATGTTGCTGTTCTCGAACGGCAGCTTGGGCAGGACGCCAGTGCGGCTGAACATGTAGTCACCCGCGGCGATGCGGTTGAAGCCGTTGCCTGCCGCCTTGATATAGGCCGCGCCCTGCGCCTGCTGGGTCTGCTGCTCGAACAGGCGATCGAGCTGTACCTGATCCAGCCCGCTGGCGCTTTGCGGATCCACCAGACTCATGCCGTAGCTCTGGTTGAAGACCCGGTTGTCGGCGGTGGCGGGGCTGCCGCCCAGCGCATAGAGCCAGTCTTTCTGCAGCTGCTTGCTGCGCTCATCCAGCAGGTTGAACCCCTGCAGCTGGACGCGAGGGGCCACCCCCAGGGTGCCGATGCGGTTGTCGACCGCCCCGATAAGGCCGGAGACCGAGGTACCGTGGGCACTGTCCGGATCGGTCGGGGTGGGGTCGCTGCTGCCGGTCACCACGTTTTTCGAGCCGGGGCGAACGTTGTCGGCCAGGTCCGGATGGGCGATGGCCAGGCCGTCATCCACCACGGCCACGTTGATGCCCTGACCCTGCACGCCGGTACGGTGTGCCCACCAGAGGTTGAGGTCGTTGCCTGCCACGCCGCCACGGGGGCTGAAGGCATTCTGGCCGCTGTTGAGCAGGTGCCACTGCTGATCCTGCAGCGGGTTAATGCCGGGCAGGCAGCGCTCGGCACTGCTGCGGCCGGTATCGAGGCCGGCTTCCTTGCCAGTCAATGGGGTGCAACTCTCACTCGCCTGAACTGAAGCGATGGGCAGGGCCGAGAGCAGGGCCGAGATTGCCAACGCTAACGATGTTTTTCTCATTAATAAACTCCATCTTATATCGCACCGTCCTGGGTGCGACTGGCATCTATACATGGGAAGAACAGAGTCAAAAAGCACTCATTTTCATTCTGAGATAAGGCTCAAAGAAATCTCACAACAAATAATCGACAGACCATGTGGGGGTTCCTGTGAATCCTTTTCTGTGCTGTATTGAGAACTTTTCTCAGTTTGGTGCTATTGATATTTATCTTTTTATATCAATCAATTAGTAACCATTTGTTAACGTTTAACGGGCCGTTACCGGTGTGAGAGAGGCGGGGCGGATCTGCGCAGGTTGGGGGAATCTTCGCGCTGGCGGGGGGCCGCCGAGATCTAAAACAGGGGAGGGCAGTGCAGGCAAGCCACCCGGTGCCAATGGCGCCGGGTGGTCTGGAGGGACTGGCCGATAGGGGAGGCTATTTGATCAGCGCCAGCAATATGGTACGAAACGCCGGACGGCAGGGGGCTATTTGATCAACGCCAGAATGGATCGAAACGCCGGATGGCGGCAATCGCCCAGCAGTTCGTAGAGGCACATCTCCACCGAGGTGAGCTCGGCCCCGTGCGCCGCCAGCTTGTGGATGGCGAGCTCCCGGTTGGCGGCGCTGCGCGATGACACCGCATCCACCACCAGCGACACCTGGCTGCCCGCGTCCAGCAATCCCAACACCGTCTGGTAGACGCAGATATGGGCCTCGATGCCGCACACCAGCCAGTGGCTGACGCCCTGGCGGGCGAGGGCGTCGGCCAGCGCCGGTTCCCCCAGGGCGCCGAAGCAGTGCTTGGGCAGCACCAGATCGCCTGCCTGCATCAACTGCAGCTCGGGCACGGTGGCTCCGAGCTTGTCCGGGTTCTGCTCCAGCCAGACAACCGGCAGGCCCAATAGACGGGCCCCCGCCACCAGCCTGGCGGTGTTGGCGATGAGGGCATCGCTCCCCTCGACCAGACGGGCCAGTTTGCCCTGAATATCGACGACCAGCAGGCCGGTGTTCGTGGTAGTCAGCATGGATACTCTCCCGGATCAGAGTGAGACAGTGGCACCGAGTGGGCGGGCGAGGGAGACGCGCGACTGGTTCCACAGATAGATGAGGGTCAGCGCGATGACGGTACCGATCGGAAAGGCGAACAACTGCAGGGCGACGAAGCACCAGAAGACCACCTTGAAGGCCGTCACCTGTTCGGTGAGCCCGCGATAAGCCACATAGTTGAAGGCGAGCACAAACAGGGCGATGGCGGTTGCCAGGCCAAGGCTGAGACTCTGCGACGGTGCCATGTCAGCCGGGTGGAGCGGGCTGACCGTGACGACGGCCCAGGCAACGAAGGCGATCATGGCCAGGGAGAACAGAGTGGCAAGGATAAAGATGGCCTTGGCGAGCAGATGTTGTTTGGGGGTCATGAATGCTCCTTGAATAGGGTGTGGTCGTGCTCCCTGCTGGTGGGTTAGCGAACTCTCCATGTCGTTCGCGACTGACAAGGTGACGTATAAAATATGAGTCACGGCACTGTGTCGATAAGGCATAAACCTACCGGCAGGGCCGGAGCAGGTCAAAAATAAAGTAATTCAAATTGTAAATGTTGTGACAGTTAAACGATGGGCCGCCAATTGAAGCACTCAATATCGGCCCGCTAACAAGAGGCTGTTCATTAACCAAAGCGGCGATTAAACGCTTCTCTGCTAATTTTTCTTTCCATCTGTGAATTGCATTTAGGGCAAAGAGCCTGCTTCTTTCCACTGATGGTCCATTTATAATATGTATTTTTTATAGACGGGCCACAGATACAGCAAGATGATGGCTTTCCAAAAATGGCAGCTATTACGATAAAAATAATTAATGCAACTAACCACTCCATTTATTGGCTCCTCAATCAGCTTGAAAGCTGGTTTTGGCGTTCAAAATTGCAGCGTGGTGCAGATCAATCTTCTCATTTATATAACAGTCGGTAGACTTGACCAGGTCTCTGATAAATCTGATTACTTTTTCCAGCTCGTCCCGTTTTATAAGATGGGGAACCGGTACACCCGTGCTGATAGGCTTTGAACGATGCGCAGCTTCACCACGTTTTTTAATCCATTGATTGAGTGTTGAGCGCGCTTTATCTGGCTCATAGTTCGACCAGCGCCACCCCTCTGTGACATCAAACCCAAGATAATCCATAAATATTTTTTTCGTTTTATCTGAGGTTGGATTATGAAATGACTTTAAATCTGTATGCAGTTTCTTCAGGATAAAATCACCCAAGTAACTGCCCTGTACTATGGCTAGCTTTTTATGCATTTCCTCAATCAACCGATCTTCCACATAGGTTTCCCAAGCAGTAAGCGCCATTACCAGTCCCGCGCGTTTTAACACTTCACTGCTGGGTGGTGGCGGATTGGCATTGATGCCGTCGAAATGAGCTAGCAGCTCTTCGGCATCTTTAATTGAATACTCAAATCCTTGAATCGCTTTTGACATATTCCTTGTCCCTATTTATAACCTTATCTTCTGGTTAAGCTATTTAGGTCTGCTCAATATCGACATTTATGATAATTAAATATGTGCCACCGCCTCTATATTATTCCCATCCGGGTCAAGCAAAAATGCAGCGTAATAATCAGGGGAATAGTGAACGCGAGGTCCCGGTTGTCCGTTACAGCGAAAGCCCGCTTGAATGCCTGCCAAGTGAAAAGCATCGACTTGTGCTGATGTCGTGGCGCTGAAGGCAAGATGGCAGGGGGTATGTCGGTCGAATTTCTCGATCAAAAAGCTCACCTTGTCACGACCGATCAGACCAAAACCGGCAGCGGCGTCATCTGCCCACTTGAGTTCCATGTGCAGTGGGCGGAGCACGGTTTGGTAGAAGCGCTTGCAGTCGTCAAAATGCATTGTCTTGATTTCAACGTGATCGATCACGGCAACTCCTTGGCTGGCTGAATAAAACTATCTCCTCTGTTAACTGCGAGCATGAGGGTCTGGTGTTCACATCGCCGCTACCGTGCCTGAATGACGCTGTCAGCACGCGCCTTCTTCCACAGGGTGAGCCTGACAAAGCGAACCTGGCACCCTGACGCAAAATGGTACCGAATGACCACAATAAGTCACTTGAGGCTGGCTTGGGGAGGGGGTCAAGCAATAACTGTGTGGTTTATCAAAGATTTCTTGTCCTGGGGACCTGGCAGGGCTGAGAGCCGGGCTTCACTGCCATCCGGTAAAGCTTGCCCGGTTTTGTTGCTTGGCGAAGAGAAACGGCTCTGTTATGGTGTACTTAATTAGCCGTTTAGATGGCTGGATGGTTGTGGTGATTCAAGCACGACTCTGCCATCGAGCCAGCCGTTGAGATCTTTACAGGGAGTTTTTATGCAGCGTCGTTCCTTCTTTGCTCTTTCCGCCCTGGCCCTGCTGGCCGGAACCCTGCCATTGGCCACGCTGGCCGCCGATCCGGCCAAACAGGCGATCGTCATCGGTACCACGGTGGGGGATTTTGCCGACATGGTGACCGACTCCATCAAGCCCCAGCTCGAAGCCAAGGGCTATCAGGTCAAACTGGTGGAGTTCACCGACTATGTGACCCCCAATATCGCGCTGGCCGACGGCTCGCTCGATGTGAACTGCTTCCAGCACAAGCCCTATCTGGAGAGCTTTGCCAAGGATCGGGGGCTGTCGCTCGCCCCCATTACCCAGGTACCGACCGGCCCCATGGGGCTCTATGCCGGCAAGCTGGGAGATCTGAAGGCGGTGCAGGAGGGGAGCACGGTGGCCATTCCGAACGACCCCACCAATCAGGCGCGGGCGCTGCTGATGCTGCAGGATCTGGGCTGGCTGACCCTCAAGGAGGGGATCAACCCGCTCAAGGCGAGCGAGTTCGACGTGGCGCAAAACCCGCACAACCTCAAGCTGGTGCTGCTGGAGGCGGCCCAGCTGCCCCGCTCGCGCGAAGACGTGGACTTCTCGGTCATCAACGGCAACTTTGCCGCCTCAAGCGGCATTCCCTTCAGCTCAGGCCTGTTCCTTGAGCGCAGCTACGACTTCATCAACTGGGTGGTGGTAAAAAGTGCCGATGCGGACAAGCCCTTCGCCAAAGATGTGGTGGAGGCCTACAACTCGGCCGCCTTCAAGGCCTATGCCGCCAAGCGCTTCGTCGGCTACAAGTACCCGCAGGGGTGGCAGGGCGCGAGCGCCAGCAACTGAGCCACCATGGCAGAGAGCAGAGAGCAGAGAGCAGAGAACAACAACGGGCACCCGCAGGTGCCCGTTTTTTTGTCGCACGCATTGTTAGTAACGGCGTAGCCACCAGCGCACCGCGAACAGCGAGGTGAGGCTGCCGAGCAGGGCACTTGCCAGCACATCCAGCGGCCAGTGCATGCCGATCAGCATGCGCGACAGGCCGACACCGATGGCCCACAGCGGCAGCAACCAGGCGCCGGCTGGGGCGCGCGCCAGCCAGATCAGGCCGAAGAACTGGGCCAGGCTCATGGCGGCGATGCTGTGGCCGGAGGGGAAGGCGTAGTTCACCTCCGCCTGCCAGTGGTTGGCGAGCCACTCGGGCAGCGCCAGCAGCTGGCTGGCCGCATGGACCTGCTCGCTGCGCACCTCCACCTTGCCGGCGTAGAACTGCTGGATGGCGGGGATCAGGTTCTGGCTCTCCAGCCAGAGCAGGTAGGGGCGGGGCTCCTCGGTCAGGTGCTTGATCAGGCTCTTGATGAGCCAGTCGCCGGCCAGCACGGCAAACAGGGCGGCGCCGAGGGCCAGCAGTGCCGGCAGGCTGAGCGTCAGCTTGTGTCGGGTCAGCAGCAGCAGGGCCAGGATGCTGACGCCGATGCCAGGCACATCCACCATGCGGGTGAGGGCGTAGGGCCACCAGAGCCAGTCCGAGTGCAGGGCCTGGCTCATGAACGGTTGCCAGGGCAGGCAGACCAGCAGGAGCAGCGGCAGGATCAAGGCGGCACTGAAACAAAGCACCTGGCGGCGCGGCAGGGAAGAGGCGTGAGTCGGCATAACGGGGCTCGGCAAGGTGCCCATTCCTGGGCAGAAAAAAAGAGGCGTCATTGTGCCAGCCCAACCCGGTCGGTCAAGTCGCGCCCCGCTCCCTGTAACACAGGGTTACAAATGAGTGTGGTGATGGTCTGATTGTTGACCAAGGCCCGCTGATGGCGGGGCGGTCAGCAGATATTGCCCGGGCAGGGCGCTTCATCGGGCGCAGATGAGGCAACAGCGCACCCACCCCGGCAGAAAGTCGCGGCGACGGCCGCGTATGGATGAATAAGCATCTGAAACTTCGGTCTGTTTGGGCTAGAATGGCGCGCTTGTGGCCGCTAGCGAAGTGAGAGAGCCCGATGAAGATCGTTGTTGATGAGAATATGCCCCACGCCCGTGAGTTGTTTGCCGAGTTTGGCGAGGTCATCCCGCTGCCCGGCAGGCAGATGCAGGCGGCGGATCTGCAAGAGGCCGACGTGCTGCTGGTGCGCTCCGTCACGCGGGTGGACGCCGCCCTCTTGGCCAGCTGCCCGCGGCTGAGCTTCGTCGGCACCGCCACCATAGGCACCGATCACGTGGACAAGGCGCTGCTGGCCGAGCGGGGCATTCCCTTCTTCAGCGCCCCCGGCTGCAACAAATATTCGGTCGGCGACTATGTGCTCTCCGCCCTGCTGGTGCTGGCCGAGCGCCATGAGCTCAACTTGAGCGAGATGAGCCTCGCGGTCATCGGCTCCGGCAATACCGGCGAGTGCGTGGCAGGCAAGGCCGAGGCCCTCGGCATGCGGGTGCTGCGCTGCGATCCGCCCCGGGCCCGCGCCGCCGAGGCCAACGAGGCGGTGCAGTTTGTCGATTACCTGCAGGCCCTTGAGGCCGACATCGTCAGCTTCCACGTTCCCATTACCCGTCAGGGGCCGGATGCCACCTTCCATCTGCTGGATGCAGCGCAGATTGCCGCCCGCCCGGCCGGGCAGATCCTTATCAACGCCTCCCGCGGCGAGGTGTGGGACAACCAGGCCTTGCTGGCGCGCCAGCAGAGCCAGACGCCGCTGCGGCTGGTGATGGACGTGTGGGAAGGGGAGCCAGAGCCGCTGCAGGCCTTGGTGCCCCACACTGAGCTCGCGACACCGCACATTGCAGGTTACAGCCTGGAGGGCAAGGCCCGTGGCACCTGGATGCTCTATGAGGCGCTCTGCCGCCAACTGGGGCGCACGCCGCGCCAGGATCTGCAGAGTCTGCTGCCCATCCCCGAGGTGCGCGAGGTGACGCCGGGCCAGCCGGCGGATCAGGCATTGATCAAGCAACTGGTCCACCTTATTTATGACGTGCGCCGTGATGACGCCCGTTTTCGCAACCGGCTCGGTGTGGCGGGCAGCTTCGATGAGCAGCGCAAAGATTATCCGGAGCGGCGCGAGCTCTCGGCCCTGCAGCTAAAGGGGCCGTTTGCGAGCGATGCCCTGGCCCGGCTCGGGTTTGTCTGCCAGCCCGGCTGAGCGCTCTACATACTTGAAGGGGGGGAGCCTTATCCCGCCCATACCCGGTCTGGCTGACGCCAGACCCGCTATCAGGCAGGTCCGCCTGCCAGCGGTGATGCCAGCGCGCGTCACCGGCACCATCATAGGAGAGAACAGCAGTGAGTCAGCAATTCAACGTAGCGGTATTGGGCGCCAGCGGCGCCGTGGGCGAGGCGATGATCGAGATCCTGGAAGAGCGTGCCTTCCCGGTCGCCACCCTCTATCCGCTGGCCTCCAGCCGCAGCGCCGGCGACACGGTGCGTTTTGCCGGCAAGAACGTCGAGATCCTGGACGTGGAGGAGTTTGACTGGAGCCAGGTGCAGATCGCCCTCTTCTCCGCCGGGGCCGAGGTCTCTGCCAAGTGGGCGCCGATTGCCGCCGAGCACGGCTGCATCGTCATCGACAACACCTCCTGCTTCCGTTACGACGAAGAGATCCCCCTGGTCATTCCAGAAGTGAACCCGGACGCCCTGGCCGATTTTCGCAACCGCAACATTATCGCCAACCCCAACTGCTCCACCATCCAGATGCTGGTGGCACTGAAGCCTTTGCACGATGAGGTGGGTATCGCTCGCATCAACGTGGCGACCTATCAGTCCGTCTCCGGTTCCGGCAAGGAGGGGGTGAGCGAGCTGGCCGGCCAGACCGCCCACCTGCTCAACGGTCGTCCGGTGGAGCCCAGCCTCTATCCGCAGCAGATCGCCTTCAACCTCATTCCGCAGATCGACAGCTTCACCGACAACGGCTACACCCGTGAAGAGATGAAGATGGTGTGGGAGACCCAGAAGATCCTGGGGGATGCCAACATCGCCGTGAACCCCACCTGCGTGCGGGTGCCGGTGTTCTACGGCCATGCCGAGGCGGTCCACGTCGAGCTGCATCAGCCGCTCGACGCCGAGCAGGTGAAGGAGCTGCTGCGCCAGGCGCCGGGCGTCACCCTGTTTGACGACGAGCATGACTATCCGACCCCGGTGCGCGACGCAACCGGCAAGGACGAGGTACAGGTGGGCCGGGTTCGCCAGGATATTTCTCACCCCTGCGGTATAAATATGTGGATCGTGGCCGATAACGTTCGTAAGGGCGCCGCGACCAACAGCGTGCAGATTGCCGAACTGCTGGTGCGCGATTACCTCTGATCGGCGAGTCCATGGGTCTGGCGGGGAGGGATGCCCGCCAGAGATGGCCCCGCCGAGCGCGAGGCAGATGTGACCGGGGGCGCACAGTGCGACATTCTGGAATGTTTCGCGATATCAACTGATTAAGTTTTTTCCTACACTCAGGGGCAAGTTGGGTGCTAAATGTGTCGGACTGCTGGCTTGCAACCTGAGCCTGATTTATATTGAACCGACTGTTTTGGGGTAACTATCCAGATTTTTCAATGTGATAGGGCCGTCATACGAAGGAACGAATATGGGACATTCCCGCATAACATTGGCAACGCTACTCGCATTGGGTCTGCTGGGCATGGCCCGGGCCGAAGACTCGACGCGGGAGCCCTTTTTTGTTGAGCTCAAAGGCCCGGACGAGCCGGCTCCGCCCGCCGTCAATTCCCAGCCGCTGGCACAACCCGTCGCCACTCCCAGCGCCACGCCCCAGCCCAGCCGAGCGACGGCCCAGCCCATCGTGCGGCAGGTTGCGAGCAATGCCGGCAGTTATGGCCCCATTCGTCCCACCGACACCCTCTGGAGCCTGGCGAGCAAGTACCGTCCCTCCAACAGTGTCAGCGTCTACCAGACCATGGTGGCGATCTACGAGAAAAACCCCCGCAGTTTCGCCGACGGCAACATCAACCACATTCTGGTGGGTTCGCGCATCCTGCTGCCCACCGCCGCCGAGGCCAGCGTCATCACGGATGCCGAGGCCCGCGCCAAATTCCGCAGTGACAACGCCAGCTGGAAAGGGCTGAGCCCGAAATACCTGGCCAACAAGCATGTTCAACCTGCCAAACCGGTGGCCACCAAGCCGGCCCAGCCCAAGGCGACCCCCACCAAGGCAGCCGAGCCTGCCAAGCCCGAGGTTGCCAAGGTAGCGCTCGCCAAGGCGGCGCCCATCCCGGCTCCGGCACCCAAGGTGGAGGCGCCCCAGCCGGCCACCGAGGTCAAGGAGGTCGCCAAGGCCCCCGAGCCGGTCGCGAGCCAGGCCGCGGCAACCAGTGCCGCCACCGCCAGTGCACCGGCCCCGCTGCCGGCCAACCTCGACAAGCCGGTCGGCAAGCCCTCCACCGAGATGGCGTTGGCGCTGGAAGATGCCAATGCCCAGCTCGGTCAGGTCACCGAGATGAACCACAGGCTCAAGCTGCGACTGCAGTCGCTGACCGAAGAGGTGGAGACCCTCAAGGCCCAGCTGCAGGATCAGACCGCCCTGCAAAAAGAGATTGCCGAGCTCAAGGCCAAGCCGGTTCCGCCGGCGGCGCCGGCCCCCGAGCCCAAGCAGAACTGGCTGATGGACCTGCTCTCCTCACCGCTCAACCTCGCCATGATCATCCTGTTGCCGGTGCTGCTGGTGCTGGCGCTGGTGACTCTGTGGCTGCGGGCTCGGGCTCGCCGCGAGCTGGAAGAGCAGGAGAAGAGCCTGTCCGAATCCACCGCCATGGTGATGGATCAGGAGAGCAGCGAGTTTGACGAGCTGATGACGGTCGGCATCACTGATGACGAACCGATGCGGCCGACACCGGATCTCAACACGCCCGATGGCTACATGGCGGTGGAAGAGCCCGCCGCGCCGGCCGATCTGGTGTTTAGCGACGATGGCGAGATGGATCTGGCCAGCTTCGATGCCGAGCCGGCACCGGCTGCCAAGGCCGCCATCCGGGATCCGGATCTGGTGCCCGATCTGGATCTGGCCCATGACGATCCCATCACCCTCGACACCGAGCCAGATCTCGATCTCGCCAGCGAATTCAATCCCAAGCCCAAGGCTGGCAACGAGATCATGAGCGAAGAGGAGCTGCAGGCTGCCCTGTTCGCCGAGCTGGATGCGGATCTGGAGGCCGACCTGACGCTGGATGGCGCCGATGACGGCCAGCCGGACGCCGAGGCGGTGGTGAGCGATGAGGATCTCGCCTCCTTCGATCTGAGCGACTTCGAGACCGCCTTTGCCGAGCCGGGGGCCGACCAGGCTGCCGCTGCCGGCGCCGACGAGATGCTGGCTGAGCTGGGGCTGGAGCCCGAGCCGGTCAAAGGTAAGAAAGAGGCAGAACCGGATTGGGATCCCAACGAGATGGCCCTCTCCGATTTTGAGGATGCCTTCGCCGAAGTGGAGCCCCATCAGGGCGAGGTCAAGCCGCGCGAGCAGGCCCAGGAGAGCGGTTATGTCGAGATCGACAAGCTGCTGGCCGAGGCAGATGCCACCACCACGGAGCAGGAACCCTATCAGGGCTTCTCGCTGGATGTGGGGCTGGATGGCTTCCCCGAGGTGCTGCCGGAGTCCACCGGATTTGACGTGGATGCCGACGATGGCGGAGTGGGGGCCAAGCTGGACCTGGCGCGCGCCTACCTCGAGATCGACGACAAGGACAGCGCCCGCGAGCTGCTGCAGGAGGCGGCGGAGCAGGGCACCGAGCATCAGCGGGCCGAGGCCGAGAAGCTGCTCAAGCGCCTTGGCTAGTTAGCCACAGTACCATGATGACAGCAGGGGCAGCCGACGGGCTGCCCCTTCTTCTTGGCGTTTTTGGTCTGGCCTGGGCGCTGCGATTTGGGATTTTTGAGGCGAGATGGGTATAATCCGCCCCGTTTCTTTCACCGCATCCTTTCATCAGAAGACAAGTTTATCCATGCGAATTGCCCTAGGTATTGAATACGACGGCAGCCGGTATTTCGGCTGGCAGCGTCAGCGCGAAGTGATCAGCGTACAGGAGGAGCTGGAGAAGGCCCTCAGCCGGATCGCCAATCACCCCGTCTCCATCCAGTGTGCAGGACGCACCGATGCCGGCGTCCACGCCACCGGCCAGGTCATCCACTTCGATACCGATGCGAACCGTGCCGAAGGGGCCTGGACCCTGGGGCTCAACTCCAACCTGCCGCCCGACATCGCGGTGCGCTGGGTCAAGGAGGTGGACGAGGGGTTCCATGCCCGCTTCAGCGCCACCGCCCGTCGCTACCGCTACGTCATCTACAACCACAACTACCGGCCAGCCATCCTCGGCAGCGGCGTCAGCCACTACCACGAAGCGATCGACGCGACGCTGATGCACCAGGCGGGCCAGTGCCTTCTGGGTGAGCAGGACTTCAGCTCGTTTCGGGCCGTCGGCTGCCAGTCCAAGACCCCGTGGCGCAATGTGACCCACCTGTGCGTCAGCCGCCAGGGCCCCTATATCGTGCTGGATATCCGGGCCAACGCCTTCTTGCACCATATGGTGCGCAACATCACCGGCTCCCTGCTGCTGGTGGGGCAGGGCCTCAAACCGGTGGAGTGGGTGGCCGAGGTGCTGGCGGCCCGGGATCGCAACCTGGCGGGCCCCACCGCCAAGGCGGGGGGGCTCTATCTGGTGGACGTGGATTACCCGCTGGAACTGGGCTTGCCGCGGGTGCCGCTCGGCCCGTTGTGGCTGCCGGACTCGGCACCGGGTACGACCAGTTTTTAGTAACTGGGCCCGAAAATTTGTGGTTTAATGATCCGTCATTTATTGCCATCGAGCTATTAAGTCATTGAACAATCTAGGCTCGATGCGTTTTGTCAGGCACAAAAGCATTAAGGAATTCCATGAGCTGGCTTGAGAAGATCCTTCCCAAGAGCAAGATCACTGCCCCGCGTCGCCACAACATTCCGGAAGGGGTGTGGACCAAGTGCAGTGCTTGTGAACAGGTGCTCTACCGGGCAGAGTTGGAGCGCAATCTCGAAGTGTGCCCCAAGTGTGATCATCATATGCGCATCAGCGCCCGTGCCCGCCTCGAGAGCTTTCTCGACGAGCAGGGCCGCACCGAAGTCGGTGCCGAGCTGGAGCCGCAGGATGTACTGAAATTCAAGGATTCCAAGCGCTACAAGGATCGTTTGTCAGCCGCCCAGAAGGATACGGGTGAGAAAGATGCGCTGGTGGTGATGAAGGGGACCCTCAAGGGGGTGCCGGTCGTCGCTTGTTCGTTCGAGTTCTCCTTCATCGGTGGCTCCATGTCCTCCG
Source organism: Aeromonas sp. 600276 (assembly GCF_049175815.1). Lineage (NCBI taxonomy): Bacteria > Pseudomonadati > Pseudomonadota > Gammaproteobacteria > Aeromonadales > Aeromonadaceae > Aeromonas > Aeromonas sp. 600276. Next base: position 274,766 of record NZ_JAAKVU010000003.1, on the reverse strand, counting down.
TGGTGGGCGCCCGCTTCGTGCGCGCCGTCGAGGAGAGCATCAAGGAAGGGCGCGGTCTGGTCTGTTTCTCCACCTCGGGTGGTGCCCGCATGCAGGAGGCGCTGTTCTCCCTGATGCAGATGGCCAAGACCAGTGCGGCGCTGGACCGACTCTCCAAAGCCGGCCTGCCCTATATCTCGGTGCTGACCGACCCCACCATGGGTGGCGTCTCCGCCAGTCTGGCCATGCTGGGTGACATCAACGTGGGCGAGCCCAAGGCGCTGATCGGCTTTGCCGGTCCCCGCGTCATCGAGCAGACCGTGCGCGAGAAGCTGCCGGAAGGCTTCCAGCGCTCCGAGTTCCTGCTGGAGAAGGGCGCCATCGATCTCATCATCGACCGCCGCGACATGCGCAACCGTCTGGCCAGCCTGCTCGCCAAAATGCTGAATACTCACGTCATCGAAGAGTGAAGATGAGTTCCAACATGCAACAATCCCAAAGCCGGTCGCTGGTCGACTGGCTTTCTTATTTGGAGCAGATCCACCCGGTCAACATCGACATGGGGCTGGATCGGGTCGGTGCCGTCGCCCGCCGCATGGGTCTTACCCAACTGCCGTTCAAGGTGATCACGGTGGCGGGCACCAACGGCAAGGGCTCCAGCTGTGCCATGGCGGCCAGCATCCTGATGGAAGCCGGTTACCAGGTCGGCGTCTACTCCTCTCCCCATCTGCTGCGCTTCACCGAACGGGTGCGGATCAACGGGGCCGAGCTGGCCGACCGCGATCACTGCACCGCCTTTGCTGAGGTGGAAGCGGCCCGCGGCGAGATAGCCCTTACCTTCTTCGAGTTCGCCACCCTTGCTGGTTTGTGGCTGTTTCGCCGCGCCGCGCCGGATGTGCTCTTGCTGGAAGTGGGGTTGGGCGGCCGGCTCGATGCCACCAATGTGGTGGAATCCGATGTCGCCATGATCACCTCCATTGCGCTCGATCACTGCGATTGGCTGGGGGATACCCGTGAGGCGGTGGCGGTGGAGAAGGCGGGCGTATATCGCGCCGGCAAACCCGCCATCAGCGGTGAGCCCAACCCGCCCGTCACCATCGCCAACGAGGCGGCCCGCCTCGGCGCCTCCTTGCGCCAGGTCGGCCGTGACTTCCACGGGGATGAGCACGACGACAGTTGGGACTACCACGGCCTGCACCACTGGCTGGGGCTGCCCAAGCCGGCCCTGCCGCTGATGAACGCGGTCACCGTGCTGGCGGCGCTGGAGTCCCTCGGCCTGCCGCTGCCGGAAGAGGCTATTCGACAAGGACTGACCAATGCCCGGCTGGCCGGCCGGATGCAGCAACTGCAAAGCGCGCCGCTGGTCATCGTCGATGTGGCCCACAACCCCCATTCGGCCGCCTATCTGGCCGCCCAGCTGCGCAAGCAACCCTGCCGCGGCGTGCGCCGCGCCGTGGTCGGCATGCTCAAGGACAAGGACATGGCGGGGTCGCTTGCCGAGCTCGATGGCCTCATCGGCGAGTGGTATCTGGCGAGCCTGAGCGGTCCGCGGGCGGCGAGCGCGGCCCAGCTGGCGGCGGCCCTTGGCAGCGAGCGAGGGCCGGCGACCACCTTTGACAGCGTGGGGCAGGCCTATGCTGCCGCGTTGGCCGCATCGAGTCCTGATGATATGGTCATTGTGTTTGGTTCGTTTTACACTGTCGCCGACATTCTGGCGGGTGTCGCCGTCTAGGCCACACCCCGGCTCCCCAGCCCTTTGGCGGGGAGCCAGATCGCATATTGAGTTACGTAAAGGTAGGATTCAACTTGGCCTCTAAGTTTCAAAACCGTCTGGTGGGGACCGTCATCCTGGTGGCCCTGGTAGTCATTTTTCTGCCGGATCTGATGGACGGCCACAAGCTGGAGCAGAAGGAAGAGGCGTTTGCCAAGATCCCGCTGCGCCCCGAGCTGGAACCCGCCAAACCCGCCTTGCAGGTATCGGCCGCCAGCACACTGCCGGCGGAGCATCTGGCCAGCCAGCAGCAGGCGTCGGCTGCCGAGCAGTGGCAGGTGGAAGAGGTGCCCGAGCCGGTCACCCTGGGGGCCAAGCAGGGCCAGCCGCAGGTGCAGCAGCCGGCCGCCAAGCCGGTGACCCAGCCCGTTACACCACCGGTAGTCAAGCCCCAGCCCAAGCCTGAAGTGATCGCCAAGAAACCGGTGGAGCAACCCAAGCCCAAGGTGGTGCCGCCCAAGCCGGTAGAGGTGCAAAAACCGGTGGAGAGCAAGCCGCAGGCGGGCCAGATCAGGTCGATGGACGATCTCATCGCCAGCAAGATGGGGCAAGCGACCACGACCGCAGCCCCGGCGCCTGCCGCGACGCCCCCGGCCCAGGGCAGCTGGATCCTGCAGCTAGGCGCCTTCAAGAACGTCGACAGCGTCAACGCGCTGGTGGGCAAGCTGCGGGCGGCGGGTTACTCGGCTCACACCTCGCCGCGCACGCCGGTGCAGGGTCAGCTCAACCGGGTCTTCATCGGACCGGATGTCTCCAAGACCAAGCTGCAGGGCATGCAGAGCCGCATCGGCCAGATGACCGGCCTGAGTGGTTCCGTGGTGGCTTACAACCCCTAAGAGGGACCACAAGATAAAAAAATACCGCGCTTCATTCTGGATGGGCGCGGTATTTTTTTAGATGCATTTTACCGGTTTGGGCAGGCCGCCAATCTTGGTGGCCTGCTTGGCGGGGCCTTCCGGGAACAGCTTGTAGAGGTAGCGGCTGTTGCCCTTCTCGGGGCCGTACTGCTTCTCCATCGCCTTGACCAGGGCGCGAATGGCGGGGGAGGTGTTGAACTCCAGATAGAAGGCGCGTACGAAGCGCACCACTTCCCAGTGCGGCTCCTCCAGTACGATACCTTCCTGCTCGGCCAGTACCAGTGCCAGCGCCTCGCTCCAGTCGTTGCTGTTGAGCAGATAACCCTTGGCATCGGTTTCGATGAGTTGGCCGTTGAATTCCAGCTGGTGGTGCTCGGACATGGTGGGCTCCTTGTGGCCTGTCAGGATTGGGCGGGCATGGTAGCGCCTTGTTCCCGGGTGAGCAACCGGCTCTCGTTGGCCAGGGCGAGCAATTCGTCTGCCAGCTGGCTGATGAGATTGAGCTGCTGGGTCAGCATCAGCTGCTCCTCGCTGCTGTCCGGGGTGATGACCGGGCACTGCCCCTCGATCTGCTCCGGCATCTCTCCCGCCAGATGGCCGGCGGCCCGCTCCAGGGTGTGGCTCAGGTGGCGGCTGATCTCATCCAGCTCGCCGATGGCCTCCAGCTTGTCGCGATGGGCGCCCAGCGCCGAGATGTAGGAGAGCAGGGCATGGTTGCGCCAGGTGAGGGTGAAGCAGAGGTCGAGGAAACGGCGGCGCTTTTGTGGCTCCACCAGCATGCTCTGCCAGGCCATGGCCAGTTCGCTGTCCGCCAGATGGGCGCTCTTGCGCGCTACCCGGTAGTCGAGTGACTCATCCCGCTGCTGCTGCAGGCTGGCCAGCACTGCCGAGAGGTAGCGGGCGTTGGCCGACAGCGAATTGGCGATCAGGGTCGGCAGCCGCTTGTACTGCCAGTCCGGCCAGAGCCAGGCCACCAGGGCGTAGGAGAGCAGGCAGCCGAGCAGGGTATCGAGCATGCGCGGCCCTAGGATGGCGAAGCCGATGCCGTCCAGCAGGTTGAACGCCATCAACACGTAGAGGGTGATGAAGCAGACCGCGGCGCTGTAGTTGCTGCGCACCTGGGTGAAGAAGAGGAAAGCGGCCAGCCCCATCACCACCAGCTGTACGTGCAGTTCGGGGAAGAGCCAGAGCACCGGGATCCCCACCAGCAGGCCGGCGAAGGTGCCGAGCATGCGCTGCACCAGCCGGCGGCGGGTGGCGCTGTAGCTGGGCTGGCAGACGAACAATACGGTCAGCAGGATCCAGTAACCCTTGTCCAGCTGGAAGGCCTGCAGAATGCCGTAGCCCACCACCAACCCGAGGGACAGCCGCAGAGCATGGCGAAACACCATGGAGTTGGGGGTCAGGTGCTGCTTGAGCTGGGTCAGCAGTGGCAGGCGGGCGGGCCGGGCCAGGGGCGGCAGGCTCTGCGGGGCCTGCTCGGGGTTTTGCAGCTCCTCGGCGCTTTGCAGCAGCTGGTTGATGCTGGCCAGGTTGCGGCGCAGAAACTTCATCGGCGTCAGCAGGGTTTTCGGGTAGTGCTGCTTGAGGTGAGTGAACTCCAGCTGATCGCCGAGGGCCTCCAGCGTCCAGTGGATGCGCTTGTTGTGGGCATAGGGTTTGTGCACCAGGATGGCGTAGCCGAGCCGCTGGCACGCCTCGGAGAGTTGCAGGAACACCTCCTGGAAGCCGTCAAGGACGATGCCCTGCTTGAGCTCGGCTTCCAGCTTGCTGTAGGGGTAGTGGCTGGAGGTGGCCCGCTCGTGGATCTCCAGCGCCAGCAGGTAGAGGCGCAGCAGGCTGGCCAGCTCGGGGGAGGCTCGGTGGCGGGTGCTGAGACGGGCGTTGAGGGCCGACTTGGTGAGCGTCAGGGCGTTGACCAGGTTGATGTTGAGCTGGGCCAGGTTATGACGAATGGCCTGGGCGCCGTGCTCGTCGGCCGGAAAGAAGCGGGATTTCTCCAGCAGATAGCGGGAGAGGGCAAAGTAACTCTGGGCCAGCTGCTCGTGTAGGGTCTTGTAGGGCAGCAGCCAGAGCCAGATCAGCGACACCAGGCCATACCAGAGCGCCCCGGCGCCGAGGGCCAACGGCTGATAGAAGAGATCCGGCGCCTTGGCGGCCCCCAGCATGGTGTAGATGGCGATCAGCAGGGAGCCAAAGCTGATGGTGGCGTAACGCTGACCGAGCGCCCCCACCATCACGAAGATGAAGGTGGAGCTCGCCAGCCCGATGGCGAACAGCCAGGGGGTGGGGAAGAGATACTGCACGCAGAGGGAGGCGAACAGGAAGCAGAGCAGGGTCATGGCGAGGTTCTTGACCCGCCCCCACAGGCTGTCGTCGGTCTCGGCGATGGCGCCGGCCACCACCCCGAGGGAGAGCAGCACGGTGAGCTGGATGTCGCCGGTCGCCAGGGTGAAGGCGAGCAGCCCCATGATGGCCAGCAGCACCTTGAGGGCGAAATAGATATGACTGTCAGTCAGCAGCCGGCGCAGCAGGCCAGAGAAATCCGTGGGCATGGGAGAGCGCAACCCTTGAGCGAAACGAAAGCGAGAGCATAACCGGTCAACAACGAAACGGCCCTGATTTGGATCAGGGCCACTTCGCTTCATATCCTTGATTTGCAACTTATCCTGACAGAAACAGGCGCCAATAAAAACCCCGCCGAAGCGGGGTGTTTGATTAGTTGCGGTTGCCGCCGAGCAGGCTCAGCAGACTCAGGAAGATGTTGTAGATGGAGACATACAGGGTGACGGTGGCGGAGATGTAGTTGGTCTCGCCGCCGCGCACGATCTGCTGGGTAGTCAGCAGGATGGCACCGGAGGAGAACAGCATGAACATGGCGGAGAGGGCCAGGCTCAGGGCGCTCATCTGCAGGAAGATGTTGGCGATCATGGCCACCAGCAGCACCCAGAAACCGACGAACAGCATGCCGCCGATGAAAGAAAGATCACGCTTGGTGGTCAGGGCATAGGCCGACAGACCGAAGAAGGTGAGCGCGGTGCCGCCGAGCGCGGTCATCACGATCTCGCCGCCGCCGTTGTTCATGTACATGTTGATGATGGGGCCCAGGCTATAGCCCAGCAGACCGGTCAGGGCGAAGGTGAACACCAGCCCCATGCCGTTGTCACGATTCTTCTCGGTCAGGAACATCAGACCGTAGACGCCGATGAGGAAGATGGCCCAGTGCAGGGGCGGCATGTTCATCACGGTGGCGACCCCGGCCACCACGGCAGAGAAGCCAAGAGTGAGGGAGAGCAGCATGTAGGTGTTGCGCAGTACCTTGTTGGTATCGCGCGCGGCACTCTGGGTGCCGGTATAGATAGAACGGGTATCCATCTTGGGTGTCCTCTTGATTTCCGGGGTGAGGCGGCAACGCCGACTCGTTAACGCATTGTATGCACTGAATGTCGGGATGACGAGCGCTGATTTCAAGCCCCACCCCAGCCTGTTGCCCACTACTATCCCAAATCAAATATGTATTGCATATGAACAAGGGGCTGACGTAGTATGCACGCCGTTCGGAGGGGTGGCAGAGCGGCTGAATGCACCGGTCTTGAAAACCGGCGATGGGCGACCATCCGTGGGTTCAAATCCCACCTCCTCCGCCATCTTCAGAAAAGCCCCGGCAACCTGGTTGCCGGGGCTTTTTGCTGTCTGCAGCAAGCGGGATGCGCTGCTCATGGCTGGCTGCCGGCGTAGGGCTGCGGGTATCTGCCGAGCACCAGCAGGGTGAGCAGGCAGCAGGCGGCGCCGGCGTAGAAGGTGCAGGCGGCGCCCAGAGTGTCCCACAGCAGCCCGGCCAGCAGGCTGGCCAGCAACATGGCGAGGCCGCAGACCAGATTGAAGAAGCCGAACGCGCTGCCGCGCAGTTCCGCGGGCGCGCTGGCGGCCACCATGGCGGCCAGCAGCCCCTGGGTCAATCCCAGATGAATGCCCCACAACATCACCCCCAATAGCAAGGCCCCCCAGTGGGTGCTGGCCGCCAGCACCAGATCGGCGGCCACCAGCACCAGCAACCCCCAGACCAGCAGGATTCGGTGACTCATCTGATCCGAGAGGCGCCCGAACGGATAGGCGCTGAGGGCATAAACCAGGTTCATCGCCACCATGACCAGCGGCACCAGCGCGAGCGCCACGCCGCTTTGCTGGGCACGCAGCACCAGAAAGGCTTCGCTGAAACGGGCCAGGGTAAACAGGGCACCGATGAGCACCACCCAGCGATAGGGGCGGCCAAGGCGCTGCAAATTGTCGCGCCGCAGGGGGTTGCAGCGGGCGTGGTGGCCAGCCGCTTTGGGTTCACGCAGGCCGATGGCGAGCAGGGTGACCGAGGCCAGCCCAGGCACCACCGCCAGCCAGAAGATGGCGCGAAAATCATCGTGCCAGAGCAGCATCAATCCGACGGCCAGCAGCGGCCCCAGCAGGGCGCCGACCGTGTCGAGGGACTGGCGCAGGCCGAAGGCAGCGCCGCGCAGCTTAAGGGGAGTGAGGTCGGCCACCAGTGCATCGCGGGGGGCGCCACGGATGCCCTTGCCAACTCTGTCCAGCAGGCGGGCGGTCAGTATCAACCCACTGCCGGTAGCGATGGCAAACAGCGGCTTGGTCAGGGCTCCCAACCCGTAGCCCAGCAGGGCCAACCCCTTGCGGCGTCCCAGATAGTCGCTCAGGGTGCCGGAGAAGACCTTGACCATCAGGGCCGTCGCCTCTGCCATCCCTTCGATGAGCCCGATGGTGAGGGCGCTGCTGCCAAGCACGGTCACCATGAAGAGGGGGAGCAGGCTGTGGATCATTTCAGAAGAGATATCCATCAGCAGGCTGACAAACCCCAGCACCCAGACGCCACCCGGGATCCGGCCGGCGGGTTGGGGAGCGGGGGGGCGGCTTGTCGTGGTCATGGGGTTCTCCTGCCTTGCATCGATTCACCCAGAGCATAGCCAGCCCGGCCGCCACAAGGCTGCCGGGCTGGCTGATCATGTCTGCCAGCGTGACCGCAGACGGTTGCCTGCAGTCACGGCATCATTGCTCGATGTCGAGCTCGGCCCGAACCGGTTGCCGGTTGCGCAGGGTCGAGATGAGCACCAGGGTGGCGATGGCGGCCAGCAGGGCAAAGGAGGCGGAGTAACGGCTCAGTTCAAGCCCGCCCTTGCTGAGCGGCTTGTCCAGAAAATCCCCCACCACGGCGCCAAGGGGCCTGGTCAGGATGAAGGCGGCCCAGAACAGCAGGGTGCGCGATACCCGGGTCAGGTAGTAGGCGGCAATGATGGCGGCCAGCATGCCGCCAAACAGCAGGGTGCTGCCCGCATAGCCAAAGCCGGCCTCGTCTGCGGTCCAGTCGCCCAGTGCGGTGCCCAGGGTCTGGGAGAACATGATGGTCACCCAGTAGAACAGCTCGGTGCGCGGCGTGGTGATGCTGCCGGTGGAGATGCTGCCCTGCAGCCGATACCAGAGCAGGAAGGAGCCCATCAGCAAGGCCAGCAGCAGGGTGGAGCCGCCGGCATAGCCCAGCCCGAGCGAGCGATCGGCAAAATCCGCCAGGGTGGTGCCGACCGTGGTGGTGGCGATGATGGTGGTCCAGTAAAGGAGGGGGTTGTAGGAGGTCGTTGCGATCTGCGCACTGACCGAGACGAAGAAGATCACGGCAAAGATGCCTGTGCTTACCAGATAACCGAGCTCCATCGACATGGAAACGGCGTCCCCCCCTGTCTCCCCCAGGGTGGTCGCCAGGATCTTGATGATCCAGAATGCCAGGGTGATCTCTGGCACCTTGCTGATCGCTGCCTTGCTGTTGTCGTGCATGTTAACCCTCTCTCGTATCTGTCGTATGACGAGGACTCGTCAGGAAACAGCGTCGCCGAGCAGTCTTAAGCGAAACTTAAGAGCGGGAGAGGGACCTGAAAAATGGTGGTAACAACGTGCCGATGGGAGGGCGTTGTCATTCAATATGACAGCGAGCCGGTTTTTTGAGCAACCACATAACACGGATTGCTTAATTCTTTCTTAAGTTTTGCCGGTTAGGCTGTCGGTTTGTTGTGATTGTTGATATGCATCACATTATTGAAAGTGTCTGAAAATATCGTATTTGGCGTTTTCAACACACTGTTACTATCCGGCGCCAAATATCGGCGTGTCGACTCCGGAACGGGTATTTCAAGGTGTAATAAAGAAGTGTAACAGGGAGATATACATGCCTTCTTTTCTTAGAATAAGAATTGTTCCATTTGTGTTTTTGCTGGCATTCATCTTTGCCTTCTTGCTCAACTGGCCAGTATTGCTGCATTTTTATGAAATATTGACGCAGCTTGAACATTTTAAAATCGGGTTCGCCATCTCTATTCCCATCGTGCTGGTTGCGGCATTGAACTTTGTCTTCATGCCATTTTCTGCGCGTTATTTCATCAAGCCTTTCTTTGCCTTTCTGTTTATTACGGGTGCCATTGCCAGCTACACCATGATGAAATACAAGGTGCTGTTTGATGGCGACATGATCCAGAACATCTTTGAGACCAACCAGAGCGAGGCGCACTCCTATCTGAGCGTACCCATCGTGATCTGGGTATTGCTGGCCGGGGTGCTGCCGGCGGTGCTGCTGTTCTTCGTCAAGATAGAGTATCCGGCCAGATGGTATCAGGGGCTGCTGCAGCGCGGGCTCTCCATGCTGGCCTCCCTCGTGGTACTGGGGCTCATCGCCGCGGCCTACTACCAGGACTACGCCTCGGTCGGGCGCAACAACCAGACCCTGAACCGGGAGATAGTGCCGGCCAACTACATGTACAGTACCGCCAGGTATCTGCAAAAACGCTATCTGACAGAGCCGGTGCCGTTCCAGCGCCTGGGCGACGACGCCAGACGGGTGGCCGGTGCGGACAAGCCGACCATGATGTTCCTGGTAGTGGGGGAGACGGCGCGCGGCAAGAACTTCTCCATGAACGGCTATCACAAGGAGACCAACCCCTTCACCAGCAAGCAGGCGGGGATCATCTCCTTCAACGACGTGCGCTCCTGCGGCACGGCGACCGCGGTCTCGGTGCCCTGCATGTTCTCCAACATGGGGCGCAACCAGTTCGACGGCAACCAGGCCCGCAACAGCGAAGGGCTGCTGGACGTGCTGCAAAAGAGCGGCGTCTCCATCTTCTGGAAGGAGAACGACGGTGGCTGCAAAGGGGTCTGCGATCGGGTGCCCAACATGGTGGTCAACCCCAAGGATCACCCCAAGTTCTGCGACAAGAACACCTGTTATGACGAGGTGGTGCTGGAGGGGCTGGATGACGAACTGGCGGGCATGAAGGGTGACAAGCTGGTGGGTTTCCACCTCATCGGCAGCCATGGGCCGACCTATTACAAGCGTTATCCGGGCTCGCACCGCCACTTCCTGCCGGATTGCCAGCGCAGCGACATCGAGAACTGCACCGATCAGGAGCTGGAGAATACCTACGACAACACCATTCGCTACACCGATTATGTGATTGCCAGCATGATCGAGCGCTTGAAAAAGTACGAGGACAAATACAATACGGCGCTGATCTATATTTCCGACCACGGTGAGTCACTTGGGGCATTGGGACTTTATCTGCATGGCACCCCTTATAAATTTGCGCCGGATGATCAGACCCGGGTCCCCATGCAGGTGTGGATGTCATCGGGTTTTGCCAAAGAGAAGGGGATGAACCTCGACTGTTTGCAGCAGAAGGCGGCCAATACCCGTTATTCTCACGACAACCTGTTCTCCTCCATGCTGGGGATCTGGGATGTGAATACGGCCGTGTATGAACAGCCGCTGGATATCTTCAGCCAGTGTCGCAGCGTGCAATAACGCCATAGCGAGAGAAAGGGGAGCCAGGCTCCCCTTTTTATTTTGGTGCGCCAGTATGATTATCCTTTGAGCGACTTGCCGCACCGACCAGATGGGGCGGGCGGATCCCTTTATCTGGTGTATGATATTTCTGCTTGTTAATTGTTCAGAGCGATGGCGGGATGTGGGTCTGCGTCGCCGGGGAATTAATCCGACCAGGGCTGAGTAATTTATTTTCGCGGCGAGACTCGTCTTTTACAAAAGAGTCGATATAAAGTGGGATGCCATGCTAGGGCGCGCTGGTTTGCCGGAGGAACAGGCCGTCACGCTCACCTTCCCGGCTCGTCCGTCATGGCGCATCACACAGCAATCAAAGAGCAAGGGGCGAGTACGTGCCAGGGGCACTGCCCGCCATCGGTGCAATGTTCAGCAACATGACGCAGGCAGCCATCAGCCGCGTCGGTAGGGATTGGCAATGCGGCGTCATCTGTTTATCTGGTTAGGCCCGTTATGTAGCTTGCTGTTGTTGGGGGCGGCGCTGGTCGTCCTCTATCGTTTGACCCACCTCTGGCACTGGCACGACATCCGGCTGGCCATCTGGTCTTTGCCGCTGCCGCTGCTGGGCGGTGCCCTGTTGCTGACCCTGCTCAGCTATGCCTGCCTCTGCTGCTACGACATGCTGGCGGTGCACGCCCTCGGCAAGCGGCTGCCCTGGCAGCAGGTGGGGGTCACCTCGTTCATCGCCTACACCTTCTCCAATACTCTGGGTTTCGCCCTGCTGACCGGCTCGTCGGTGCGCTATCGCATCTACTCGTCGCTGGGGCTCGGCACCGGGGAGGTGGCCAGGATCATCGTCTTCTGTTCGGTGACCTTCTTCCTCGGCCTGCTGGCCTGGGGGGGCACGGCCCTGCTGGTGGGGCAGGCCACCACCTTGCTGCCGGACTGGCCGCTGTGGGCCGATCAGCTGCTTAATCTGGCGGGGGCGCTGGCGCTCTTGGCGGTGCTTGGTTACCTGTTCTGGCCAAAGCCCGTGCTGGTCTGGCGTGGCCATGAGCTGGTGTTGCCGATATTCAGAACCCGGTTGCTGCAACTGCTGGTGGCGCTGCTGGACTGGATGGCCGCTGCCGCCGTGCTCTATGTGCTGCTGCCGGCAGACAGCGTCTCCTATCCGGTGCTGCTCAGTGCCTTCGTGCTGGCCAGCTTCCTCGGGGTGTTGGCCCATGTGCCAGGCGGGATCGGGGTGTTCGAGGCGAGCATGAGCCTGCTGCTGGCCAAGTACCTGCCGGTGGACAAGCTCTTGGCCTCCCTGCTGCTCTATCGCTGCATCTACTATGTGCTGCCCTTTTTGTGCGCCCTGCTGCTGTTCACCAGCCAGGAGCTGTTGCAGCAGAAGGCGCGCTGGAGCCGGTTGCAGGGCATCATGAGCGCGGTGCGCGAGTTCCTGCCGGCCCTCATCAGCCTGGGGGCGTTCGCGGCGGGCAGCTTGCTGCTCTGCTCCGGGATGATCCCTACCATGCGCGGGCGCATCGAGATGTTCCTGCAGGTATTGCCGTTGCACCTGCTGGAGCTCTCCCATGTGCTGGGCAGCGTCAGCGGCGTGCTGCTGATCCTGCTGGCCCGCAGCCTCTACCGGCGCCACGATGCGGCGTTTCGCATCACCCAGCTGCTGTTGGGGCTGGGGATGATCTTCTCCCTGCTCAAGGGGTTTGACTGGGAGTCGGCCCTGCTGCTCGGGCTGTTCCTGCTCATCATCACCCCCTGCCGCTCGCTGTTTTATCGCAAGGGCTCCCTGCTGCACGCCCAGTTCACCCCGGGCTGGCTCATCTCGGTAGGGGCCGTGCTGCTGGGGGCGCTCTGGCTGCTGCTCTTCTCCTATCGCCAGGTGGAGTATGACCACGCCCTCTGGTTCCACTTCTCGCCCCATGGCGCCGCCTCCCGCGGGCTGCGGGCCATGGGCAGCGTGGTGGCGGTACTGGCGGTGGTGGGGGTGGCCCAGCTGCTGGCGCCGCTGCGGGTCTCCGGGCGCAAGCCGGAGCCGGACGAGCTGGCCCGTGCCCATGCCCTGGTGCTGCGCGAGGGGGGCGGACACGGTTACCTGGCCCAGCTTGGCGACAAGTCGCTGCTGTTTCACCCCGGCGGCGAGGCGTTTCTGATGTACGGCGTCGAGGGCAACGGCTGGATCGTGATGGGGGATCCCATCGGCCAGCCTGAGCTTATCGAGGAGCTGCTCTGGCAGTTTCGCGAGCTGTGTGATCAGCACGATGCCAGCCCGGTGTTCTACCAGGTGTCGGCCCGCTACCTGCCGCTCTATCTGGAGCTGGGCCTGATCCCGTTCAAGCTGGGGGAGGAGGCCATCGTCGATCTGAAGGCCTTCGAGCTGGCCGGCAGCCGGCTGCGCAACCTGCGCCAGAGCCATGCCAAGGGCAAGCGGGAGGGGTTGTCGTTCGAGGTGGTGGCGCCGGAGTGCGTGCCTGCGCTGCTGCCCCGCCTCAAGGAGGTGTCGGACACCTGGCTGCAGAGCAAACAGGGCAAGGAGAAGGGCTTCTCGGTGGGCAGTTTCGAGCCGGCCTATCTCAGTCTGAGCCCGGCCGCCCTGGTGCGGCACGAGGGGCAGATCGTCGGCTTTGCCAACCTCTGGGTCAGCGACAACAAGGCGAGCCTCTCCATCGACCTGATGCGCTACAGCCTGGACACGGGCACGGCCCCCATCATGGATTTCCTGTTCGTCGAGTTGCTGCTGTGGGGCAAGGGCGAGGGCTACGCCAGCTTCAACCTCGGCATGGCCCCCATGTCCGGCTTCAACGATCACCCCCTGAGCGGCTACTGGACCAAGCTTGGCAACACCATCTTCACCCGGGGCAGCCGTTTCTACAATTTTCAGGGGCTCAGGCGCTACAAGGAGAAGTTCTCGCCGGACTGGGAGCCGCGCTACCTGCTCTGCGCCAGCAAGCTGGTGTTGCCGCGGGTGCTGACCAACCTGATCTCCCTGATCAGCCGAGGCCCGTTCGGGCTCATCAAAAAGTAGGAGTCGTTCATGAGGATCCTGTTATTGCTGCTGGCGTGCTGCGCCTTCTCGCTCTCGGCCGCGCCGGTGAAAGAAGATCTCGGGCTGGTGGAGCTGCCGGTGGCGCAAGCCTCGAGTGCCCCCATGGTGGTGTTTCTGAGCGGTGATGGCGGCTGGGCCGCGCTGGACAAGGGGCTCAGCGCCCAGTTGCAGCAGCACGGCATGCCGGTGGTGGGTTGGAGCTCGCTCACCTACTACTGGAAGAAGAAGGATCCAGAGCAGGTCACCGCCGATCTGGTGCGGATCCTGGACGATTACCAGTCCCGCTGGGGGCGCCAGCGCTGGCTGCTGGTGGGCTTCTCCTTCGGGGCGGAGATCGTGCCCTTCGTCATCAACCGGCTACCCGAACCCTACCGCAAGAGCCTGATCGGGGCCGTGATGCTCTCCCCCTCGACCGCCTCCGACTTCGAGATCCACGTCAGCGACATGGTGACCCGCGACAAGGCAGGCAGTTATCCCACCCAGCCCGAGGTCAACGCCATTCACACCCTGCCGATGCTCTGCCTGCAGGGGGCGGCAGACGACTCGCCGGTGCGGCTCTGTCCCCACTTGCAGCAGCCCAACGTGACCACTGTGACCCTGCCCGGTTCGCACCATTTCGAGGATGACTACCCTGTGCTGTTCAAGGCCATCGCCAGCCATCTCAGCCTGCAGTAAGTGTGAACGCGGGCAGAAAAACTTGATGTAAATCAAAGTTCATGCCCTATCAGGCCGGATTGTGCGCAGCCGGCCTGTTTCTTTTTGATTTCGCCTTTACAGGCGTGGATTGCTTCCCAACACTCTACTGAGCAATAAAACAGTAGAGGGGGCTGCATGCGCGAACAAAGAGCTCATCTAGTTGATCAGGAAGTGGATTTCGCCGCCGATGAACAGCTGGTGTCCACCACGGATCTGCGGGGCGTGATCACCTACGCCAATGACAATTTCTGCCGGGTTGCCGGTTACAGCCGGGCCGAGCTGGTGGGGCAGCACCACAACATGGTGCGCCACCCCGACATGCCCAAGGCGGCATTTGCCGACCTGTGGGGCAAGCTCAAGCAGGGCCAGCCATGGCGCGGCATGGTGAAGAATCGCTGCCAGGATGGTCGCTACTACTGGGTGGATGCCTATGTCACCCCTATCTTCGAGCAGGGCAAGATCAGCGGCTACCAGTCGGTGCGCTGCCGCGCCGATCCGCAGATGAAGCAGATCGCCGCTCGCACCTATGCGCGGCTGCGGGCGGCGGAGCAGGGAGGCGGCAGGCCCAGAATTTCGCTGGCGCGGCTGCGTCACGGGGTGGCGGTGGCCGGGCTGCTGGCACTGGGTTGGCTCGGCACAGTAGAACTGGGTGGCTGGGCCGCTCTTTACATGGCGCTGCCGCTGATCTTGCTGGGGATCCTCTATCGCCACGAGCTCATCACCACCCCCCGTTACTTGCAGCAACTGGCCGGCGAGTATGACAGCCTGACCCGCCTCATCTACTCGGGGCAGGAGCCGAGCGCCATCGCCGACTTTCACATCAAGCTGCTGCAGGCCCGCATCCGCACCGTGCTCGGCCGGGTGGACGACGCCACGCACTCGTTGCAGGATCTGGCGGTGCATCTGAAGAGCGCCTCCAGCGAGGCGAGCTCGGACATTGCCGAGCAGGATGCCCAGACCCAGCAGATGGCGACCGCCATCACCGAGATGGCGAGCACGGCGCAGGAGATCGCCCGCAACATCCAGGATACCAACAGCCAGATTGCCGAGGCCAAGGCTCACTGCCAGCACACGGATCAGCAGTTGATCGAGACCGAGCGCAAGATCACCGATCTGGCGAAGGAGGCGGAACACGCCTTTGCCTCGGCGGTGGCGCTGGCCAGCGAGTCGGATCGCATCGGGGTGCTGATGGGGGAGATCCAGGGCATTGCCGATCAGACCAACCTGCTGGCGCTCAACGCCGCCATCGAGGCGGCCCGAGCTGGCGAGCAGGGGCGCGGCTTTGCGGTGGTGGCGGACGAGGTGCGCACCTTGTCTACCCGCACCCACAAGGCCACCGAACAGATCCAGGGCAGCATCGGCCAGATCCAGCGCACCCTGAACGGCTGGAAGGGAATGATGCAGAACAACCTGCAACAGACCCAGGCCTGCGTGGAGATGACCCGGATGGGGTCGGACAGCCTGCATCAGGTGCTGGCGGAGATCGAGCTGGTGATGGACTTCTCGGCCCAGATCTCGGCGGCGGCGGAGCAGCAGCAGGCGGTGGTGGAAGACATCAGCCAGAACGTCAACCTCATCTCCCAGCACTCCCACGCCAACAGCAACAAGATGCAGGACGTGGACGAGTCGAGCGAGATCCTGCTGACCAAGGCCAGACAGCTCAAATCCCTGGGGCAGACCTTCGGCTAGCCGGCGCCTGCCATCAACAAGAGAACAAGGCCACCCACGGGTGGCCTTGTGCTGTCAGGCGTATCGATCAGGCAGTGGCCTGGCCCAGCGGGTTCCCCTTGTCGTGGTACATGGCGCGGTCGGCCTGGATCAACCACTGCTCTGGGCGCCAGCCCGGCTGGTACTGGCTGATGCCAACGCTGATGCCGACCGACAGCGGGATCCCTTCTACCTCGAATGGCGGTTGCATGGTGGCCCTGATCTGCTCGGCAATGGCGTCGGCCTGCGCCTGATCATGGTCCGGCAACAGCAACACGAACTCGTCGCCGGCCAACCTGGCGAAGAAGTGCTGCGGCCCGAGGCTGCGGCTGATCCGCTCCGCCAGCTGGCAGAGGAGGGCATCGCCGTGGCTGTGGCCGAAGTTGTCGTTGACCTGCTTGAAGTCGTTGAGATCGCAAAACAGCAGGCAGCCTGGCGCCGGCCCCTTGACCTGGGCATCGAGCCGCTCCATCAGGCTCAGCCGGTTGGGCAGGTTGGTGAGGGGGTCGCGGCGGGCCAGCTGCCAGATCTCCTCCTCCCGCTGACGGCGCAGGGCAATTTCGCGGTTGAGCCGCTGGTTGCACATCAATAGATAGAGGGCCAGCAGCAGGATCAGCACGCTGGCCGCCAGGCTCAGCAGGAACCAGGGGCGCCAGAAGATCCACTGCTCGGAGGGGGCCTGATAGAGAAAGTCGCTCAAGGAGACCGGCTTTGGCACCAGCCCGATCTCCACCAGCTGCTGCATGATGTGGGCCATGCGGTCAGAATTCATATACCCGATCTCCACATAGAGCGGCTGGATCATCTCCTTGCTCACCTGCAGCTCGTACTCCATGTGGGCCTGACTGCGGTTGACGCCATACTCCTTGCGCAGCAGGGCGATGGCCTCCTGCGGGTGGGCCAGGGCGTAGCGCCAGCCGGCCAGGCTGGCGGCCCGAAAGCGGGCCACCCGATCCGGATGGGCGTGCTCCTGGGCCTGGGTGGTGAACAGGATGTCGCTGTAGAAATCGATGCCGTAGTTGCGCGGATTGATGACGGAGACGGGAATGCCGCGCTCCTCCAGATAGAAGGGCTCGTTGCTGAGGTAGGCGTTGAAGATGTCGACCCGCCCCTCGATGAGATCCTCGATGTTGACCGAGGTGGGCAGCGGGATGAGCTGACGCTCGCTCAGCCCCTGATAGAAGAGGGTGGCCAGCAGTTCGGCGTCCTGATGGGCCGAAAACATCATGATCCGTTTGCCACGCATGTCGTCAACGGTGAGAATGCCGCTGTCACGGCGGGCCAGAAAGATGGACGGCGAGTGTTGATAGACGCTGGCGAGCGCCAGCAGCGGCTTGCCGTTGGCATAGCTGGTCAGTACCTCGGTGTTGCCGACCCCGAAGTCGGCCCGCCCGCTCAGCACCTCTTCTACCGGGCTGATGCCCTTGCCGCCGGGCCGTATCTCGACGTCCAGCCCGGCACTGGCATAGAAGCCCTTGGCCTTGGCCATGTGATAGCCAACGAACTGGGGCTGGTGCAGCCAGCGCAACTGGAGCACCACCCGCTCCGGGGCTTCAAGGGGGGATTCGCTGGCCCGCAGGGGAACAGCATGGCTGATACCGATCAGCAGCAGCCAAAGCAAGCATCTCTTCATCCGTGCGAGTCTTGTTCTGAGTGTTCATGGGGTGCGACCCCGCAGGGTCATCTTCTTGTAATTAAAAACATTCTAAAGGGTTATTGATGTACCGGATACTAGCGCAGCACAAAGATTTCATGGTTATCAACAAGGGGCCCGGGCTCGGCATGCACGACGAGACCGACGAGTCCGGTCTGCTCCATCCTGGCCTGGTCAGCCGGGTCAAGGCGGACACGGGTCTGCTGCTCTATCCGGTGCATCGGCTCGACAAGATGACCTCCGGGCTGGTGCTGCTGGCGCGCACCACCGAGGCCAACCGGGCCCTCAGCATGGCCTTTGCCGCGCGGGAGGTGAGCAAGCAGTATCTGGCCCTCTCCGATCGCAAGCCCAAGAAGAAGCAGGGCTGGGTGAAGGGGGACATGCAAAAGGGGCGGGGGGGCAGCTGGATGCTGACCCGTACACTCGACAACCCCGCCATCAGCTGGTTCGACTCCGTGTCGGTGCGCGAGGGGTTGCGCCTTTATCGCATCAAGCCTCAGACCGGCAAGACCCACCAGATCCGGGTTGCCTTGAAGAGCGTGGGGGCGCCGATCCTCGGGGATGAGCGCTACGGCGGCACGGCGGCTGATCGCGGCTATCTGCACGCCTGGCGCCTCGCCTTCACCCTGGCGGGGGAGGCGTTCGATTTTGTCTGCCCACCCGACGAAGGCACGTTGTTTGTGCTGCCCGAGTTGCACGCCGCCATCGCGGGGTTGGCCGAATGAAGGGGACTGCCATGCAAGGGGCCTCGGATCTGCCCGCCAGCGGCTGGATCCTGGCGGATTTTGACGACACCCTGGCGCCGGATGACAGCCATGCCGGGCTGCTGCGCTTCATCCTGCGTCGCCGCATCTGGCCGCTGCTGCTGTGGCCTGTGATGGCGCTGGGGGGGCTGGTCTATCTGCTGCCAAGCCAGCGTCGGCGCGGCATTTCACTGATCTGGTGGGCCATCACCCTGGGGCTCTCGCCGCTAGGGTGGCGCCGCCTGGTGCGGGCCTATTGCCGCACCCGACCTGGGCTGTTTCAGGAGGCGCGCGCCCTGCTGCTGGCCGAAGGGCAGCGCTGCTGGGTGCTCTCCGCCAGCCCCCGCGCCCTGGTGCGGGGTCAGCTCCATCAGCAGTTGCCCGGCCAGCTGCCCCATCGCATTCTGGGGTCGCGGATGCACTATCGCCTCGGCGGCCTGATGCCACGTTTTTACTGTCACGGCCGCCACAAGATCCTGCCCGGGATCCAGGCCCTCGGCGCTACCCTGGCCCTGAGCGACAGCCTGCACGACTTGCCACTGCTGGCAGAGGGGCAGGCGGCCTGGCTCATCAACCCGACCCCGGCGCGGCTGCAACGAGCGCGGAAGACACTGCCCCGCATCGAGCCCAGATACTGGTCCCTGTAAGGCAAAACTGACAGCCTTGTGGGTCGCCACCGAGCGTGCCACAAGGCTGTGGCTTAAATGTCACAATCTATTTACATCTTTTGGCGCCGCCCCCCGACAAACTATCTGAACGCCGCCTCTTTTCTTCCGCTACG
The DNA here is from genome assembly GCF_049175815.1 of Aeromonas sp. 600276. Taxonomy (NCBI): domain Bacteria; kingdom Pseudomonadati; phylum Pseudomonadota; class Gammaproteobacteria; order Aeromonadales; family Aeromonadaceae; genus Aeromonas; species Aeromonas sp. 600276. Next base: position 255,707 of record NZ_JAAKVU010000003.1, on the reverse strand, counting down.
CCCCTGCCTCTAATGAAACAAGTTGTTAACAACGCCGGTAACAGCTGCCCGCAGCGCCCCGGTGTGACCCGTTTCGTTATCAGTCAATCGCAAGGAGCGCATCATGACGACCACTTCTTCTGCCCGTACTCATACCATCAACCCGCTCGGTACCGATGGTTTCGAATTCGTCGAGTACACGGCGCCCGATGCCAAGGGCATTGCCGCCCTCAAGGCGCTGTTCGTCTCGCTGGGCTTTGCCGAGGTGGCCAAGCACAAGCACAAGCAGTGCTGGCTCTACCGCCAGGGGGACATCAACTTCGTGGTCAATGCCGAGCCCCACTCCCAGGCCGAGCAGTTTGCCAGCCTGCACGGGCCGAGCGTCTGCGGCATGGCGTTTCGGGTGAGCGATGCTGGCAAGGCCCAGCAGTACGCCATCGCCAAGGGTGCCAAGCCGTTCGTCGGCAAGATTGGCCCCATGGAGCTCAATATCCCCGCCATCTACGGCATTGGCGAGAGCACCCTCTCCTTTGTCGACCGCTACGGCGACAAGGGCTCCATCTATGACGTGGACTTCGTCTTCTATCCCGACTGGCAGGCGCGCATGGCCGAGGTGGATGCAGGGCTCTACGAGATTGACCACCTGACCCACAACGTGCAGCGCGGCAACATGGATGTCTGGTCCAACTTCTACGAGCGGATCGGCAACTTTCGCGAAATCCGCTACTTCGACATCGAGGGCAAGCTGACCGGGCTCCATTCCCGCGCCATGACCGCCCCTTGCGGCAAAATTCGCATTCCCATCAACGAATCCTCCGACGACAAGTCCCAGATTGAAGAGTACCTGCGTCAGTACAAGGGGGAGGGGATCCAGCACATCGCCATGGCGTCGAGCGACATCTACCACACCATCCGTACCCTGCGCGGCCGTGGCACCGGCTTCATGCCGACCCCGGACACCTACTACGAGAAGGTGGACAGCAGGGTCGAGGGGCACCAGGAGGATCTGGCGGCGCTCAAAGAGCTGCGCATCCTCATCGACGGCTCCCCCACCAAGGACGGCATCCTGCTGCAGATCTTCACCGACACCGTCATCGGCCCGGTGTTCTTCGAGATTATCCAGCGCAAGGGCAATGAAGGCTTTGGTGAGGGCAACTTCCAGGCACTGTTCGAATCCATCGAGCTGGATCAGATCCGCCGCGGGGTGCTCAACGATGCGTAACGAAAGCCGCCACGTGCAGGTTGTCGGTCAGGCAAGGGAGGTTGGCAATGCGTAACTGGATTAACTTTCCCCACCGGGAGGGGACCCACTCCCGCCAGGCTCATGCCGACCTGCCCGAGCAGGCCATTTATGAGCGTGAACTGGGCCGCTCCGGCTTCTTCGGGCCGGCCACCCACATGCACCACAAGCATGCCCCCACCGACTGGATCAACTGGGAGGGGCCGCTGCGCCCGCGCCTGTTCGATCTCAACGCCTTGGGCGAGGAGGTGAGCTCCCTCTCCCCCTGGGTGATGCCGGATATTCTGAGCAACCCCCACTGCCGTTACCGCATCTGGCGCCTGCATGAGCCCATGCCGTTTCTGGTGCGCAACGCCGATGGCGACGAGCTCCTGTTCATCCACGAGGGGTGCGGCGAGTTTTACTGCGACTACGGTCACCTGACCCTGCGGGACGGCGACTACCTGGTGATCCCCCGCGGCACCATGTGGCGCATCGAGCCGACGGCCCCCCTCTTCATCCTGATGATCGAGGCGACCAACGACAGCTACCAGCTGCCGGACAAGGGGTTGGTGGGCAATCACGCCATCTTCGACCCGGCGGCGCTGGACGTGCCCGCCATCAACGAGCGCTTCCTGGCCCAGCAGGATGAGAATCCCTGGTCGCTGCAGGTGAAGCGTCACAACCAGGTGTCGGTCATCACCTGGCCGTTCAATCCGCTGGATGCGCAAGGGTGGCACGGGGACTTGTGCGTGGTGCGCCTCAACTGGCGGGACATCCGCCCGCTGATGAGCCACCGCTACCACCTGCCACCGTCGGCTCACTCCACCTTCGTGGCGAGCCGGTTCGTGGTCTGCACCTTCGTGCCACGCCCCATCGAGAGCGATCCCGGCGCCCTCAAGGTGCCCTTCTATCACAGCAACGATGACTACGACGAGGTGCTCTTCTACCACGCCGGGGATTTCTTCAGTCGGGACAACATAGAGCGGGGCATGGTCACCTTCCATCCCGCCGGGTTCACCCACGGTCCCCATCCCAAGGCGTTTGCGGCGGGTCAGGCCTACGCCAAGAAGTTCACCGACGAGGTGGCGGTGATGCTGGATACCCGCGATGCACTCAACGTCGGCAGCCTGTGTGACGGGGTGGAGAATCCGCGTTACGTCACCAGCTGGTTGCGCCCGGAACTCACACCAGCCACCAACGGCAAATAAAAGGAATCCCTATGAAACTGGCAACCCTGAACAATGGCAAACGGGACGGCGCCCTGGTGGTGGTGAGTCGCGATCTGAGCCGCGCGGTGCGCGTGCCGCACCTTGCTGCTACCCTGCAGGCGGCCCTCGACGAGTGGGCCGAGCTTGCGCCCAAGCTGACCGCCGTCTATCAGCAGCTCAACGATGGCGCCTGCCCTGACGCCTTCCCGTTCGACGAGACGGCCTGTCTCTCCCCGCTGCCGCGCGCCTACCAGTGGGCCGACGGCAGCGCCTACGTCAACCACGTGGAGCTGGTGCGCAAGGCCCGTGGCGCCGAGATGCCGGAAAGCTTCTGGCACGATCCCCTGATGTATCAGGGGGGCTCGGACAGCTTCCTGCCGCCGCGGGGTGCCATCCCGATGGGGTCGGAGGAGTGGGGCATCGATTTCGAGTCGGAGATCGCCGTCATCACCGACGACGTGCCGATGGGCACCAGCCCGCAGGCAGCCGCCGGTCACATCAAGCTGCTGATGCTGGTCAACGACGTGAGCCTGCGCAACCTCATTCCGGGTGAGCTTGCCAAGGGCTTCGGCTTCTTCCAGTCCAAGCCCTCCAGCAGCTTCTCGCCGCTGGCCATCACTCCGGACGAGCTGGGGGATGACTGGCGCGACGGCAAGGTGCATCTGCCCCTCGAGACCCACCTCAACGGCGCCCTGTTCGGGGCCCCCGATGCCGGGGTGGACATGACCTTCAACTTTTATGAGCTGATCGCCCACGCCGCCAAGACCCGGCCGCTCGGAGCGGGCTGCATCATCGGCTCGGGGACCGTCTCCAACTACGACAGAAGTCGCGGCTCATCCTGCCTCGCCGAGCTGCGAATGCTGGAAATTATCGAGTCAGGTCAAGCCACTACACCCTTTCTGCGCTTTGGTGATACAGTGTCCATCGCGATGCAGGATCGCAACGGGATGAGTCTGTTTGGCACCATTTTGCAGCGGGTCACGCCGGCAGAGGCCAGTCAGACGAAGTGAAGGGGCCGGCATGGACACATGGCCGACGGGTGAGCGGCAGGTGTCCATGCACCTGTCAACACAGGGACAAAGTATGTTGCAGTTGTTTGGATATTGGCGTTCATCGGCAAGTTATCGGGTGCGGATCGTGATGCAGCTCAAGGGGCTCGACTACGAGCAGCATCCGGTCAATCTGCGGCAGGGCGAGCAGCGCGAGAAGGCCTATCGCCGGCTCAATCCCCAGGGGCTGGTGCCGTTTCTGGTGGATGGCGAGGTGCAGGTGGGTCAGTCGGTGGCCATCATGGAGTACCTCGACGAAACTTACCCCGCCCACCCGCTGATGCCGTCCGCCCCCGAGGAGCGGGCCCAGGTACGCCAGATCGTCAACATGATTGCCTGCGACATCCATCCCCTCAACAACCTGCGGGTGCTCAATTACCTGGGAGAGCATCTCAGGGCGGGCAAGGAGCAGGAAGCGGCCTGGTATCGCCACTGGATTGACGAAACCTTCAGCGCGCTGGAGCAACTGTTGATGACCACCGCCGGCATCTATTGCGTCGGCAACGAGGTGACCCTGGCGGACTGCATGCTGGTGCCCCAGGTCTACAACGCCCGCCGCTACGACATGTCGCTGGAAGACTATCCCACCATCAACCGCATCGTCGCCAACTGCGAGCAGTTGCAGGCCTTTATCAAGGCCGCCCCCGCCAATCAGCCGGATGCCCAGCCCTGAGGCTGCGCCTCCCTGCCAGGTTCCAATTATCGAGCCCCGCACCGTCAGCCGACCGTGCGGGGCTTTCATATCAGGGGCGCGCTAGCCGCGGGTGGGCTTGGGCTGGAAATAGGCGATGAACTTGCCGAATTTCTCCCCGTCGTAGCTGTCCCCCTTCTCCAGCAGCCCGGTGTTGAAGGATTCGAGCAGCTTGCCCTTGCCATCCAGCACGTAGAAGTGGGGCACCCCCAGGTACTCGGGATAACCTTTGAGGAAGGATTCGTTCTTGTTCTGCTTGCTGACGTTCACCTTGACCACCACGAAGGTGCGGTTGAACTGGCCGGCGAGTTTGGGCTCCCGGTCCAGAAAGTGGTTCATCTCCTGGCACCAGCTGCACCACTCGCCGCCCACCAGCAGCAGGACTTTCTTGCCCTCGGCACTGGCCTTGGCGGTGGCGGCGGCGAGATCGCGGGCCGGATCCCGCTGCTCGTCATAGCCCTGGCTGTAATCGGGCAGGGTCTGGCTCCAGAGGTGGTCGGCGCTGTACACCTCGCCATGAAAGAGGGCGGTGCCAAGCACCAGCGGCAATAGCAGTCGGTTCATCACGTGCTCCTTGTGTCGTTGTGGTTGCTTCCAAGCCGCAACAATGTGACACGAGCGAGCCCGGCCGCCAAGGGCGAGATGGGCCCTTGTTATGCAAAAAGCGGAAATGGGTCGGCGGGAAAAAACAAAGCCCCTCGCAGGAGGGGCTTGGCATTGAGGCAAGGGAGGTCGCCGGCAGATCAGTAACCCTGCTGGTGCACGTCCATCACGGCGCGACCGGAGGGGTCGGCCATCTCCTTGAACTTGGCATCCCACTCCAGCGCGGTCGGGGTGGAGCAGGCGACCGACTTGCCGTAGGGCACGGTGCGGGCGGCGGACTCCAGCGGGAAGTGCTCGTCAAAGATGGCGCGGTAGTAGTAGGCCTCCTTGGTAAGCGGGGTGTTGACGGGGAAGCGGAAGGCTGCCGCCTCGAACATCTGATCCGTCACTTCCTGCTCGACCATGGCTTTCAGGCTGTCGATCCACGAATAACCCACGCCGTCGGAGAACTGCTCTTTCTGACGCCACGCCACTTCATGGGGCAGCAGATCCTCGAACGCTTCACGCAGGATGTGCTTCTCGATCTTGCCCTTGCCGCACATCTTGTCGGCAGGTTGCAGGCGCATCGCCACGTCCATGAACTCCTTGTCGAGGAAGGGCACGCGACCCTCCACCCCCCAGGCGGCCATCGACTTGTTGGCGCGCAGGCAGTCATAGAGGTGCAGTGAGGCAAGCTTGCGCACGTTCTCTTCGTGGAATTCGCGGGCGTTGGGCGCCTTGTGGAAGTAGAGGTAGCCGCCGAACAGCTCGTCGGAGCCTTCGCCGGAGAGCACCATCTTGATCCCCATCGCCTTGATGTAGCGGGCCATCAGGTACATCGGCGTAGAGGCGCGGATGGTGGTGACGTCATAGGTCTCGAGGTGATAGATGACGTCCCGCAGGGCATCCAGACCTTCCTGTACCGTGAAGTGGATCTGGTGGTGGATGGTGCCCAGGTGATCAGCGACCTTGCGGGCGGCGGCGAGATCCGGCGAGCCTTCCAGGCCGACGGCGAAGGAGTGCAGTTGCGGCCACCAGGCCTCGCTCTTGCCATCGTCTTCCACCCGACGGGCGGCATAGAGCTTGGTGATGGCGGAGATGACGGACGAATCCAGCCCGCCGGAGAGCAGCACACCGTAGGGCACGTCGCACATCAGCTGACGCTTGACCGCCGCTTCCAGCGCGGCTTTCAGCTCTGCCTTGTCGCTGACGTTGTGCTCGACCGCGCCATACTCCATCCAGTCGCGTTTGTACCAAGTTTTAAGCTCGCCATCCTTGCTCCACAGGTAGTGTCCCGGCGGGAAGGTTTCGACGCTCTTGCAGACCGGCACCAGCGCCTTCATCTCGGAGGCGACGTAGAAGTTGCCGTGCTCGTCGCGGCCGGTATAGAGGGGGATGATCCCCATGTGGTCGCGACCAATCAGGTAGGCATCCTGCTCGGCGTCATAGAGGATAAAGGCGAAGATGCCGTTGAGGTCGTCCAAAAAGGCGGGGCCCTTCTCCTTGTAGAGGGCCAGCAGCACCTCGCAGTCGGAGTGGGTCTGGAACTGGAAGTCGACCTTGAGGTTCTTCTCCAGCTCCTTGTGGTTGTAAATCTCGCCGTTGACGGCCAGCACATGGGTGCGCTCGGGGTTGTAGAGCGGCTGGGCGCCGTTGCCCGGATCGACGATGGCCAGGCGCTCGTGCACCAGAATGGCTTTGTCGGAGCTGTAGACGCCGGACCAGTCAGGACCGCGGTGACGCAATCGCTTGGACATCTCCAGCGCCGATTTGCGCAGGGCGGCCGCATCGGATTTGATGTCCAGAATGCCGAAAATAGAACACATTGGCGGTAATCCTCTTGATTTTTATATGAGCCCCCCACGTTCGGGCTCGAAATTCCATTTACATTCCTCGCCAGTCACAATGCCTAGTGCAAAAACCTTTTGCAAGCGGGAAAACCGCAGAAAATCATGCCGTAAGCGTCAAGCCGACAGGGGAGTGCGGCGACCCGCCGGTCGCCGGAAAAAAGAGGGGAGGTTGACGTGAACGTCAGCTGGTGGGTTCGAAGATCACATAGAGCTTGCGGCAGGGGGTGAGGGTCTCCCACTCCCCGACAAAGCCGGCGGGAATGACGAATTGATCGCCGGGCTTGAGGAGCAGCCTGCCGCCCTGGCCGTCGTGGATCACCGCCTCGCCCTCCAGCAGCTGGCAATACTCGTGTTCTGTGTAGTGCACGGCCCAGCGGCCGGGCTCGCAGCTCCAGAAACCGACGTGGAACTGCTGGCTCGGATCCGAGTAGTGGTTCCATACCGTCTGGCGCGGGTTGCCGGCGCGCAGGCGCTCGGGGGCGGGCATCAGCGGGGTGGGAGCCGCCTCGTGGCGATCGAGCAGGATCCAGTCGTTGAGGGTCTTCATGCTGCCTCCTTGGCAAGGGATAAAAAAACGGGGCCATCCAGGCCCCGTGATTGTTCGTTTTATTAAACGAGGTTGCGCATAACGTAAACGATAGTGCCCTCCTTGCCAAGGGGCTGCTCCCGCCCGTCAGCGTGGCTGCAGCCGCTTGATGACGTGACGGGCGAAGCCGCTGCCCGCTTCGTCGTAGACGTTGAACACCGCATCCACCCCTTGCTCCTTGAGGGAGGCGATGTCGTCCTCGAAGCGGACGATGGCGGCAATCTTGCCGGCAAAGCCGTGGCTGCGCAGCTTCTCGATGGCATAGAGATTCCCTGAGTGGTGAGGCATGGCCAGCAGCACCAGGTTGACCTGGTTGGAGAGCAGTACCTTGTCCCAGAAGTCGGTATCGGTGGCGTCACCCTCGATGACATTCATGCCCTGGGCGCGCAGGGTGGGCAGCTTGTCGCTGTCGTTCTCCACCCCGAGGATCACTGTGCCGTACTTGTTCTCCAGCTCGAAGTAGGCACCCTGACCGATCCGCCCCATGCCGAGGATGATCACCTCGGCATCGCCAAGCTCGATGGGCCTGTCCTCCGGGTGCAGGGTGGTGGCTTGCATGCCGCGCAGCCAGTTGCCGAGCCGATGGTAAATTCGCTCGCTCTGGCCGTTGAGGGGAGCCGAGATCATGAAGCTGGCCGCCAGCGCCAGAGAGAGCGCAACCAGCCACTCGTGGGAGATCCAGCCCGCCTTGGCGGCGATGGCCGCGACGATGAGGCCGAACTCCGAGAAGTTGGTGAGCGCCAGGGTGGAGAGCAGGGCGGTGCGTACCCGCAGGTGGGCGCCGCTGTAGACCAGGTAGTAGAGTGCGCTCTTGAGCGGCAGGGCCAGCACCAGTGCCAGCGCCAGCAACATGGTGTCGTGGGTCGGCAGGCCGTTGAGGCCGATGGTGAGAAAGAAGCAGATAAGAAACAAGTCTTTGAGGTTGAACAGCGACTTGGCCAGCCCCGCGGAGGCGGGGTGGGAGGCGATCAGCATGCCGATGATGAGAGCCCCAAGATCCGGTTTGAGCCCCACCACCTCGAAGCCGGCGGCCCCCACCACCAGTGCCAGGAAGATCCCGAACAGCACCTGCAGCTCGCCGTGACCGGCCCGCTCCAGCAGTTTCAGCAGCAAGGGGCGCAGCAGCGGCAGCCCCAGGATCCAGAGCGCCCAGATGCTGGGCCACTCGCCGCTGGAGACCGCCAGGAAGGCCACCGCGAACAGATCCTGCATCACCAGCACGCCGATGGCGAGACGGGCATAGAGGGCGTTCATGTCGCTGCGCTCCTCCAGCACCTTGACCGCAAATACTGTGCTGGAGAAGGAGAGGGCGAAGCCCAGCAGCAGCGCCAGCTGCCAGTCGAGCGACATGGCCAGCGCCAGCCCGAGCCCCTTGCACACCAGCAGCACCACGGTAAACAGCAGGGTGGAGAGCAGCAGGTGCAGGCTGGTGGTGCCCCAGACGTCACGCCGCATCAGGATCTTGACGTTGAGCTTGAGGCCGATGGTGAACAGCAGCAGGGTGACGCCGAGATCGGCCACTTCGCTGAGGGCCGGGGTGTTGTGATAGCCCATGGCGTTGAGGATGAAGCCGGCGGCCAGAAAGCCCAGCAGGGGCGGCAGGCCGATGAGGTTGACCAGCATGCCGCAGCCGAAGGCCACGGCGATAAGAATGGGTTCCATGTTGTTTCCTGCGAGGGCAGGGCCGGCCTGCCCTCTTCTCTATCCTGGGTAGCGGGTCAGACGATGTCGATGTCCACTACTGAGTCAAAGATGTGGTTCGGCCGAAACGGCATGCGGTCGATGTCGGCCACCTTGCTCACTCCGGAGAGCACCAGTACCGTCTCGAGGCCGGCCTGGAAGCCCGCCAGAATGTCGGTGCGCAGGTTGTCGCCGATGATGATGGTGTCGTCGGAGTGGGCCTCCATCCGGTTGAGCGCCGCGCGGATGATCCAGGCGCTCGGTTTGCCGACGTAGAAGGGCTTCTTGCCGGTCATCCGCTCGATGGGGGCGCACAGGGCGCCACAGGCCGGGTGCATCATGGGGCCGTGGGTATCCGGGTTGGTGGCGATGAAGCGGGCCCCCTGATCGACGAACTTGGCCCCCAGCTGCATCATGGTCCAGTTGTAGTTGCGGGTCTCGCCCACCACCACGAAGTCGGGGTCGATGTCGGTGATGGTGAAACCGGCCTTGTAGAGCTCGTGGGTCAGCGCCCCTTCGCCGATCACATAGGCCTTCTTGCCATCCTGGCGCTTGAGAAAGTCGGCGGTGCCCATGGCGGAGGTGTAGAAGCACTCCTCCGGTACCTCGATCCCGGCGGAGCGGAAGCGGTTTTGCAGATCTTTCTGGGTCTGGGCCGGGTAGTTGGTCAGAAACAGCAGCTTGCTGCCCTGCTCCAGCAGGCGGTGGACGAAGCGGTCGGCGCCCGGCACCAGATCGTTGTTGTGCAGGATGACGCCGTCGATGTCGCAGATGACGCTTTTCTTCATGGGGACTCCTTGTGTAGGCGCAAGAGGCGGCGGAAAGTTGCGCCAACTCTCAAGATCTTCAAATAGTTATGTTGTTTTTGTGACGCCATTATAAGTCTGTTTGATGACAAGTCTCCCCCATAAACAGAGATAGGTGCACAATCAATTGCAGGGGAGGGAGCCGCTCTGCCACTGGCGGGTCCCGCTGTCTGTGCACTGATGGAGCCGTCATCATGGATAACTTTATTGCCGGTCTGCCCAAGCTGGAGCTGCACCTCCATATCGAAGGCTCGCTCGAGCCGGAACTGATGTTTGCCCTGGGCCAGCGCAACGGCGTGGCCCTGCCTTGGCCAGACGTGGCCAGCGTGCGCGCCGCCTACGAGTTCGACTGTCTGCAATCCTTCCTCGATCTTTACTACCTGGGAGCCAGCGTGCTCATCACTGAGCAGGATTTCTTCGACCTCACCTGGGCCTATCTGGAACGCTGCGCAGCCGACAAGGTGGTGCACGTGGAGATCTTCTTCGACCCCCAGACCCACACCGCTCGCGGCGTACCCTTTGCCACCGTGCTGGGCGGCATCGAGCGGGCGCTGCAGCGCGGGGAGAAGGAATTTGGCATCAGCTGGCGGCTCATCATGAGCTTCTTGCGCCATTTGAGCGAAGAGGAGGCCTTCGCCACGTTGACAGAGGCCACTCCCTTCTTGTCGCGCATTCACGGCATCGGCCTCGACTCGGGAGAGCTGGGCAACCCGCCCGGCAAGTTTGCCCGGGTCTTTGCCCGCTGCCGCGAGCTGGGGTTGCCGGTGGTGGCCCACGCCGGCGAAGAGGGGCCGGCGGACTACATCTGGCAGGCCATCCGGGAGCTGGAGGTGCGGCGCATCGATCACGGGGTTCGCTGCGTCGACGATCCCGAGCTGCTGCGTTATCTCGCCGATACCCGGCTGCCGCTCACCGTCTGCCCCCTCTCCAACACCCGCCTCAAGGTGTTTGACCAGATGGCCCATCACAATGTGCTCACCCTGCTGGAGCAGGGGCTGTGCGTCACCATCAACTCGGACGACCCCGCCTATTTCGGCGGCTACATGAACGCCAACTTCCACGCCCTGGCCCATGAGCTGGGGGCCAGCATGAACCAGCTCTGCCGTTTGTCACTCAATGCCGTCGAGGCGAGCTGGCTGAGCCTGGCCGACAAGGCGCGGCTGACCCGGGAGATCAGAAGCTACGCCGCCTGCTACGGGGTCAGCCTCTACTGAGCGTTGGCTGGCGTGAAAAGCAAAAACGGTGCGCCCACCAGTGATGGTGGGCGCGTTTTTTTATGCTTGGGCGGGTTTGATTCAAGCCGTGTGAGGCTGGGCGATTGCCTGATAGGTCGGGTAGTCGGTCAGGCCCTTCTCGCCGCCGCCAAACAGGGTGGCCGGATCGTGAGGGGCCAGCGGATAGCCGTGGCGCAGCCGCTCGGGCAGGTCGGGGTTGGCCACGAAGGGGCGACCGAAGCCTATCATGTCGGCCCAGCCCGCCTCGAGCGCCGCCCGGGCGCGCTCGCCGTCGTATTTGCCTGCGTAGATGAGGGTGTTGGGGAAGGCATCGCGCAGCCCCTGCTTGAAGCTCTCAGCCATCAGCGGGGCGTCGTCCCAGTCCGCCTCGGCAACGTGCAGGTAGACCACGTCGAGCCGGCCCAGCAGGCGGGCGGCGGCCAGATAGGTCTCCTGCGGATTGGCATCCACGGTGCCGTTGAGGGTGGTGAGCGGCGCGAGGCGCACCCCGACCCGGTCGGCCCCGATCTCGCTGCAGACCGCCTCGGTCACCTCTTTGAGGAAACGCAGCCGGTTCTCAAGCGAACCGCCGTAGCCGTCGGTGCGGGTATTGGACTCGGAGTCGAGGAACTGGTTGATGAGGTAGCCGTTGGCGGCGTGTAGCTCGATGCCGTCAAAACCGGCCAGCATGGCGTTGCGAGCCGCCTGGCGAAACTGCCCCACTACCGCGTCGATATCGGCCTGGGTCATGGCACGCGGGGTGACGGTTTCGACAAAACCGGGGGCGTCGCTGCCGTTGTCGACGAACACCTTGACCCCTTTGGCCTGAATGGCGGAGGAGGAGATGGGCTGGGCGCCGCCGAGGTTGTCAGGGTGAGTGACCCGGCCCACGTGCCAGAGCTGGGCGAACATGGTGCCGCCCTTGGCGTGCACGGCGTCGGTCACCAGCTTCCAGCCGGCCACCTGTTCGGCGCTGTGGATCCCCGGCGTCCAGGCGTAGCCCTTGCCCATGGGGTCAATCTGGGTGCCCTCGCTGATGATGAGACCGGCCTCTGCGCGTTGGGCGTAGTAGGTGGCCATCATGGCGTTGGCCACGTCACCGGGCTGGCTGGCGCGGGAGCGGGTCATGGGGGGCATGACGATGCGATTGTTGAGGTGCAGCTGGCCGAGGCGCAGGGGGCAGAACAGGTGATCGTGGTGCATGGTGAATTCCTCATGGTGATGATGGGCTCACTCTAGTGCCGGCATCCCTTGCGAAAAAGAGGGGTAATTGCAGATGAGAATTGCGCTGATGACAGCAATGGCGACATGAGAGAGGAGAAAGGGGAGGATAAATAGAAAAGGGGACCGGCAAGGTCCCCTTTTACAGCAGGCTTCACGAGATGGCGTCAGGCCGCCAGCGGCATGACGCGCACCCGCTCGATGCGCCGCTCGCTCACCTCGACTACCTCGAAGCAGAGCTGCTGCAGTTGCAGCTGCTGGCCCGGGGCGGGCAGGGTGCCGAAGTGGGAGAGCAGCATGCCGGCCAGAGTCACGTACTCGTCGCTCTCGCTCACCAGCCCTTCGTGTTCCAGCACCTGCTCCACGTGGTGGATGTTGGTGCTGCCGTTGATGAGCCAGCCAGCCCCGTCGCGGATCATGTCCGGCGTTTCATCTTCATCGGGCAGCTCGCCGACGATGGCCTCCAGCAGGTCGTGGGTGGTCACCAGCCCCTGGATGATGCCGAACTCGTCGGCCACCAGGATCAGGCTGCCCTTGGCCTGGCGCAGCTCCGCCAGCAACCTGATCACGTTGATGGTCTGCGGCACGATAATGGGGTCGTTCTGTTTGGCCAGTGCGCTCAGGGACTGCCCCTCGTTGAGGGCAAACAGCAGGTCGCGCGCCTTGACCACCCCGATCACCTCGTCCAGATCGCCGTCACAGACCGGGAACAGGCTGTGGGGCTCCTGCTTCAGCAGGGCGCGGATCTCGTCATCGGTGTCGTTGACGTCGATCCAGGCCATTTCGGAGCGCGGGGTCATGATGGTACGGATGGAGCGATCGGCCAGCGACAGCACCCCGGTCACCATGTAGCGCTCCTCCTCGCCAAAGCTCACCGGCTCGGGGGCGGGGGCATCCAGATCGTCGTCCGGTTTGTCCTGATACGCCTTGCTGCCCATCAGCTTGAAGATGGCGGCTGTGGTGCGCTCGCGCAGGGGCAGCTTGGCCTCGTGGCGCTCGGCACTGCGCTGGGATAGCTGGTTGAAGAATTCGATCAGCACCGAGAAGCCGATGGCCGCATAGAGGTAGCCCTTCGGAATATGGAAGCCGAACCCTTCCGCCACCAGGCTGAAGCCGATCATCAAGAGGAAGCTCAGACAGAGCACCACCACTGTGGGATGGGCGTTGACGAAGCGGGTCAGCGGCTTGGAGGCGAGCACCATCACCACCATGGCGATGGTCACGGCCGCCATCATGACGCCGAGCTGTTCTACCATGCCGACGGCGGTGATGATGGAGTCCAGCGAGAAGATGGCATCCAGCACCAGGATCTGGGTGATCACTACGCCAAAGCTGGCGTAGACGCCGACCGGCCCCTCTTCGGGCGGCTTGGCCTCCAGCCGCTCGTGCAGCTCGGAGGTGGCCTTGAACAGCAGGAACAGGCCGCCCCCCATCAGGATCAGGTCCCGCCCGGAGAAGGGGTGATCCCAGATGTGCAGGATGGGGGTGGTCAGGGTGACCAGCCAGGACATGACGCTCAGGAGCCCCAGGCGCATCAGCAGGGCCAGCGACAGGCCGATGATGCGGGCCTTGTCCCGCTGGGCGGGGGGCAGTTTTTTCACCAGGATGGCGATGAAGACCAGGTTGTCGATCCCGAGCACGATTTCCAGAACGATCAGGGTAAACAGACCGATCCAGATGTGGGGATCCAGCAGCAATTCCATGTAGTGACCTCAATAAAAACAGACAGAGCAAAGAGTGATCACGGCGCACGACGGCCGTAGTGACAGCAAGGCTATGACGTTATTCAGAGGCGCTGATTAAGCAGATAGAGATAGGTTTTGACGGGAGGAAACGAAGGGCAACTTCGGGGATTGTCCATGATGGGCAATAAAACCTCGGGTTAAAAGTGAGCCCTGATGATAGCGGTTGGCGCCGTTTTGGCAAGAGGGAAGCCATGAAGATGTGATGACAGGGGGAGGCGGCGGCTGGCCTCCCCCAAGCGGCAGTTCAAGCGGTGGTTACAGCCAGCGCTTTTCGCGGGTGAAGCAGACCGACAACCAGGCGTCCCCCAGGGTGTCGCCGAGGCGGGACCAGAGCTCCTGGCGCAGGGCATCCTGGCGCTCGATGGGCCACTCCTGACCCGGCGCCACCAGGATGTTGAGCTCGAGATCGAAGCGGCGGCCGCTTTTCGCCAGATGGCTGTAGCACTCGACCCCATGGCGCAGACGCAGGGCCTCGACTTCGTTTGCCACCAGCCGGGAGACGTCCCCCTTGGGGGCAATTTTCAGCACTTCCCGCAGGTTGCGACCGAGCACCTTGATGGGAATGAGGGTGGCGCACAGGGCCAAGAGAGAGACCAGCAGTGGGTCTATGTAGCGGTTGTAGTGGCCGTAGCCGATGGCATCGAGGCCGATGGCGACCACGAAGCCGATGAGCAGGGTGGTGCTGAGCAGGGTGTCCACCAGCCACTCCTTGGAGTCCACCCGCACCAGCTCTGAGTTGACCCGCTCGGCCACGTTGGCCTCGACCAGATAGATGATGCCGCAGAAGAAGGTGGAGACGACGGCATAGATGAGGGCGTGGCCGAGATCGATCTCCCGTCCCCCCGCCAGCAGGGTGGTGAGGCCGTTGTAGAGCGCCGCCAGACAGAGCAGCAGAATGATGGTGCCGTTGATGACGTTGGCGATGGGTTCGAAGTGGGCGTAGCCGTATTGAAAACGGGCGTCGGAGGGACGGGTGACCAGGTAGGCGGTGATGAGCCCCAGCCCCGTCATGCCCATGCTGAACAGGGTGAAGATGCCGTCGAGCATGATGGCGTTGGATCCGACGAAGAGGCCATAGCCGATGCCGAAAATGGCAAAGGTGATGCAACCAAACAGCGACAGGGTCAGCGCCTGTTTTTCGGTGCGGATAAGCGTACTGATAACATGGCTGTAGTGAGCCATAAAAGTCCTCCTTTCAAATGGTGAAGATTGCGCGCGCAAGCGGTTTTCTAGCTGATATACTGCCCGCTCACATGTGAGCGGACTGGTTCGGGGGCCCGCGAAGAGGCTGGCCCGAACGGTCGTTGTCGCCGGAATGCCGGCATCAAGCAAAGGATGGGAACAAGGATTCATGATCCCGAGACTCGATTACCAGGACAGTTTGTCACCTACAACCCTGCAGTTTCTTGAGTTGCTGGCGCGATCAGCATTTCGTGGTGATATCGAAAAGTCTTATGCAAGCCGGTTGGCGATGGCGACGGATAACAGCGTCTATCAGGTCGTACCTCAGGCGGTTCTCTATCCGCGCAGCGCGGACGATATAGCGGTGATGCTCAAGCTGGCCCAGGGGCCCGAGTACGCAGCCTTGAGTTTCTTCCCTCGCGGCGGCGGTACCGGCACCAATGGTCAATCCTTGGGCGGCGGCATTATCGTCGATCTCTCGCGCCATATGAACCAGATCATGGAAATTAATCTGGAAGAGGGTTGGGTGCGAGCCCAGGCCGGGGTGGTGAAGGATCAACTCAACGCCTATTTGAAGCCTCATGGCTACTTCTTCTCGCCGGATCTCTCCACTTCCAACCGAGCCACCTTGGGCGGCATGGTCAACACCGACGCCTCTGGGCAGGGCTCCTTGGTGTACGGCAAGACCTCGGATCACGTGCTTGGCCTCAAAGCCGTGCTGGAAAACGGCGATCTCATGGCCACCGAGCCGGTGACCGGTGAGCGACTGGCTGACAAGCTGGCGCTGGAGAGCCGTGAAGGGGAGATCTATCGCACCCTCTATCGCATCGGCCGCGAGCGGCGCGCCGACATCGAGGCCACCTTCCCCAAACTCAACCGCTTTCTGACCGGATACGATCTCAAACACCTCTATATTCCAGAGAGCGACACCCTGGACGTCAGCCGCGTATTGTGCGGCTCGGAAGGCTCTTTGGGCTTCATCACAGAGGCGAAGCTCAATATCACCCCCATCCCGCGCTACCGCACGCTCGTCAACGTCAAGTACGACAGCTTCCCCTCGGCCCTGCGCAACGCCCCCTTTATGGTGGAGGCCCACGCCCTGTCGGTGGAGACGGTGGACTCCCGGGTGCTGGGGCTGGCCCGCGCCGACATCATCTGGCACTCGGTGAAGGATCTCATCCAGGACGTACCCGGCAAGGATCTGCAGGGGCTCAACATCGTCGAGTTTGCCGACACCGACGAGGATGCGCACAAGGCCAAGGTGGCCGAGCTGTGCCGGCGCATCGACGGCCTGCTGGCGCGTGGTGAAGCCGGGGTCATCGGCTATCAGGTGTGCGACCACCTGCCGAGCATCGAGACCATCTACGGCATGCGCAAGAAGTCGGTAGGGCTGCTCGGCAACGCCGAGGGGCGCAAGAAGCCGGTGGCCTTCACCGAAGACACTGCCGTGCCGCCGGAATCCTTGGCCGATTTCATCATGGAGTTTCGTGCCCTGCTGGACGCCCATGGCCTCGACTACGGCATGTTCGGCCACGTCGATGCCGGGGTGCTGCACGTGCGCCCGGCGCTGGACTTGTGCGACCCCGAGCAGGAGGTGTTGCTGCGGCGCATCTCCGATCAGGTGGTGGCGCTGACCGCCAAATATGGCGGCCTGATGTGGGGGGAGCACGGCAAGGGCTTTCGCTCCGAATACAGCCCCGCCTTCTTCGGCGAGCTGTGGGAGGAGCTGCAACGGGTCAAGGGGGCGTTCGACCCGGCCAATCGCATCAACCCGGGCAAGATCTGCATGCCTTACGGCAGCGGCGCCGAACTGGTGTCGGTGGACGGGCCCAAGCGCGGCAAGTTTGACCGCCAGATCCCGCTGGCGGTACGCACCAGCTATACCCGGGCCCTCGATTGCAACGGCAACGGTCTGTGCTTTACCTTCGAGACCGACTCCCCCATGTGCCCCTCGGTCAAGATCAGCCGCGATCGCCGCCACTCCCCCAAGGGGCGGGCCGGCCTGATGCGCGAGTGGCTGCGCCAGTTGGCGGAGCAGGGCTTCGATCCGCTGAGCGAGGAGGTGGCGCTGCAAAGCGGCGGTCTGCGCTTCAAGCAGATTGTCGACAAGTTCCGCAATACGGTGGCCCGCGCTCGCGGCCAGTATGACTTCTCCCACGAGGTGATGGAGGCAATGGAGGGGTGCCTGGCGTGCAAGGCGTGCACCAGCCAGTGCCCCATCAAGGTGGATGTGCCCACCTTCCGCGCCCGCTTCATGCAGCTCTACCACAGCCGCTATCTGCGTGGACCCAAGGATTACTTCGTCGGCACGGTGGAAGCTTACGCTCCTCTGCTGGCCAAGGCGCCGAAACTGGTCAACTTCTTCCTCGAGAAAGAGTGGGCCCAGAAGGCGACCGAGAAGAGCATCGGCATGGTGGACGTGCCGCTCTTGAGCGTGCCGACCTTGGCCGAGGAGCTGCGCGACCATCGCGCCCGCTATTTCGACCTGCCGGGGCTGGAGGCCATGAGCCCAGAGCAGCGTCAAAAAGTGGTGCTCATCGTGCAGGATCCCTTCACCAGCTACTACGACGCCCCCGTGGTGCGGGACCTGGTGAAGCTGGCCAGCAAGCTCGGCCTGCAGCCCTATCTGCTGCCGTTCAAGCCCAACGGCAAGCCCCAGCACGTGAAGGGTTTCCTGCGCGCCTTTGCCCGTACCGCGGCCAGCAGCGCCCAGTTCCTCAACAAGGTGGCGGCGCTTGGCATCCCCATGGTGGGGGTCGATCCCTCTCTGGTGCTCTGCTATCGGGATGAATACGTGAAGGCGCTCGGCCTCGCTCGCGGGGACTTCCAGGTGATGTTGCCTCAGGAGTGGTTGCTCTCCCTGCCGGCCGAGGCGCTGCCGGTGCGGGAAGAGGCCGGCAGCGAACCCTGGTATCTGTTCGCTCACTGCACCGAGAAGACCGCCAAGCCCACCACCCACGGTGACTGGAGCACCCTGTTCCGCCGCTTCGGTGCCACCCTGCAACCGGTCTCGGTGGGCTGCTGCGGCATGGCCGGTACCTATGGCCACGACGCCAAACAGGTGGAGAACTCCAAAGGCATCTATGGCCTGAGCTGGGCCGAGCCCCTCGCGCGCCTGCCCAAGGAGCGCTGCCTGGCCACCGGTTATTCGTGCCGCAGCCAGGTCAAGCGGATGGAAGGGGAGAAACTCAAACACCCGTTGCAGGCCCTGCTGGAACTGCTCTGATGCTGACCCTGCCCAAGCGGTTTCGGGTGCCGCAAGCCTATCGGCACCCGCACTTCCTGCTGCTGCCGGTCAATCCGACCCAGGCGGTGGTGGAGTTCGTCGCCATGCTACGCGAGCGCGAGCAGCTTCATCAGCTGTTTCGCCCGGACGATGTGTGGCCCTCCACCAGTTTCAGCCTGAGCCAGCACGAGGCCGATCTGGAGTGGCAGCGCTCCGAGTTCCTGGCCAAGCGCTCCTTTGCCTATGGCCTCTGGAGCCCGGCGCGGGAGCCCGAGTTTTGGGGCGGGGTTTATCTCTACCCCTCGGTGCTGCCGGAGGTGGCGGTGGAGCTCTTCTTCTGGAAGGTGGCCGAGGCGCCGCTCACCGATGCCGAACTGGAGGCCGAACTGCGCGCCTGGCTTGGCAAGGTGTGGCAATGGCCCGAGCCGAGCCTGCCTGGGCGGGACGTCCCCTGGGCCGAATGGCCCGGGGTGACCTATCCCTGGTGAGGATCAACCTCGATGCAAGATGCCCCAGCGTGGGCATCTTTTTTTTTATGCCTTTTTCGCCGACACTGCTGGTTTGCCGCTACGGCGCAGCGATAACCCATTGATCACAGAAGGAGTCAGCTCGTCATGAGTCAAGAGAACGCCCCCATCTGGCGCAAGCCCATGAGCCTTGAGGGGCTCAACGCCAGCTCCCGCAACACCCTGATGGCCCACCTCGACATCGTCTACACCGCCTTTGGCCCTGACTGGCTGGAGGCCACCATGCCGGTGGATCACCGCACCCATCAGCCGCTCGGCATGCTGCACGGCGGCGCCTCCGTGGTGCTGGCGGAGACGCTGGGTTCCTTGGCGGCCAACATGGCGGTCGGGGCGGACAGTTACTGCGTGGGGCTGGAGGTCAATGCCAACCACTTGAGGGCCAAGCGGGAAGGGGTGGTGACGGGGCGCTGCGCGCCGCTGCATCTGGGGGCGACCACTCAGGTGTGGCAGATAGAAATTCGCGATGAACGTGGTCGTTTATTGTGCACCAGCCGGTTGACCATGGCGGTGCTCAAGCACAAGCGGGACAAGGACTCTGGCGAAGCGTGATCCGCAATCACGCACCATGAGTGAAAAATAAGCAAGCCATAGTCGTCAGATCCCTCTATAATTGCCAACGTCTTGAGAGGCCTATCACATTTTTCAAGACAGCAGAACAAAGTGGCGCTATAATCGCCGCCTTTTTGCTATTCCGCGGTGTTAGCCGCCTGCCTTAATCTGGAAGAATCTATGTCTGATACCGAACAACTGCCCCTTTTTAGTGAGCTTGGACTGGCCGCGCCTGTACTGAAAGCGCTGCAGGACGTGGGCTATGAGCGCCCGTCCCCCATCCAGGCCGCAGCAATTCCCCACCTGATGGCGGGCCACGATCTGCTGGGGCAGGCGCAAACCGGTACAGGGAAGACCGCTGCTTTTGCCTTGCCTCTGTTGTCTCGTCTGGAAGCTGGTAACCGCAACACCCAGATCCTGGTGCTGGCGCCTACCCGCGAACTGGCCCTGCAGGTGGCTGAGGCGTGCCAACGCTATGCCCACCACATGCCTGATTTCCACGTGCTGCCCATCTACGGCGGCGCCTCCTACGAAACCCAGACCCGCGCCCTGCGTCGCGGTGCTCAGGTTGTCGTGGGTACTCCGGGCCGTGTGATGGATCTGATCCGTCGCAAGAACCTGGACCTCTCCGGTCTGAAAGCCCTGGTGCTGGACGAAGCGGACGAAATGCTGCGCATGGGCTTCATCGACGACGTGGACTGGATCATGGATCAGTGCCCGGCCGGTCGTCAGGTTGCCCTGTTCTCTGCCACCATGCCGGAGCAGATCCGTCGCGTGGCCCAGAAGCACCTGAAGCAGCCCAAAGAGATCAAGATCGCCTCCAAGACTGCTACCGCCACCACCATTCGCCAGCGCTACTGGCAGGTGACCGGTCTGCACAAACTGGACGCCATGACCCGTCTGCTGGAAGTGGAACCCTACGAAGCGCTGCTGGTGTTCGTGCGTACCAAGAACGCCGCCGAAGAGCTGGCCGGCAAGCTGGCTGCTCGTGGTCACGCCTGTGAAGCGCTGCACGGTGACATCCCGCAGAAGCTGCGTGAGCGTACCGTCGACAAGCTGCGTCAGGGCCAGCTGGACATCCTGATCGCCACCGACGTGGTTGCTCGTGGTCTGGACGTTGAGCGCATCACCCACGTAGTGAACTACGACATTCCGTACGACACCGAATCCTACGTTCACCGTATCGGCCGTACCGGCCGTGCCGGTCGCAAGGGCGAGGCCATCCTGTTCGTGGCACCGCGCGAGCGCCGCATGCTGCGCGCCATCGAGCACGCAACCCGTCAGGCCATCGAGCCGATGAAGATGCCGAGCACCGAGGACATCAACCAGCACCGTCTGGCCAAGTTCAAGGAGCGCATCCGCGAAACCATGATGGGCGAAGAGCTCGAGATCTACGTGAACCTGGTGAACGAGCTGATCGAAGAAGATTCTGCCGATCCGCTGGAGCTGGCTGCCGCCCTGGCCAAGCTGGTACAGGGTGATCAGCCGCTGCTGCTGGATGACTCCATCCCGGATCCGCTGTTCAGCAACAACAACGATCGCGGTGGTTTCGAGCGTCGTGAGTTCAACGACCGCGGTGGTCGTGACTTCGGTGACCGTGGCGATCGTCCGGCCCGTCGCATGCCGTCCCTGGAGCCGCGTCCGCTCAAAGACAACCCGGACGTGGAGATGGAGCGTTACCGCGTAGACGTGGGTGCCCATCACGGCGTCAAGCCGGGCCAGATTGTGGGCGCCATCGCCAACGAAGCGAACATCGAGAGCCGTTTCATCGGCAACATCGACATCGCTGACGACTTCTCCACTGTCGATCTGCCGAAGGGCATCAGCCCTGACGTGCTGGAAGTGATCAAGAAGGCCCGGGTCTGCCAGCGTCCGCTGCAGATCAGCCGCTACACCGAGGTGCCGGCCGGCGGCAACACCAGCAGCCGTCCGCCGCGCGGTGATCGTCCGTTCCGTGGCGACCGTCCTTTCAACAAGGATCGCCGTCCGCAGGGTGACCGTCCCTTCAACAAGGATCGCCGTGAAGGCGGTTTTGACAAGGGTCGCAAGTTCGGTGGCAAGCGCCGCGACAGCTAAGCCCTGATTGTTATCTAAAAAGGCCGCTCATCGAGCGGCCTTTTTGTTGCCTGTGGTTTACCCATGCTGTGCTGGTGGGGCTCACCCATTGAGCGCCATTGATATCACCGACAGGCTGCCCGGCACTGCCACCGGTATCGGCTGCCAGGTGCAGGATGGTAACTAAGGTAGCCAGCCCATGAGCCGCCTTGTGCCGTTGCGAGCAGAACCTGCGCGAAGGGGGAGGGCTAAGGTGAAAGATAGGGCCGACAGCGCAGCCAGGAAGGAAAAGTGCCTCGCCTGTCCGCTCGTATATTCCGGCGTATACATGGCACGATGAAGGCAGCAAAAAGGCGACCCGTAGGTCGCCTTTTTGTTTTGGTGTGTCTCGCTGCCCGGCTTAGAGCACCATGGCGGCAATCCAGCCGAAGAGGATGAGCGGGATGTTGTAGTGGATGAAGGTCGGCACCACGCTGTCCCAGATATGGTCGTGCTGGCCGTCGGCGTTGAGGCCCGAGGTGGGGCCCAGGGTCGAATCCGAGGCGGGCGAACCCGCGTCCCCCAGCGCGCCGGCTGCCCCCACCAGGGCGATGGTGGCCATGGGCGAGAAGCCGAGCTGGATGCACAGCGGCACATAGATGGTGGCGATGATGGGCACGGTGGAGAAGGAGGAGCCGATCCCCATGGTGATGAGCAGGCCCACCAGCAGCATCAGGAGGGCGGCCAGCCCCTTGTGGCCGGTCATCATGCCGGCGACGGACTGCACCAGGCTGTCGACCCCGTGGGTCTCCTTCATCACGGCGGCAAAGCCGGCGGCGGAGATCATGATGAAGCCGATGAGGGACATCATGCGCACGCCCTGGGTGAAGGCATCCTGACTCTCGCGAAACTTGATGACACCGCCACAGGTGAAGATGACGAAACCCGCCAGAGCCCCCAGCACTATGCTGTTGGTCATCAGCTGCAGCCCCAGCGCCACGGCGATGGCCAGCAGGGCCACCCAGATGTGACTGAGGTTGAGTTCGACCGTCTCCGGCTCGGC
Source organism: Aeromonas sp. 600276 (assembly GCF_049175815.1). Lineage (NCBI taxonomy): Bacteria > Pseudomonadati > Pseudomonadota > Gammaproteobacteria > Aeromonadales > Aeromonadaceae > Aeromonas > Aeromonas sp. 600276. The sequence continues at coordinate 233,293 of NZ_JAAKVU010000003.1, read as the reverse complement.
GGCCAGGATCTTCTCCAGGTCGTACTGGCGCGGCTTGCGGTAGCTGAAGAAGACGGCGATGAGCAGGCCGCAGAACATGCCAAGCACCGGGATAGCCATCGCCATCGGCAGTTGGCTGAGCTCGACCGGCACGCCGTTGTCGATCAGGTTCTTGGCCAGGATGTTGTTGAGGAAGATGCCGCCAAAGCCTACCGGCAGCAGCATGTAGGTCGCGGTCAGGCCGAAGGTGATGACGCAGGCCACCTGACGACGGTCGATCTGCATCTGGGCCATGACGTGCAGCAGCGGCGGGATCAGGATGGGAATGAAGGCGATATGGACCGGGATCAGGTTCTGGGAAGAGATGGAGACCGCGAGCACGGAGGTGAGCAGCAGGCTCTTGACCCAGAGAATGCGGGTGCTGCTGGCATCCTTGCCGAGCTGGCTGATCACCTTGCGGGCCAGCAGATCGGTGATGCCGGAGCGGGAGATGGCGACGGCGAAGGCACCTAGCATGGCGTAGGAGAGGGCGATCTCGGCGCCGCCACCCAGGCCACCGGTGAAGGTGGAGAGCGTCTGCTCAAGGGTGAGCCCCCCGATCAGGCCGCCCGCGATGGCGCCGATGGCGAGGGAGACCACCACATTGATCCGCAGCAGGCTGAGCACCAGCATCAGCGCCACTGCGATAACAACAGGATTCATTTGATTTCCTTATAGTTTGTGTTGCTGTCTGTCGTGTGAAAGGCAGTTAGTTTGCGAAAAATGTGACAAATGTCGAGTAAAAAATCAGGCTGATGGCCTATCTGCAGCATTCACGGCGCTCTGCTGCCGACAACCGGGTCGGAGGCGTGAAAAAAGGCGCTGGATGGCACTTTATTATCCATTCTGGTCAAACCAGATCAGGAATAAACCAGCAGAGGCAAACCGTGCAAAGAAAAGCGGCTGCCGTGGCAGCCTGCTTGAGATCGGGGTTTATTCGCCCGCATCGTCACTCTCGTTGTCCGGGTGAGCGGGTGGCCAGCCACCCAGGCTCTTCCAGCGGTTGACGATGTGACAGAACAGCTCTGTGGTGCGTTCGGTGTCATAGAGGGCGGAGTGTGCCTCTTTGTTGTCGAACGGGATGCGGGCGCTCTGGCACGCCTTGGCCAGCACCGTCTGACCCAGGGCCAGGCCGGAGAGTGCCGCGGTATCGAACGTGGCAAACGGATGGAACGGATTGCGCTTGAGGCCGGCCCGCTCGGCGGCGGCCATCACGAAGCCGTGATCGAAGGTGGCGTTGTGGGCCACTATGATGGCGCGGCCGCAATCCTGCTCCTTCATCCCCTTGCGAATGCCCTTGAAGATCTCGGTCAGCGCCTCTTTCTCGCTGACGGCGCCACGCAGGGGATTGAAGGGGTCGATGCCGGTGAAGTCGAGCGCCGCCTTTTCCAGGTTGGCGCCCTCGAACGGTTCGACATGAAAATGGAAGATCTGATCGGGCACGAGCCAGCCCTGCTCGTCCATCTTGAGGGTATGGGCAGCGATCTCCAGCAAAGCGTCGGTTCTGGCATTGAACCCGGCGGTTTCAACATCGATGACGACGGGGTAAAAGCCACGAAAACGGCCCTTGAGGGTGTGAACTGCGTCGGTCATGGTATCTCGGTCGGCGTGAAATGAGGCGGCATTATGGCAAAAAAGCGGGCCCTTGTCCCATCTCCGCCGCCCCGCAGGCGCTAGCCGATTCTATTATCGACACGCGAGCTTATAATTGACCACTCAATCAATGGAATGGAGAGCAAGGATGAAGAAGCTGGGATTGGCGCACAAGATGTTGCTGGTTGTCTGCCTGCCACTGCTGGCCCTACTGTTTTTCTCCGGCCGGTACGTGTATGAACGCTATCGGGTCGAACAGGAGATGAGCCAGGCCCAGGCCGCGCTGGATGTGGTTCGGGAAGCGGCGCAACTGGCCCACGAGCTGCAAAAAGAGCGCGGCATGTCGGCCGGTTTCCTCGGCTCCGGCGGCAACAAGTTCCGCGATGCCCTGCCGGCCCAGCGCAAGGTGGTGGACGGCCTGCTGCAGCGTTTTGCACAGGATCCGGCCCTGCTGGCGCTCAGCGAGGTACAGCAGGAGCTGGCCGGGCTGACGGCCATGCGCGAGCGGGTCAGTGCGTTGGGGGTGGAGGTGGCGGAGCAGGTCGGCGTCTACAGCCGGATCATCTCCCGCTTGCTGGCGGTGGTGGATCAGATCAGCATCCACAGCCGGGATGCCACCATAGCGCTGCAGACCAACGCCTATGCCGCCTTCTTGCAGAGCAAGGAGCGGATGGGGCTGGAGCGGGCGACCTTGAGCAACGTGTTCGGCCGAGACAGCTTCACGCCAGCGCTGCTGCAGCAGTTCATCTCGCTGCTGGCGGCCCAGAATACCTATCTTGAACGCTTCCAGGCGGTGGCGAGCCCCTCCCAGCGCCAGCTGCTGGCCGACAGCCTGGCCTCGCCCGTGGTAGCCAAGGTGGCCGCCATGGAGAAACTGGCGCTCGACAAGGCGGCCAGCGGTGGTTTCGGGGTGGATGCCGAAGCCTGGTTTGCCTTGAGTACCGACAAGATAGGCCTGCTCAAACAGAGCGAGGATCGCCTCTATCAGCAGCTGTCCGAGCGGGTTGACCAGATGCGGGCCCAGAGTGCCAGCGACTTCTGGTGGGCTGCCATCGGGGTCTTGCTGTGCGTGGCACTGACCACCTTCGTCTGCTGGCGGGTGGTGCGGGATCTGCACCTGGGCTTCACGGCGCTGCACCAGACCTTCAAGCGGCTGGTGAAGGAGAACGACCTGACGGTACGGGTCAACTGGCAATCCGGCGACGAGCTGGGGGCGCTGGCGCGGGATCTGAACCACTTCCTCGAACACCTGGAAGGCTTGCTGCTGGCGGTACGCCGCTCCTGCGAGGTGTTGACCCGCAGCGCCGCCGCCTCGGCCAACGTCATCTCCGAGGTGAACGCCGGGGTGGCCAGGGGCTTTGGTCAGGTGGACCTGGTGGCGACCGCCGCCACCGAGATGGCCTCGACGGTGGCAGAGATCGCGCGCAACGCGACCCAGACCTCGCTGGCGACCCAGCAGGCCATCGGCCGGGCCCGGCAGGGAGACAAGGAGGTGGATCAGACCATAGACGCCATCCAGCTGGTGGCGGGTACCCTGAGCGATACCCAGCAACTGGTGGACAGCCTGCATCAGGATACCGAGTCGGTGGGGGAAGCCCTCAACCTCATCAAGCAGATCTCGGATCGCACCAACCTGCTGGCCCTCAACGCGGCCATCGAGGCGGCCCGTGCCGGTGAATCCGGTCGCGGCTTTGCGGTGGTGGCGGAAGAGGTGCGGGCGCTGGCATCGCGCACCCAGCAGGCCGCCGACGACATCGAGCGGATGCTGGCGCGTCTGCGCCAGGGGGCCAATCAGGCGGTGACGGCCATGCACCTGGGAACCGAGCAGGCGGGGCTGAGCGTGACCGAAGCCAAGCGGGCGGGCAGTGAGCTGACCGACATCGTCAACGAGGTGCGCAAGGTGAGCGACATGACGGCCCAGGTGGCCACTGCCACCGAGGAGCAGCGCTACGTCACCGACGACATCCAGCACAACGTGATGACCATCCGCGAGGTATACGAGGCGCATCGCCAGCACTCTGAGACCCTGCAGCAGAACAGCGTTGAGCTGGATCAGCTGGCACGAGAGCTGGCAGGCCGCATCGCCAGCTTCAAGCTGATGGGCGGATCTTCACCCCATTGAGCGCTTTGACCTAAAGCTTGTCCTGCCCCTGCCGATACCTAACCAGAGATCGTGTGGAGGGCAGGCAGTTGAACGCTTGGGTGTTGGGGTTGGTCAGCATATCAGTGAGTATGCAGTTGCAGGCGGGAGTCACCGAATTCGGTGCCGGCCTGGATCAATCCGTCTGGCGGTTGACCTCTGATACCCAGGTGGAGTGCCGGCTCGAGCATCCGATCCCCAGCTGGGGCACGGGGGCCTTCGTCAGCCGCGCCGGTCGCAAGATCAATCTGGACTTCGAACTCAAGGGGCTGCGCCAGCAGGCCCAGACCCAGACGGTGAGTCTGGGCATCATGCCGCCCATCTGGCGCCCTGGCCTGGCCGGTCGGGAGATAAGCCAGCTGCGTTTTTACCAGCAGTTTGATGGCCTGGTGGAGGGGCAGACCGCCTGGACCATGCTGGACGAGCTGGAGGGGGGGCGCATGCCGACCTTCCAGTATCGCGACTGGTATCGCCAGAACCGGCCGGTGCGGGTCTCCCTCTCCTCGGTCAATTTCCGGGTCAAGTACCAGGCCTTCATGGATTGCCTCAATGGCCTGCTGCCCTACAGTTTCAACGACATCGCCTTCAGCGTGCTCACCTATGATAAGAACAGCGATCAGCTGTCGCTGGCCTCCAAGCGGCGGCTGGCGATGATCGGCGAGTACGTGAAGGTGGACAAGAGCATCGACGTGGTGGTGATCGACGCCTACAGCGATAGCTACGGCGGCCGCTGGCCGAACCAGAAGCTCTCGGAGAAGCGGGCCGATGCCATCAAGAAGGTGTTTGTCGATCTGGGCATCGATCCCGGCAAGATCTCGGTGGAAGGGCACGGCGAGAAGCAGCACGTCGCCTCCAACGAGACCGAGGGTGGCCGTGCCAAGAACCGGCGGGTGGTGATCAACATGGGCCGCAACGGCGCCATCTGAGCGATATCTCCGCCATAAAAAAAGAGCGCCTTGGCGCTCTTTTTGGTTTTTCGGGGACAAGCCTGGATCAGAAGCTCTCGCCAAGGCCGCTGCCGGCATCTTTCTTGGCGATCAGTTCAATCTTGTAACCGTCCGGATCCTCGACGAAGGCGATGACGGTGGTACCGCCCTTGACCGGACCCGGCTCGCGGGTGATCTTGGCACCGGCGGCGCGCAGCGCGTCGCAGGTGGCATAGATGTCGTCCGCTTCCAGCGCGATGTGGCCGTAGGCCGAGCCCAGCTCGTACTCGCTCACGCCCCAGTTGTAGGTGAGCTCGATGACGGCCTCATCCTTCTCGTCGCCGTAGCCGACGAAGGCCAGGGTGTACTTGTACTCGCTGTTCTCGCTCTTGCGCAGCAGTTTCATGCCCAGCACACGGGTGTAGAAGTCGATGGAACGTTGCAGATCGCCGACGCGCAACATGGTATGCAGAATTCTCATTGCTCAATTCTCCGGGTAGTGGTTCTTGTGGTATTGGTGCCGCCCAGGGGAGCGGATACCGGCGCTTGGCTCAAGCCCGTGCTCGCCAGGAGCGGTGCCATGGCTACGCCGCTTGCGAGCCGGTAGCCGTGTTCAGCTCTCCGGGTAGACCTTTTCCTTGTACTCGCACAAGTCCTCGATGATACAGGAACCGCAGCGCGGTTTGCGAGCCAGACAGGTGTAGCGTCCGTGCAGGATCAGCCAGTGGTGCACGTCCAGCTTGAATTCGGCGGGGACCACCTTGAGCAGCTTCTCCTCCACCTGATCGACGTTCTTGCCCACCGCAAAGCCGGTGCGGTTGGAAACCCGGAAAATATGGGTATCGACGGCGATGGTGGGCCAGCCGAAGGCGGTGTTGAGCACCACGTTGGCGGTCTTGCGGCCGACACCGGGCAGGGCCTCGAGGGCTTCGCGGTTCTCCGGCACTTCACCACCGTGGCGCTCCAGCAGGATGGCGCAGGTCTTGATGACGTTCTCGGCCTTGGTGTTGAACAGGCCAATGGTCTTGATGTACTCCTTGACCCCGTCCACCCCCAGTTCCAGCATGGCCTGGGGGGTGTTGGCCACCGGGTAGAGCTTGTCGGTGGCCTTGTTGACGCTGACATCGGTGGCCTGGGCCGACAGCAGCACGGCGATCAGCAGCTCGAACGGCGTCTTGAAGTTGAGCTCGGTGGTGGGGTGGGGGTTGTCGTCCCGCAGTCGCTCCAGTATCTGCCTACGTTTCTGATTGTTCATGGCTCTCTCTTGGCTCAGAGCTGGGTCGCGCTGGCACCCGCGGCAGGCACGCTGCAGTGGGCCTTCTCGGCGCTCTGCTTGCGACCCATCCAGTCGTTGATGGCGTTCTTGCCGGCGATCATCAGGCCGAGACCGATGAAGCCGCCAGGGGGCAGGATTGCCAGCAGCAGGCTGGCATCGGCGTGGAACAGCTCGATGCGCAATGACTTGGCCCACTCTCCCAGCAGCAGGTCGGCACCGTCAAACAGGGTGCCCATGCCGATGATTTCGCGCAGCCCACCCAGCACCAGCAGCACCAGAGTAAAGCCGAGCCCCATCATGAAGCCGTCGAGGGCAGCCAGCAGCGGCGGGTTCTTGGAGGCATACGCCTCGGCCCGGCCGATGATGACGCAGTTGGTGACGATGAGGGCGATGAAGATACCGAGCGCCTGATAGAGGCCGTAGGTGTAGGCGTTCATCAGCAACTGCACGCTGGTCACCAGCGCCGCGATGATCATCACGTAGACCGGGATGCGAATATCCTTGGGCACCAGGTTGCGCACCAGCGAGATGGCGAGGTTGGAGCTGACCAGCACCGCCATGGTGGCAAGGCCGAGCCCCAGCGCATTGGTGAAGGTGGAGGAGACCGCCAGGGTGGGGCACAGACCCAGCACCTGAACCAGGGAGGGGTTGTTCTTCCACAGCCCCTGCAGCATCAGCTCCTTGAGCTCTTCGCGGCGGCCATTGCTCTCGCTGAGCGGGCTCTGCCCGTCAATCACATCGACTTGTTCCATAGCTTGTGCTCCGGCGTTAGGGGGTGGCGTCACAGGCGGGGGCGTCGCGCAGCAACTCTGGGTGCTCCTGTTGCAGCAGCAACAGGTTCTTCACCGCCTTGACCACCGCCCGGGGGGTGATGGTGGCGCCGGTGAAGGCGTCGAACTCGCCGCCGTCTTTCTTCACGGCCCAGCTGGCTTCGTTGTCGTGGCTGAGAAACTTGCCGACGAAGCTGTTGATCCAGTCCGATTTCTTCAGCTCGATCTTGTCGCCAAGGCCGGGGGTTTCCTTGTGGACCAACACCCGCACCGCGCTCACGGCGCCCTTGGCATCGGTGCCCACGATGAGGCGAATGGCCCCACTGTAGCCGTCGGGAGCCACGGTTTCCAGCGCGTAGCCGGTGATTTCGCCCTGCTTGGTCGCGGTGTAGAGCGGCATGGCTTGGTCGCTGCCCAGATAGCGTCTGCTCTGTACCAGCTTGCAGCTGGCGACCAGATCGTTGTCATAGCTCCCCTCCGGCAGCAGGGCGGAGAGGGTGCGCAGCTTCTCCAGCTGCTGCTGGTGGGCGATCCGCCCCTGGGTCAGCTCGTTGGTCAGCACCACCACGGCGGTGCAGGCGAGGGCAAACAGGGCGAGAGTGACGCCGTTTTTGCGCATGCTCTTTAACATTGCATCATTCCTGAGGGTGAGGTGTGCGCGAGGGTCATTTGCGACGGGCTCCGTAGACTTTCGGGCGGGTCAGGCTGTCGATCAGCGGTACGCACAGGTTGGCCAGCAGCACGGCAAAGGCGAAGGCATCCGGATAGCCGCCAAAACGACGGATGACATAGACCAGCACGCCGATGAGCACACCATAGACTAGGCGGCCGCGTGGGGTGGTACTGGCACTCACCGGGTCGGTGGCAATGAAGAAAGCCCCGAGCATGGTGGCACCGCTGAACAGGTGCAGCATGGGAGTGGCAGTGGCATCCGGGGTTGCCAGATAGCCCAGGGTGGCGGCCAGCAGCAATGAGCCCAGCACGGCAGTCGGAATGCGCCAGTTGATCACCTTCTGCTGTAGCAGGAACAGGCCGCCCAGCAGGTAACCGAGGTTGACCCAGCTCCAACCGATGCCGCCCCAGCCTTCGAAGACGGTGTGGGTCATCACCTCGCCGGCGGTGAGGCCCTGAGTCAACCCGGTTTTCAGGGTGTCGAGCGGCGTGGCCATGGTCAGCCCATCCACCCCCTGCTTGAGCTGCGCCATGCTGTAACCGTCGAGGCTGAAGCCGGTGAAGATCACCGAGGCCGCATCGCCAAAGCCGATGTCATAGGCGGCGATGCTGGAGGGCGGCAACCAGCTGGTCATCTGCACCGGGAAGGAGACCAACAGCAGCACATAGGCCACCATGGCGGGGTTGAACAGGTTTTGACCCAGCCCGCCATAGAGGTGCTTGGCGATGATGATTGCAAACGCCGTGCCCAGCACCAGCATCCACCAAGGCAGCAGCGGCGGCAGGGAGAGACCGATCAGCACGGCGGTCAGGGCCGCGCTGCCATCCAGCAGGGCCGGTTTGACAGGGCGTCCGCGCAAGCGCAGCACCAGCGCCTCCGAACCCAGCGCTGTGACCAGCGCCAGCAGGATCTGGATCAGGGTGCCCCAACCAAAGAACCAGCTCTGCGCCAGAAAACCGGGCAGGCAGGCCAGGATCACCAGCAACATCAAGGTTTGGGTCTGTTTGCGGTTGTGGGCAAACGGCGCACTCGCAATATTGAACATGGATCAGTGGCTCTTGTCGGTCGATGGAGAAGGAGAGGCCTGGGCTGCTGCTTCGGCCGCCAGTTTGCGGGCCTTGGCACGGGCCACGGCGGCGGCAATGGCCGCTTTCTTGGGATCCGCATCGGCGGCTGGTTGCGGTGCATCGGCAGCCGGTGCAGCTACGGTGGTCACCTCGGGCTTGGCAGTGGCCTCCTCGTCTTGCACCTCTGCGGGCTTGGCAACGGCCTCCTCACCTTGTGCCTGAGCGGCCTTCTTGGCCTTTGCACGGGCGATGGCGGCAGCAATGGCCGCCTTCTTGGGGTCGACCTCGGCGGCTGAGTCAGGCTGCGGCGCTGCGGCAGGGACTGCCACGGCGGCCTCTTCACCTTCGGTCTCGGCTATGTTCCCTTGCACCTGAGCAGCCTTCTTTGCCTTGGCGCGGGCGATGGCAGCAGCGATAGCCGCCTTCTTGGGATCAGCATCGGCGACTGAGTCAGGCTGCGGCGCTGCTGCAGGGGCTGCCACGGCAGCCTCTTCACTTTCGGCCACGGCTGCGTCCCCTTGCGCCTGAGCGGCCTTCTTGGCCTTGGTGCGGGCAATGGCAGCCGCAATGGCGGCCTTCTTGGGATCCGTATCGGCAGCGGGGTCAGACTGGGGCGCTGCTGCAGGAATATCCGCAGCCGCTTCATCACCTTGCGTGCTGGCGGCTTTTTTGGCTTTGGCACGGGCGATGGCGGCAGCAATGGCGGCCTTTTTGGGATCCGTATCGGCAGCTGAGTTAGGCTGCGGCGCTGCAGCAGGGCTATCCACAGCCGCTGCTTCGCCTAGCTCCTGAGCTGCTTTTTTGGCCTTGGCACGTGCCAGTGCTGCCGCAATCGCCGCTTTCTTGGCATCCTGCCCGTCCGTTGCCGGTGCATCGGCCTGGGCCGAGTCGGGCTCGCTGGCGGCCGCCTTGGCGGCGCGGCGGGCGATGGCCTCTTGCTTGCGCGCCTCGCGGGCGGCAATCATGGCGCTGTTGTCCGGCGCGAGTTCGCTGGCACCAACGGGTGCTGCGTCCTGCTTGGCCTTGATGCGGGCCAGTGCGGCGGCCACCGGATCGTCTCCGCCGGCCGCCGTCATGGCCTGGCGTCGCTGGGCGGCAGCCTCGGCATGGCGGGCTTCGCGGGCGGCTTTTTCCCGTTCGAAGCGGGCCTGCTTGGCCTCGAAGCGCTGCTTGGCGCGCTCGGCCTTCTCGGCTTCGGCACGCGCCTCGCGGATGTCATCCTTGGCAATCTTGTAGTACTGCACCAGCGGGATCTCGCTTGGGCAGACCCAGGCACAGGCGCCGCACTCGATGCAGTCGAACAAGTTGAGCCCCTCGGCCTTGTCGTACTCCTTGGCCCGGCTGTACCAGTAGAGCTCTTGGGGCAGCAGGTTGGCCGGACAGGCATCGGCACAGGCGCTGCAGCGAATGCAGGCCTGCTCCGGACCGGGCGGCGGCAGCTCGGCCCGGGTGGGGGAGAGCAGGCAGTTGGTGGCCTTGACTACCGGCACCATGGCATGGGGCAGGGTGAAGCCCATCATGGGGCCGCCCATGATCACCCGCTGATCCGCCTCGGGCTGCAGCTCGAAACGCTGCAGCAACCAGCGCACCGGGGTGCCCAGCAGCACCCAGGCGTTGCCCGGTTTCTTGAAGGCGTCGCCGGTGAGGGTGACGATGCGGGAGATGAGCGGCTCGCCGTCGATGATGGCGCGCTTGATGGCAAACACGGTGGCCACGTTGAGCACCATGATGCCCATGTCCACGGCGCGGCCCCCCTTGGGAACCTGGCGGCCGGTGAGCAGCTCGATGGTCTGCTTGGCTCCGCCCGAGGGATACTTGGTGGGCACCGTCTTGACCAGTACGTCTTCGTCCGTGGCATGACGGGTCAGCTCACCGATGGCGGCCGGCTTGTTGTCTTCCACCCCGATCAGGGTCAGTTTGGGCTTGAGCAGGTGCTTGAGCACCCGGATGCCGTCCATGATCTCGTCGGCATACTCCTGCATCAGCCGGTCATCGGTGGTGATGTAGGGCTCGCACTCCAGCCCGTTGACGATCAGGATCTCGGTCAGCTGACCGCGGCCATCAAGCTTGCTGTGGGTCGGGAACACGGCACCGCCGAGGCCCGCGATGCCGGCCTGCTGGATGCGCTCGAGCAGCTCGCCCCGCTCCAGATTCCAGTAGTCGCTGCGACCCTGACGTTCACCCCAGGCATCTTCGCCATCCGGGGTGAGGGTGATGCAGAGATCGTCGAGACCCGAGGGGTGAGCCACCGTGTGGTGACCGATGGCGGTGATGGTGCCGGAGGTGGAGGCGTGCACCGGCACGAAACGCCCCTTGTCATGGCGAGTGAGCGGCTGGCCTTTCTTGACCTTGTCGCCGACCCGTACCAGCAGGTCGCCGGCCGGGCCCGCGTGCTGGCGCACCGGGATGATGAGCTGGGGTGGCAGACCGGCGTCCACCACCGGGGTGAGACTGGATTGGTCTTTGTTTTCGGGAGGGTGAATGCCGCCGTGAAAATCCCACAGAGTGCCGGCTTTGATGCGTTCGAGTAAGGACTGCATGGTTACTTATTCCACTATCTTGACCGGAATGGCGACGTTGGCCAGATCCCACTTCCAGTTGTCGACCGTGGTCGGCACCGGGATCATTTCGATACAGTCGGTCGGGCAGGGATCGACACAGAGATCGCAGCCGGTGCACTCGTCGGCAATGACGGTGTGCATCGCCTTGGTGGCGCCGACGATGGCGTCGACCGGGCAGGCCTGGATGCACTTGGTGCAGCCGATGCATTGATCTTCATGAATGAAGGCGACTTTCTTGATGGGGGCGGCGGCCTCGGCGCCGCCCAGCGGCTGGGGTTCGACCCCCATCAGGTCGGCAATCTTGCGCATGGTGGCATCGCCACCTGGCACGCACTTGTTGATCTGGTCGCCATTGGCCAGTGCCTCGGCGTAGGGCTTGCAGCCCGGGTAGCCGCACTGGCCGCACTGGGTTTGCGGCAGCAGGGCGTCGAGCTGATCGACGATGGGATCGGCTTCCACATGAAATTTGACGGCAGCAAAGCCCAGGATGATGCCGAAGGCCAGAGCCAGCAGAGCCAACACCAGAACGGCAAAGAGTATGTGAGTCATAGCGCTATATCTTGATGAGGCCGGTAAAGCCCATAAAGGCCAGCGACATCAGGCCGGCGGTGATCATGGCGATGGAGACGCCGCGAAACGGGGTGGGAACATCGGCGGCCACCAGGCGCTCACGCATGGCGGCAAACAGGATCAGAACCAGCGAGAAGCCGGTGGCGGCACCAAAGCCGTAGATGATGCTCTGGATGAAGTTGTGGTGCTCGTTGATGCTGAGCAGCGCCACCCCCAGCACGGCACAGTTGGTGGTGATGAGCGGCAGGAAGATGCCAAGCAGACGGTAGAGGGTGGGGCTGCTCTTGCGGATAACCATCTCGGTAAACTGAACCACGACGGCGATCACAAGAATGAAGGCGAGCGTGCGCAGGTAGGCGATGTTCAGCGGGATCAGGATATAGTGTTCCATCAGATAGGAACAGGCGCTGGCCAGGGTCATCACGAAGGTGGTCGCCAACCCCATGCCGATGGCGGTTTCCAGCTTGCCGGAGACGCCCATGAAGGGGCACAGGCCGAGGAACTTCACCAGCACGAAGTTGTTGATCAGCACGGTGCCGACCAGTAAAAGCAGGTACTCAGTCATTGCAGGTTGGTTATCCGGTTTGAAGGCGGCGGTATTATCTGATTTTAGGTGCCTTTTAACAACCGCAAGGCCGCATGGTTATTATTCAAATAGCCAATTTCATGGAGGAAACGTGCGCCCTTTACCCATTTTTACCCTGACTCTGGCGATGCTGCTCTGGTCCAGCTCCTTCATCGCGCTCAAGCACGTGCTGGGGGTCTGGGGCTTCGGCCAGGTGCTCTTCATGCGCATGAGCGTGGCGGCGCTCTGCTGGCTGTGCTGCTACCGCTATCTCGGCAATTTTCGCTACCAGCCAGGGGATTGGCGCTGGCTGGCCTTGATGGGGGCGCTGGAGCCCTGTCTCTATTTTCTGCTGGAGGTCAACGCCCTGCGCTACACCAGCGCCGGCCAGGCGGGCATGGTCTGCGCCCTGCTGCCGCTGGTGGTGGCCCTGGTCGCCTTTTTGCTGATCGGGGAGCGGGTGAGTCGCCGCCAGCTGCTCGGCTTTGCCGTGGCCATCTTCGGCATCGCCCTGCTCGGTTTTGGCAGCGGAGCCGATGAGTCTGCCCCCAACGCCCTGCTTGGCAACAGCCTGGAGATGGCGGCCATGTTCTGCGCCGCCACCTACTCGGTGGTGTTCAAGAAGCTCTGCAGCCGCTACAGCGTGCTGACCCTGACCGCCCTGCAGGCCTTTGTCGGCACCCTCTTCTTCGCCCCCTTCGCCTTCAGCGAGCCCTGGCCTGCAGACTGGGCCTGGCAGGACATGGCGGTCATCGTCTTTCTCGGTGCCTGCGTGACGCTCGGGGCCTACCTGCTCTACAACTGGTCGGTGACCCAGGTGAAGGTGACGCTGGCGGCAGCCTACGTCAATCTCATCCCGGTGTTTACCCTGCTGCTGGCCTACCTGCTGTTGGGGGAGACCCTCAATGCCCTGCAATGGGTGGCCTGTGGCGCCGTGCTGCTGGGCATCGCGCTGGGGCAACTGCCGGCCAGGCGCAAGGGGGCGCAGGCCGTCACCGCCGAGGGGTAACGGGCGGGGCTCCCCATCGAATGCAGGCGGGTAACACAGGAGACAAAGCAAACAGGCGACGCACCAGCGTCGCCTGTCTGTCGTGGACGAAATGGCTAGATGGAGAGCCCTTTGACCGTCTCCGAGACGGAGTTGGCGTCCTCGATGATCTCCTGAATGACGCCGGCGATGATGTCGGCCTGGGCCTGACCTGCCATCGCCTTTTCCGATACCACAGAGACGGTCTGGGTGATCCTGGAGGTGATGTCGGAGTTAAGCCGGATGACGGAGACGATCTCGCCGGTGGAGGTGGAGGTTCTGGCCGCCAGCTGGCGCACTTCGTCTGCCACCACCGCAAATCCGCGGCCCTGCTCGCCGGCGCGGGCCGCCTCGATGGCCGCATTGAGCGCCAGCAGGTTGGTCTGATCCGCGATGCTGCTGATGGTGGAGATGATGGACTCTATGCTTCTCGACTGCTGGTTGAGGTTCTCTATCTGCCGGGTGACCTCGCTGACCGAACTATTGATGTGGGCCGAGGTTTCCAGCACCTTGTCGATCACCTCCCGCCCTTTGGCGGCGCTCGAGACGGTCTCACCGGCGATGGCGCAGGCTTTCTGGGCCGCCTCGCGCACCGAGATGGATTTCTCCACCCGCTCGCTGATGTCGCTCGCCAGCTTGATGATCTTCACCACCTTGCGCTCGTGGTTGAAGATGGGGTTGTAGGTGGCCTCCAGCCAGATCTTCTCGCCGTGGCGGCCGCGGCGCATGAAGAGCCCGGACTGGATTGCGCCGGATCCGAGATCCCGCCAGAAGTTGGGATTCTGCTGATAAAACTCCTCGTCGCAGAACATGCGGTGGGGCTGACCCACCACCTCGTCCAGCCGGTAGCCAAAACAGTGCAGGAAGTTCTGGTTGGCGGTGATGACGGTGCCATCGGGCTGGAAGTCGATGACGGCCAGGGACTTGTCCAGTGCCGTCAGCAGCGCCTGGGTGCGCTCCAGGGTGGATTGTTGCTCGCTGACGTTGGAGGCCACCTTGGCCACCTTGCTCACCTTGCCATCGAGGAGGATCGGGAAGTAACTGGCTTCGAGCCAGACCGCCTTGCCCGATTTGGCCTGACGGATGAAGCGGCCGCTGCGCGACTCTCCCCGCCGCAGCTCCTGCCATAGCTGCTCGTATTCCCGGGTGTTGACATCGTCGGGGAAGCAGAGGGAGCTGTGGTGCTTGCCGATCACCTCCTCCCGGCCGTAGCCCACGATGGCGAGAAAGCGATCGTTGACGAAGGTGATGACCCCCTCCGGGGTGAATTCGATATAGGGCAGCCGTGACTGGATAGCCTGCTCAAAGGCGCCGAGTGCTGCGATCTTTGCCGCTTGTTCACTCTTGTCGTGATTTCCCGTGCGATTCCAAAACATGGCGGAGCTCCTTGTTAAGACCCTTGTGAGGCTCTTCATGACAATAACCGACCGTCTGAATACTAGTACAGGTTCTTTGGCCATCGCCTTGGCCATTGGGGGGAACTGCTTGTTTTGTCATTATTTATTGTTCCATGCGGGTGAGCGGCAACAGGGGGAACGGGGCAAGTCCGCCTGAGGGCGTGACGGTAGGAGGGGCGGCGGCGGTTTTTATCCCTCCATTTGCTCATTTTCCCTGCGATTCAACACATCAGAGCACCTTATCGCGGCAAGATGAGGTATCTTATGCCCCGATTTCATCCATCAAACGGATAAGAGACAACACATGATCATCAAACCCAAGGTTCGCGGCTTTATCTGCACCACCACTCACCCGGTCGGTTGCGAAGCCAATGTTCGTCGTCAGATTGCCTATACCCAGGCCAAGGGCACCATCGAGAATGGTCCCAAGAAGGTGCTGGTGATCGGTGCCTCCACAGGTTATGGCCTGGCGTCTCGCATTGCCGCCGCCTTCGGCTCCGGCGCCGCCACCCTCGGCGTCTTCTTTGAAAAAGCGGGCAGCGAAACCAAGACCGGTACCGCCGGCTGGTACAACTCCGCCGCCTTCGACAAGGCCGCCAAAGAGGCAGGCCTGTACGCGAAAAGCGTCAACGGCGATGCCTTCTCCAACGAATGCCGCGCCAAAGTGATCGAGCTCATCAAGCAGGATCTGGGTCAGATTGATCTGGTGGTCTACTCCCTGGCCTCGCCGGTGCGCAAGATGCCGGAAACCGGTGAAGTGGTGCGCTCTGCCCTCAAGCCCATCGGCGAGGTCTACACCACCACCGCCATCGACACCAACAAGGATCAGATCATCACCGCCACCGTCGAGCCGGCGAACGAGGAAGAGATCCAGAACACCATCACCGTCATGGGCGGTCAGGATTGGGAGCTGTGGATGGCCGCCCTGCGCGATGCGGGCGTGCTGGCCGACGGCGCCAAGTCCGTGGCCTACTCCTACATCGGTACCGACTTGACCTGGCCCATCTACTGGCATGGCACCCTGGGCCGCGCCAAGGAAGATCTGGACCGCGCCGCCGCCGCCATCCGTGGCGATCTGGCTGCCAAGGGCGGCACCGCCCACGTGGCCGTGCTCAAATCCGTGGTGACCCAGGCATCAAGCGCCATTCCGGTGATGCCGCTCTACATCTCCATGGCCTTCAAGATCATGAAGGAGAAGGGCATTCACGAGGGCTGCATGGAGCAGGTGGATCGCATGATGCGCACCCGTCTGTACGGCGCCGATCTGACGCTGGACGAGCAGGCCCGCATCCGCATGGATGACTGGGAGCTGCGCGAAGACGTACAGCAGACCTGCCGCGACCTGTGGCCGTCCATCACCAGCGAGAACCTCTCGGATCTGACCGACTACACCGGCTACAAGCAGGAGTTCCTGCGCCTGTTCGGTTTCGGGCTGGACGAGGTGGATTACGACGCGGACGTGAATCCGGACGTGCAGTTCGACGTGGTCGAACTCTGAGTCTGACCCAAGTGAAAACGGGGCCCCGCGGGGCCCTGTTTTTTTGGCAAAAATCCCGCCAGGTTGCGAAATTTTATTATCCGCGATCACCTTTTTCCCATATCAAACCCGCTAGTCTGGCGGTGATCGGATCACATGACGGCATTGCCGAGGTACGGAAGCTATGACCACTCCAAACGAGGCGCCCAAGAAGCGCCAACTCCCCACGGTTTACACCCTGCTTTTCATCATCATCGCCCTGATGGCGGCCCTCACCTGGGTGCTGCCGGCGGGCAAATACAACTATGTGACCGCCAAGAGCCAGCAGCCGGTGGCGGCGGCGGCCGTGGCCGATTACAGCGGCGACGAGCGGCTGTTGCCGGTGCCAGGCAGCTACACCGAGCTTCCCTCCCAGCCGCAGGGGGTATTCGATGTGCTCAAGGCCCCCATTCAGGGCTTTCACAAGGCGGCCGACGTGGCGCTGTTCGTGCTCATCATCGGCGGCTTTCTGGCGGTGACCATGCAGAGCGGGGCGCTTGATGCCGGGGTGGGGGCCATCGTCCGTGCCTTTGCCGGGCGCGAGCGGCTGCTCATTCCGGTGCTGATCGCCCTGTTTGCCCTTGGCGGCTCCACCTTTGGCATGGCGGAGGAGACGGTGGCCTTCTGGGCGCTGATCGTGCCGGTGATGATGGCGGCGGGCTTCGATCGCATGGTGGCGGCGGGCATCATTTTGCTCGGCTCCGGGGTCGGGGTGCTCGCCTCCACCGTCAACCCGTTTGCCACCGGCATCGCCTCCGGTTTTGCCGGCATGCCCATCGGTGAGGGGATTGGCCTGCGGGTCGTGCAATGGCTGCTGCTGGTGATCTTCGCCTCCTGGTTCGTGATGCGCTACGCCAGGCAGGTGCAGCAGGACAAGTCCCGCTCCGTGCTGGCCGACATCGCCTATGACGACGAGTTCTCCCAGATGAAGAGCGGCAACCTCGCTTTTAGCGGCAAGCAGAAGCTCACCATGCTGGTCTTCTTCGGCACCTTCCTGCTGATGATCTATGCGGTGGTGCCCTGGTCGGATTTGGGGATCGACCTGCTGCCTACCCTGGGCTGGTGGTTCGACGAGCTCTCCACCCTCTTCTTCAGCGCCTCCATCCTGATTGCGTTGATCAACCGGATGCCGGAGTCCAACTATGTGGCAACCTTTCTGAACGGGGCGCGGGATCTCATCGGGGTGGCGCTGGTGGTAGCGGTGGCGCGCGGCATCTATGTGGTGATGGAGCATGGGGTCATCATCGACACCATACTGCACTGGGCCGAGGGGCTGGTGAGCGGGCTCTCCTCGTCGGTGTTCATCCTGATGGCCTATCTGGTGCACATCATCCTGAGCTTCTTCATCCCCTCCACCTCGGGGCTGGCGACTGTCTCCATGCCGCTGATGGGGCCGCTGGCTGACTTCTCCGGCATTTCGCGGGATCTGGTGATCACCGCCTACCAGTCCGCCTCCGGCTGGATCAACCTGTTCGCCCCCACCGCCGCCCACCTGGTGGCGGGGCTGGCGCTCGCCAGGATCCCCTACGACCGCTTCGTGCGCTGGGTGTTGCCCTTCATCATAGGGGTGGCCCTCATCACCATGGCGGTGCTGGTGGCCGGGGCCCTGCTACAGGGGTGATAAGCAGAACGCCATTTCGATGAAACAGGGCCGCTCAGCCGGGGGTGAGCGGCCCTGTTGTTTACTCATGTCGCGCAGAGCAGGGTGAAAGGCCGCCGCTGGCTCGCCACCTTGACGCGCGATGGTTCAGGAAGGGAACGCCATGGCGTTCATTTTTATGCGTGCCTCTGGCAGCATATCAATATGAGTCCTGACTGAGGCGCCAGACCGGCGAAGTGAGCACAGTGGCAGAATGCGATGTCGCCCCTTTCGCCGCCTCGACTGCAGTGCTATTACTGCTGGTGATCTTTGTTATGACTCGACTTTTTGCAAGCGAGGGCGATGAGCCCTATGTGTCATGGATGACGCCAGGAGAGGGATAGGGGGCCGTTGCCCCGTCCGTTGCCAAACGTGGTCATCATGATGAAACCTGACGGTCACGAGGGAGAGGTTATGGGGCACAGAAGGATCATCAGGCTGGCAGGGATGCTGCTGGCCCTGCTCATGGTCGATAGCGGGTGGGCCGCGGAACCGAGACTGGAGCCGACCGAGCAGGAGCAGGCTCAGACCCTGACCCTGTTTCACGAACCCATAGTGATGCTGCAGGCGAAATTCGGTCGCCTGGACGGGGCGGCCCGGGTGCGGATCGTCAAGGAGCGGGTAAGGCAGCTGCAGCCCGAGGATCTGACCCATCCGGTGACCGTGGTCAGCTCGACCCGCCTCGGTCAGGAGGCCAGGGAGTTCAGGCTCAATGACAAGCACCTGCTGGTGTTGCTGGAAAAAGATCTGGAGTGGCTCGATGAGCTGACCCTGGATCAGGCCGCAGAGCGGGTGCGGCTGCGGCTGGAAAATGTGCGGGTCAAGGTGCTGGAGCTGCACTCCAACACCTACCTGCTCAAGGCGGCAGGCAAGACGCTGCTGGTGACCCTGCTGTTTCTGATGGTGGTGCAACTGCTGCGACGGGGGCTCCAGCGGGCACGTCGCTGGTTCGCCAACAACCTGCTGCAACAGAAGGGGCTGATCCCCCATCAATGGCGCCAGGTGCTCGGCAACCTGGAGATCCGCGTCATCGGCGTGCTCACCTGGCTGGTGATTTTGCTGCTTACCTATGGCTGGCTCACCTATGTGCTGGGGCTGTTCCCGCATACCCGGATCTGGAGCGATCAGCTGGGCTCCTCCCTGCTGGAGCTGTGCAGCAACATCCTGGGCGGGATCATCGCCGCCATGCCAGGACTGGCGACCGTGCTGGTCATCTTCGTGCTGACCAAGCTGTTCATCCGTATGCTGGCGGTCATCTTCGCGCGCATCGAGCGCGGCCATTTCCGGGTACAGGGGCTGCACTCCGAGACGATAGGGGCGACCCGCCGTCTGCTCTCGGTGGTGATCTGGCTGTTTGCCCTGACCGTCGCCTATCCCTATCTGCCGGGGGCCGATTCGGACGCCTTCAAGGGGGTGAGCGTCTTCTTCGGTCTGATGGTGACCCTGGGCTCGGCCGGGATCATGAACCATGCCATGAGCGGCCTGGTGCTGATCTACTCGCGGGCCCTGCGGCCGGGGGATCTGGTGCAGATTGGGGAGGTGGAGGGGGTCGTCACCGAACTGAGCGCCCTCTCGACCAAGCTGGTGACGCGTCACGATCACGAGGTGACCCTGCCCAACGCCGTGGTGGTGGGGGGCAAGGTGACCAACCTGAGCCGACTGGCAAGCGACAAGGGCATTGCCCTGCTCACCAAGGTCACCATCGGCTATGACACCCCATGGCGTCAGGTGCACGCCATGTTGGAGCTGGCGGCCAGGCGCTGCCAGCTGATCAATCAGGGGCAGGCCCCGCTGGTGCGTCAGCTCAATCTGCAGGACTGGTACGTGGAGTACGAGCTGCAGGTACGGATGAAAGAGGGGCTGTTGCCCGGTCCGGTCAGAACCGAACTGCACGGCCACATCCAGGATGTGTTCAACGAGTTCGGGGTGCAGATCATGTCCCCCAATTTCGTGGCTCAGCCGGAGCAGGCGGTGCTGGTGCCCCGCGAGCAGTGGTATCAGGCCCCCGCCGTGCCGCCTGCCGAAGTGGCCACCGGGGAGAAATAGCCCACAACGCGGGCCTTGCGACGGGACTCTCTCGCCATAAAAAAATCCGAAGCGGTGCAGACCGCTTCGGATTTTTTATGGTCGGCCTGCTGCTGGCGAGCCACAGGCCAGGGCAGACGTCGCGTTGCGGTTACTGCTTGTAGCCTTTGAGGAAGCGGGCGAGGCGGCCGATGGCCTCTTCCAGCTCCTCTTCCCGGGGCAGGAACACCAGCCGGAAGTGATCCGGGGCCGGCCAGTTGAAGCCGGTGCCTTGCACCAGCAAGAGCTTCTCCTGCTGCAGCAGGTCAAACACCATCTTCTGGTCGTCGCGAATGTCATACACCTTGGGATCGAGGCGCGGGAACATGTAGAGCGCTCCCTTGGGCTTGACGCAGGAGACCCCGGGGATCTCGTTCAAAAGCTCCCAGGCCTTGTCACGCTGGCGGCGCAGGCGCCCGCCCGGCAGGATCAGCTCGTTGATGCTCTGGTAGCCGCCAAGGGCGGTCTGGATGGCGTGCTGCATCGGCACGTTGGCACACAGCCGCATGGAGGCCAGCATCTCCAGCCCCTCTATGTAGCCCTTGGCACGGCCCTTGGGCCCGGTGATGACCATCCAGCCCTGACGGAAGCCGCAGGCACGGTAAGCCTTGGAGAGGCCGTTGAAGGTCACCACCATCACATCGTCGCACAGGGTACAGACGCTGGTGTGGGAGATGTCGTCGTAGAGGATCTTGTCGTAAATCTCGTCGGCGAAGATGATGAGGTTGTGCTGGCGGGCGATCTCGATCACCTCCAGCAGGAACTCGCTGCCGTAGACGGCGCCGGTCGGGTTGTTGGGGTTGATCAGCACCAGGCCGCGGGTGCGCGGGGTGATGCGGGCGCGGATGTCGTCGAGATCCGGATACCAGTCGGCCCCTTCGTCGCAGCGGTAGTGCACCGCATGGCCGCCGGAGAGGGTCACTGCCGCGGTCCAGAGCGGGTAGTCAGGGGAGGGCACCAGCATCTCGTCGCCGTTGTTGAGCAGCGCCTGCATCGCCATCACGATGAGCTCGCTGGCGCCGTTGCCGATGTAGATGTCGTCGATGTCGACCTTGCGCATCCCTTTCTGCTGGTAGTACTGCATCACCGCCTTGCGGGCGGAGAAGAGCCCCTTGGAGTCGCAGTAGCCCTGGCTCTGGGGCATGTTGAGGATCACATCCTTGATGATCTCTTCCGGTGCCTCGAAGCCGAACGGGGCCGGGTTGCCGATGTTGAGCTTGATGATGCGGTGGCCTTCGTCTTCGAGACGGCGAGCTTCTTTATGCACCGGGCCGCGGATGTCATAGCAGACATCGTCGAGCTTGTGCGACTTGTCGATTGTGAACATGGTGACTGTGATTCCTTCCCCATGGGGACGCGTTGGCGAAAAAGGCGGTTTTTAGTATCAAATTTCTTTTCCCCTATTCTTCACAGAATTGAATGCTAGAACAATCCTCTTTTTAGTAGAATTCCCTGATTTTTAGCCCTGAAACAGGGTTGCTAAAACGTTAAATTCAGCACGATCGTTTGTGTTAACCAAGGTTATCCAGTGAAAGATGAGGGGCTCATTAACAAAGCTACCCGACTGTGTTGAAATATTCACGCTCGCTGGCACGATTGGCTTGCGTGAAAAATGCCGTTCTTTTTGCCCACGGCGGCCAAAAACAGGAGCTGACGCGCGCTGCCAGGCCTGTCCGGACCCCGTACCCACACCATGGAGAAGTCATCATGCAAGCCCCCGCTGCCGGTCGTTATCGTCACTTCAAGGGTGGTTATTATCAGGTGCTGACCCTGGCCCTGCACACCGAGACCGGGGAGCAGTTGGTGGTCTATCAATCGGAGCAGGATGGCGCCGTCTATGCCCGTCCCATGGTCATGTTCATGGAGTGGATCGAGCATCAGGGTCAGGTGGTGAGCCGCTTCAGCCCGGTGGCGGAGTGACGCTGGGGAACGACCATGAAAAAAGGCGCCTGATGGCGCCTTTTTTACAACGTGAGCTTACTGGTAGAGACCCAGGTTCTCTTTGGCATAGGCTTCGAAATCGGTGCAGCCACCGATGTGCTGTTCGTCCAGGAAGATTTGCGGCACGGTATTGACCGGCTTGCCGGCGCTCTTGGCCAGATCTTCCTTGGTGATGCCCTCGGCGTGGATGTCCACGTAGCGGAATTTGAAATCGTCACGCTGTTCAACCAGCTGCTCGGCAATCTGCTTGGCACGGACACAATAGGGGCAACCGGGACGACCAAAAATCACTGCAAACATGTTCTCTCTCCATTCATTTGAGGCTGGGCACAGGATAGCCCCGCCTCGTGGCTAGTCAAAGTGGAAATTGTCGATACGGCCGTTCGCCATCTTCGATAAGGCGCACTGCGCCGGCCGTCATCGTCACTCACCTCGCAGCGGATCAACCCTCATCGGCGATCTGGATCGGCTGCTGCTGGTAGATGCTCTCCAGCACCCCTTTCTCGAACACGGTCCAGGGCCAGGGGGCCTTGCTGGCGCGGTAGCGCTCGTGGGTGGCCGGATCCTGTGACAGGCCGCGCTGGAACATCACAAACGCCTTGCGCTGGCCGCCGGCGGTGTCGATGAAGCCCACCAGGTTGGAAGTGCCGGTGATGGTGCCGGTCTTGGCGTGCACCTTGTTCTTCATCATGGGGGCGGTGACGCTGCGCCGCCAGGCCAGGGTGCCGTCCACCTGGGAGCTTGGCAGCAGCTTGATGAGACCGAGTTCGGCGTCATTTTTCTGGATAAAGTTGAGCACCGACAGCATCTGGCGGGCGCTGATGAGGTTGTGGGCGGAGAGGCCCGAGCCGTCGGCCAGGGTGGCGTTGCCCAGATCGATGCCGTTCTTGGTCAGGATGGCGCGCACCGCCATGGTGCCGCTGCGATAGCTGCCCGGCTTGTTGTAGTAGTGGCGGCCAACGGTCTTGAGGAAGGTATCGGCGTAGAGGTTGTCCGATTTCTTCAACATCTTGGACAGCATCACCGGCAATGAGACCGAGTAGTGGGTACCCAGGGTTTCGGCATTGTCCGGCGACTTGTGGGTAACGCGCAGCAGGCCGTCATGCTTGATGCCGGCCCGGTCCATGGCCCAGCGGATGTTGTCCCAGCCCCAGGCTTCCACGTCGTGGATGGCGAAACGCAGCCCCTGGGGCTCCTTGTTCGGGGTGATGCAGCCCTTGAGCTCGTAGAAGTTGCCCTTGGCCATGTCCACTTCCAGCGCACAGAACTGGCGCGCCATGTCGCCATAGCTCATCACCTCCACGTTGTCGGCACCAACCCCAATGGGGACCCCGGTGGCCACGTTGCCCACCGCCGGCTTGCCGATCTGGGTGGCGGTGATGGTGGCGTAGGCGCAGTTCTTGTCGATGATGACCGAGGAGACGGGCGCGGCGAAGCAGAGGGTCTGATCTCCCCAGGACCAGCCGTTGCCGCGCTCGTAGCCGTTGTAGGCGCCGGTGTTGACGTAGACGTTGCCCTTGATCTGGTTGACCCCAAGCTGCTTGAACAGGGCCAGCAGGTCCATCCGTGACAGGGTGGGGTCACCGACGAAGTTGATCCAGATATCACCGTTGATGACATTGCCCTGCTTGGCGCCAGGCTGGGCCTGGATGTCGGTGGCGAAGCGGAAGTCGGCGCCGAGCTCGAGACGGGCCGCCAGCGCGGTGAGCACCTTCATGGTGGAGGCGGGGGCAATCATCTGATCCGCATGGCGGGCAAACTCGATGCCGTTGTTGCCCTGCACCACGATGGCGTACTGGCCCCCCTGGGGGGGCGTCAGCGGGGCGGCCTGGGCCGCCAGGGAAAAGAGAGCACAAAAACCAATCAACAGCCGCTGCATAACATCCTCTAACGTGACGAAGGGGCCCGGCAGTGGGCCGGCCCTGATAACTCAAACCTTGTTGTACCCGCCGATGCCTGTTCGGCCGTGGCAACGCAATTCATACGCCTTATGCCGGTCGCCATCACGCCAGTGAATTGGCGGTGCGATAGCGGCCGTCATAATCAAAAATCTTCTCTTTGATCTGCCAGAAGCGCCCTGACTTGCGGGCGATGACAAAATCGGGGTGGCGAAACTGGTGTTCTACCGCCAGCACGCTCGCCAGGGTGGCAAATTCGGGCTCCAGCCCCGGGGCGGGCCAATGATGACGCACAAAGTGCTGTTGAAACAAGCGCCGTGCGCCTGCCGAGTGAAATCCGAAGTACTCATTGAGGGTGAGGCCATCCTCGTCGTGATAGACCACCTCCAGCCGCTCCCCCTGTTTGCCGCGCCCGGCCGTCAAGGTCAGCCCCGCGCAGCGGATCACCATGCAGTCCTTGAGATTGAGCGCCTCCTTGAGCTTGTCGTCAGGGTCCACCAGCAGTTGATCGCAGCTCTGGCAGCGGCGGGCGGCGATGTCGTTTTCACTGCCGCAGGCGGGGCAGATCTTGGCGCGAAAGCGGTAGTCGCACTCCTCGCGGTTGCCCTCGTCATCTTCAAACAGCCCCTGACAGCGGCGGCCGTAGTGCTCGATCACCTTGCCATCCTCGTCGGTCTTGCCCCAGAAGGTGTTGGCAAAGCCGCAGGCGGGGCAGGGCACCTGCACCGGCTCGGTGCCGGCATGGGGCCTGGGCTCCCCCACTTCGGGGGCAAACAGGTTGAAGTTGTTGCCGGCGTAGTCGAGCACCAGACAATCGGTCTTGCCGGGCGACAGGCGCAAGCCCCTGCCCACGATCTGCTGGTAGAGGGAGACCGACTCGGTGGGGCGCAGCATCACGATGAGGTCGACGTGGGGGGCATCGAAGCCGGTGGTGAGCACCGCCACGTTGACCAGAAACTTGAGCTCGCGCGCCTTGAAGGCGCTGATGAGGGCGTCGCGCTCCGGCCCCGGAGTGTCACCTGTGATGAGGGCCGCCAGCTCCCCTCTGGCACCCAGCAGGCCGTGAATTTCCCGGGCATGCTCGACGGTGGCGGCGAAGATCATCACCCCCTGCCGCTCGCGGGCATACTCCAGTACCTGGCTCAGGATATGGGGGGTGACCCGCTCCTGACGCTTGAGCTCGCCGTTGAGATCCGCCTCGCTGAAGAGGCCATTCTCCCGCGGTACCAGCCGGCTGAAGTCGTAGTGAACGATGGGGGCATCCACCATGCGCGGCGGCGTCAGGTAGCCGTTCTTGACCATGAAGCGCAGCGGCAGCTCGAACACGCAGTCGCCGAACAGCCGCTCGCCGTGGCTCTTGACCATGCCGTGGTAGTGGCGCCGGTAGATCCAGCCCAGCCCGAGCCGATAGGGGGTGGCGGTGAGACCGAGGATCTTGAGGGCCGGATTGGCGGCCTTGAGGTGGCCTAACACCTGATGGTACTGGCTGTCATCATCGAGCGAGACCCGGTGGCACTCGTCGATGATGAGCAGCGAAAACGCGCCGTCGAAGGCGTCCAGATTGCGCGCCACCGACTGCACCGAGCCGAACACCACCTGGGCGCTGGCCTCCTTGCGATTGAGCCCGGCGGCGAAGATGTCGGCCTTGAGCCCCCAGGCTTCGTACTTGGCGTGGTTCTGCTCCACCAGCTCCTTGACGTGAGCCAGCACCAGCACCCGACCACGCGCCTTGCGGGCTAGCTCGGCGATCACCAGACTCTTGCCAGCCCCGGTGGGCAGCACCACCACGGCGGGATCCGGGTGCTTGCGAAAGTGGCTGATGACGGCGTTGACGGCGTCGGTCTGGTAGGGTCTGAGAACGAACATGCAGGCTGGGTACGTCGACGAGGGGCGGAGCAGGGTGGCGCCATTATAGGGAACTTGGCGCCAAAAAACAGCGGGCCGGCATGGTGCCGGCCCGCTGGCTGCGTCGTTGCGGCTTAGTGGAAGGGGAAGATGTAGTTCATCCAGCTGGCCATGCGCAGCAGTACCTTGCGCATGATGGCCACGTGATGGAAATGCTTGGTGTAGATGGCAGCCTGACCGCTGGAGCCGGCTATCACCTGATACTCCTGCCAGCGTGGGTCGGTGATCTTGATGCGCACCGGCAGGCGGCCGGGGATCACCGCCGAGCTCTGGTCGATCAGCGCCGCATTGGCCTGCACGTTGCCCGAGGCGATGGCGGGGATCACTGCTTCTACTTCACCCTTGAAGATCTTGCCGGGGATGCCGTCGATGACTACTTCGGCCTCGTCCCCTACCGCCAGGCGCTGCATGCTGTTTTGCCAGAACCAGCCGACGTAGGCGTTGTCGTCCTCGTGGATGAAGGTCATCACAGGGCGATACATGAAGGGAGTGGCGATCATGCCCGGGCGCAGGGCCAGCTGTACCACATGGCCGTCGCTCGGGGCATAGACCACGGTCTGGTCGAGCTGGTACTTGGCTTCGCGCAGTTGGGCCCGTACATCGTCCAGGGTGGCTTGTTGCTGATCGAGCTGGGCGACCAGATCGTCGACGTTGGCCTGGGTCACGTCCAGATCGCGCTGCTTGCCGATGCCGCGGCGCATCAGCTCGGCGGCGCGATCCCGGTCGAGCTTGGCTGAGCGCATGCGCGCCTCGATGGATTTGAGGTGCTCCTCGTTGGAGCTGACCCTGGCCTCCAGGCTCGCGGCGCGCTGGCGGAACGGCTCGTCGTCGATACGAAACAGCACGTCACCCTTCTTCACCTTCTGGTCCGGCTTGACCGCGACCTCGCTGACCCGGCCCTTGACCAGGGGAACGATGGGGGTGGAGACGTAGTAGTTGCGCGCCATCTCGGAGTAGGGGTGGTTGTAGTTCATCAGCATGATGAGGGTGCCGATGAGCAGCACGCCGCCGAGCACGGCGGTGGGCACGGTCCACTTGTTGAGCGGGATGCGGAAGATTTTGAAGACAGCTACACAGATGGCGGTGTAGGTGAGTACCAGCAAGAGATCCATGATCACTCCTTCTCTTGGGTCAGCTGATCGAGGCGGCTGCGCAGGGCGGCGACCTCATCCTTGAGCTCGGCGAGATGCTTCTCGTCGCGCTCGATACGCTGGGTAAAGCCCCAGCCCCGATCCTCCCGGTAGAGGGTCGCCCAGATCCAGAGGAAGGGCCACAGCACGTGCAGGGTAAACAGGCTGACCCAGCCGGCCACGTGAATGGCATCCTGATGGGGATGCTGACGATGCTTGGCTATTTCATAGGGAATGTCGTGAATGACGATGACCCCGTAAAAGATGACCAAACCCACAAAAAAAAGCAGACCAAGAGCAAAATAATCGAGTGTCATTTATGCCTCCACCGGCGTGACGCACAGCATTGTCATTGGAGCCCGGGTTCTGCAACACAACCAGCAACCGGGTTTCCATCCTGTTGGGCCCGAAATCTTAAGCAATCTTGTTGTACTGAAGCTTAAGTGGCTTCGAAATCGTCAAGATAGATGACGGTATTATTGGGGCGAGTCCATAAAGTCGTATCCATGACAAGGACTTACGCAGGGAGTATGGCATCAGTGAGGGGAAATTAGCAGCAAAAAAAGGAGCCTTTATGGCTCCTTTTCTGACATGTTTGGCGTGGATCAGCTTTCGCTGGCCTTGCCGATCAGGGCGGGTCTGAACTTCATCAGGAAGGCGACGGTCACCACCAGAGTGCTGGCCAGACCTATGAGGGTGGAGACGCCCATCTCCAGTCCGAACCCGATGGGGGCGTTGGCCAGATAGGTGAACACCACGGCGGTCATGAACATGGCCGGCAGGGTGCAGACCCAGTGCAGCTTGCCCTCTTTGGCGAGGTAGGCGGCGGCGGCCCACAGCATCATCACGGCGGTGGTCTGGTTGGCCCAGCCGAAGTAGCGCCAGATCACCCCGAATTCGGCCTTGGAGATGATGAAACCGAGGATGAACATGGGGATGGCGATGAGCAGTCGCTTGGCCATCGGCTTCTGGGTCAGGTTGAGGAAGTCCGCCACGATGAGACGGGCGCTGCGAAACGCCGTGTCACCGGAGGTGATGGGCAGGATCACTACGCCTAGGATGGCCAGGATGCCGCCGACGGTGCCGAGCAGGCTGGTGGAGACCTCGTGCACCACGGCAGAGGGGCCGCCGCTTGCCAGGGTGGCGTTGAGCGCTTCTGTGCTGTCGTAGAAGGAGAGCCCCAGGGTGCACCAGATGAGGGCGATGATGCCTTCACCGATCATTGCTCCGTAGAAGATGAAGCGGCCGGATTTCTCGTTCTGCATGCAGCGCGCCATCAGCGGGGACTGGGTGGCGTGAAAACCGGACACGGCGCCGCAGGCGATGGTGATGAACAGCAGCGGCCAGAGCGGCAGTTCGGTCGGGTGCAGGTTGGAGAAGTCCATCCCGGTGTTGTAGAAGCCTTTGCCGGAGACGATGAGGCCGATGATGAGGCCGACCGACATGAACACCAGCAGGGCGCCGAAGATGGGGTAGAAGCGGCCGATGATCTTGTCGATGGGGACTATGGTCGCCAGGATGTAGTAGGCGAAGATGGCCACAATCCAGTAGACCAGGTCGGTGGAGGTGAGGTTGGCCAAGAGGCCCGCCGGGCTCAGCACGAACACCACGCCCACCAGCATCAACAGCACCACGGCAAAGAGGTTCATGAAGTGCTTGGCGGCGGTGCCCAGGTGCTCGCCGACCACGGTCGGCACAGAGGCACCCTTGGCGCGCACCGACAGCATGCCGGAGAAGTAGTCGTGAACCGCGCCGGCGAAGATGCAGCCAAACACGATCCACAGCATGGCGACCGGGCCGTAGAGGGCACCCAGGATGGGGCCGAAGATGGGGCCGACGCCGGCGATGTTGAGCAGCTGCACCAGGTAGACCTTCTTGTCCGACATGGGGACATAGTCCACCCCGTCCGCCATGGTGATGGCGGGGGTTTTCAGCTCGGGTTTTGGCCCGAATATCCGCTCGATGAATTTGCCGTATACGAAGTAGCCGGCTATCAACAAGCCGACACAGAGGAAGAACCAGATCATTGCTACGCTCCTGCTTTGTTATTTTTTGGTGTGCGCGGCCAGTGTAGGGGCTTGCACTGTTAACGGCAGGTAAAAAGGGGCGAGCGGCCGTATGGCGACCCGAGCGGTTGGCGCCCGTGATCCGGCTCACACCGCGCGGCTCACTCCAGCCCGAGCTGCTCCTTCAACTCCTTCAGGTAGCGGCGGCTGACCGGCACCTGGGCACCGCTCGGGGTCACTATCTCCGCCAGCTGATTCTCCAGCAGCCGGATTTCAAAGATGGCGGTCGGGGCCACCAGATACTGGCGGTGGCAGCGCAGCAGCGGGGTCTTCTCTTCCAGCGATTTGAGGGTGAGCTGGGTGTGAAACAGCTCGCCCTGGCTGGCGACGTGCACGCCGCCGAGATCGGAGAAGGCGTACTCCACCTGTTCGATGGGCAGCAGCCGCACCCGGTTGTGCAGGTAGCCCGGAATGTGGCGAATGGCGGGGGCGATCGCCGTCATGGGCTGCGGGCTGAGATCCTGTCTCAGCCGCGCCAGCGTCTTGGCGAGGCGGGCCGGCTCCACCGGCTTGAGCAGGTAGTCGAAGGCGTTCTCCTCGAACGCCTGGATGGCGTAGTCGTCAAACGCGGTCACGAACACGATGCGGGGCAGGGGATCGAGCATGGCCACCAGCTCCATGCCGCTCAGCTTTGGCATCTGGATGTCGAGAAACACCACGTCGGGTCTGAGCCGCTGAATGAGCGGCAGCGCCTCGATGGCGTTGGCGGCCGTCCCCAGCAGCTCGATATCGGGCTCGGCGGCCAGCTGCTGCATCAGCTCCTCGCGGGCATACGGCTCGTCATCGACGATGAGGGTGCGGATCATGGGGTTCTCCTGCATGGCTGGGGGACAAAACTGGCGTGGTGCAACGGCCGGATCATGGCGCCTCCCTGGGCAGGGTGACGGAGACCCGGGTCCAGCAGTCGGGCTCGCAGCTGACGCTCAGGCCGTAGCGGTTGCCAAAAGCGCTCTTGAGGCGCCGATCCACCAGGGTCATGCCGAGCCCGTCACCGGCCGGTTTCTCCTGCCAGGTGCCGGCATTGTCTTCGACGTGAATGGTGACCCGATCCGCCGTCTGCTCGGTGTAGAGGCGAATGCGCCCCTGCTCCAACAGGGTGGAGATGCCGTGCTTGATGGCGTTTTCAATCAGCGGCTGCAGGGTGAAGCTCGGCAGCTTGAGGCCGGCGAGGTCGGGCGGGATGTCGTTTTGCACCGTCAGCCGGTCGCCAAAGCGGGCCAGCTCGATCTCCAGATAGGATTGGCAGTGCTCCTGCTCCTCCTGCAGGGTGGCCAGCCCGCTCTGGCGCTTGAGGTTCTTGCGAAAGAACAGGGAGAGGTGGAGCAGCAGCTGACGCGCCCGCTCGGGCTCGCGCCGGGTGATGGCGCTGATGGTGTTGAGGGTGTTGAACAGAAAATGGGGGTTGATCTGGGCCTGCACCAGCTTGAGCTCGGACTGCACCAGCAGCCGCTGCTGCTGCTCCAGCCGGCCGGTCAGCAGCTGCTGGGAGAGCAGGTTGGCGATCCCTTCCCCCAGGGTGTGGTTGATCTTGAGAAACAGTCGCTTCTTGGGTTCATAGAGCTTGATGGTGCCGATCACCCCCTCGTCGCCGTGCAGCGGGATCACCAGCACAGAGCCGAGCTGGCACAGGGGCGAGATGCTGCAGCGGTAGGGCTGGCTGTTGCCGTCGGCAAACAGCACCTTGTTCTGGGCGATGGCCTGCATGGTGATGGCGGAGGTGATGGGGGTACCCGGCTTGTGGTGATCCTCGCCGATACCGATGAAGGCGAGGATCTTGTCGGTATCCGTGATGGCGACTGCGCCGACCCCGGTCTCCTCCTGCACTATCTGGGCGATGCGGGTGCTGGCCTCGGGGGTAAACCCCTGGCTCATGATCCCCACGGTGCGGTTGGCGATGGTGAGCGCCTTGGCGGAGAAGACCCGGGAGAACTTCTCGTACATTCGCTGCTGGTCGCGGATCATGCTGATGAAGAGGGCCGCACCGCAGGAGTTGGCGAGGATCATGGGGGTGGCGATGGTGCGCACCAGCAGCAGGGATTTGTCGAACGGGCTGGCTACCAGCAGGATGATCACCATCTGCATGATCTCGGCGTAGAGGGTGGTGAAGAAGGCGATGCGTGGCTCGAACAGCGCGTCCATCTTGCCTGCCCGCATCAGTCGCCAGTGCACCAGTCCGCCCAGCAAGCCTTCGCAGGTGGTGGAGATGGCGCAGGCGAGATCGGTGAACCCCCCCAGGGTATAACGGTGTATCCCGCCGGTCAGTCCCACCAGAAATCCCACCAGCGGGCCTCCCAGCAGACCCCCCAGCACGGCGCCCACGGCGCGGGTGTTGGCGATGGCATCGTCGATATCCAGCCCCACATAGGTACCCAGAATGCAGAAGCAGGAGAAGATGAGGTAAATCAGCACCTTGTGGGGCAGCCTGACCGAATAGTTGGTCAGTGGGCGCAGCAGCGGACTCTTGGAAAAGAGGTAGGCGATGACCAGACTGACGCTCATCTGTTGAAGCAGGGAGAGGACCAACTGCATAAAAAATGTTCCTCAGAGTCCGTGCCGAAAAAAGCGGCAGTCTTGAATAAATGTGACCAGGATCTTGTTCTGTGGGCCATTCTGGCCAGAACGCCGGCGAAGTGTGCCAGAAACGCGGAATAAAACCATATCAAATCAGCATGTTAAATTGATATTTGTGTAATTGCCCAAGGATTGATATTGCTGAATTGAGCATGAATGTATCCGTTGGATACGCCACACGGAGGTGGCATGCTCCGCCCGACCAGCAGGTCGGGCGTTTTTTATCCAGGGGACGTGGCAAACCATTTTGAGGGTAATCGGGCAATTATTCAGGTTTGTCCAATGAGTTATCCCCAGCTTCTGGGGATAACTCAGAATGCAAAATAGTAACAGAAGCGTCGGGTCAGGTTGAAAAACAGCCGCTGCCCTTCGTCCAGATCTTCCTGCTTGAGAAAGGATTTGATGGTGCGCTCATCCTCCCGCAGGTCGACCATGGCCACCCCTTCCGGTCGTTGTGCCTTGATGTAGGGCAACACCTTGGGCTTGAGGGGCATGGTGGGTTCGGTGGAGAGCACCAGGGCTACCGAGTCGTCGGAGAGCTGCACCAGGGAGCCCGGCGGGTAGACCCCCAGTACCTTGATCAGCAGCTTGACCAGATCCTGGTCGAATTTCTTCTGCGACAGCTTGTAGAGCTGGCTGATGGCCTGGCTCGGCGCTGCCGGTGTCGCGCTGTTGCGCGGGTGCAGCAGCTCGTCATAGTAATCCACCAACCCGATGATCCGCGCCAGCGGCGGGATCTCGCCCCCCTTGATGCCAAGGGGAAAGCCGCTGCCGTCGAGCCGCTCGTGATGCAGGTGGGCCACCTGACGGATCTTGGGCTCGAAGGCCTGCAACTGGGTCAGCATCTCCAGTCCGTACTGGGGGTGCATCTTGAGGAAGTTCTGCTCCGACTTGTTGAGTTCCCCCCGCTTCTGGGTGATCTGGGTCGGGATCTTCAGCTCGCCAATGTCGTGCACCAGCCCGGCCAGGCCGGTCTCCTCGATCTCGATGGGAGTCATGCCCAGTTCCCGTGCCATCAACATGGCGATGAAGGCCACGTTCAGGCTGTGTTGCAGCAGGATGTCGGTATGGGGGCTGCGAATGAGGTGCAGCCCGAGTGGACCCTCGTGGGCGCTGATGCGGGCGGCGGCATTGCGCACTATCTGCGCCGTGTTGGCGAGCCCTTCGTCCGGCTTGAGGTTGAGGGCGCCCAGGGCATCGCGCAGCTCGGACATGGATTGGCCGAAGGCCTTGTCGGCGGCGCGCAGGGAGCGGCGAAATGCCTTCTCGTCAAACGGGGGAGGGCCGCTATCCTCCGGATCTTCGACAACGGAGAGATCGGGGCCTGGGCTCGGAATATCGCCACGCAACAGGGGCTCGAGAGGGAGGTCGCTCTTGTCGGGGTCGACCATCAGCAGATTGAGGTCAAGGTGGCGGATGATGTCGAGTTGCTGTTGATCCTTGATCTTGAAGGCATTGAACATAAAAGGGTGATTGGTCCATCCCGTGGGAAGATGGATATAGTGACCGACCCGCAACTGTTCTATGGATGCCTGTATCAGCGCCATACGCTCGCTCGCATTTCATGAATGCCTATGAACAAGCTAGCAAAATTAAGCAGATAGACAAACAAAAAAGCCCGCGCATGTGCGCGGGCTCTCGAGTCGACTCAGCTTATCAGGCTTTGGACTTCTTCTTGCCTTCTACTTTGGCATCAACCTTGGCGGCAGCTTGGGCCTCCTCGGTGAACGGACGGCCGTAGTAGGTGTCCAGCAGGATGGCTTTCAGCTCGCTGATCAGCGGGTAGCGCGGGTTGGCGCCGGTGCACTGGTCATCGAAGGCTTCCACGGCCAGCTGGTCAACCTTGGCCAGGAAGTCGGCCTCGGCGACGCCGGCTTCACGGATGGAGGCCGGGATACCCAGGGTCGCCTTCAGCTCGTCCAGCCATACCAGCAGCTTCTCGATCTTGGCTGCGGTACGGTCACCGGCGGCGGTCAGACCCAGGTGGTCGGCCACTTCGGCGTAGCGACGACGAGCCTGCGGACGGTCGTACTGGGAGAACGCGGTCTGCTTGGTCGGGTTGTCGTTCGCGTTGTAGCGGATGACGTTGCTGATCAGCAGGGCGTTGGCCAGGCCGTGCGGGATGTGGAACTCGGCACCCAGCTTGTGGGCCATGGAGTGGCACACACCCAGGAAGGCGTTGGCGAACGCGATACCGGCGATGGTGGCCGCGTTGTGTACCTTCTCACGAGCGATCGGGTCGTTGGCACCGTTCAGGTAGCTGGAGGGCAGGTAGTCCTTCAGCAGTTTCAGGGCTTGCAGTGCCTGACCGTCGGAGTACTCGTTGGCCAGCACGGAAACATAGGCTTCCATGGCGTGGGTCACGGCGTCGATACCACCGAAGGCGCACAGGGACTTGGGCATGCCCATCACCAGGTTGGCGTCGACGATGGCCATGTTCGGAGTCAGCTCGTAGTCGGCCAGCGGGTATTTAACGCCGGTGGCGTCGTCGGTCACGACCGCAAACGGGGTCACTTCAGAACCGGTACCGGACGTGGTGGTGATGCAGACCAGTTCGGCCTTCACGCCCATTTTCGGGAACTTGTAGATACGCTTGCGGATGTCCATGAAGCGCATGGCCAGATCTTCAAACGCGGTGTTCGGGTGCTCGTACATTACCCACATGATCTTGGCCGCATCCATCGGTGAACCACCGCCCAGAGCAACGATCACGTCCGGCTTGAAGGAGTTGGCCATTTCGGCACCCTTGCGCACCACGGACAGGGTCGGGTCGGCTTCGACTTCGTAGAACACTTCTACTTCCATCTTCAGGCCCTTGAGCAGACGAACCACTTCGTCGGCGTAGCCGTTGTTGAACAGGAAGCGGTCGGTCACGATCATGGCGCGTTTCTTACCTTCCAGGTCGCCCAGGGCGATCGGCAGGGAGCCACGACGGAAGTAGATGGATTTCGGAAGTTTGTGCCACAGCATGTTTTCTGCCCGTTTTGCGACTGTCTTCTTGTTGATCAGGTGCTTGGGACCCACGTTCTCGGAGATGGAGTTGCCACCCCAGGAGCCGCAGCCCAGCGTCAGAGACGGTGCCATCGCGAAGTTGTACAGGTCACCGATACCACCCTGGGTAGTCGGGGTGTTGATCAGAATACGGGCAGTCTTCATCTTGTCGCCGAAGTACTTGATGCGGTCGGCGTTGCGATCCTGGTCGGTATAGAGACCGGAGGTGTGGCCGATACCACCCAGGTTGACCATGTCGCAGGCCATCTCGACGGCTTCTTCGAAGTTCTTGGCACGGAACAGACCCAGGGTCGGGGAGAGCTTCTCGTGAGCGAACTCTTCCTCTTCACAGATCTTCACGCCTTCACCGATCAGGATCTTGGTGTTGGCAGGCACGGTGACGCCAGACATTTCGGCGATCTTGACCGCAGGCTGACCCACGATGTTGGCGTTCATGGCGCCGTTGATCAGGATGACCTTGCGGACCTTGTCGGCTTCTTCCTTGGACAGCACATAACCATTGTGAGTGGCGAAACGCTCTTTCACCTGGTCGTAGACGGAGTCGACCACGATGGCGGCTTGCTCGGAGGCACAGACCACGCCGTTGTCGAAGGTCTTGGACATCAGGATGGAGGCGACGGCACGCTTCACATCGGCGGTTTCGTCGATGACGACCGGTACGTTACCGGCACCTACGCCGATGGCGGGTTTACCGGAGGAATAGGCTGCCTTCACCATGCCCGGGCCACCGGTGGCCAGGATCAGGTTGATGTCGTTGTGCTTCATCAGGGCGTTGGAGAGCTCAACAGAGGGTTGGTCAATCCAGCCGATGATGTCTTTCGGTGCACCGGCGGCAATGGCTGCATCCAGTACCAGCTTGGCTGCGGTATTGGTGGAGTTCTTGGCACGGGGGTGCGGGGAGAAGATGATGGCGTTGCGGGTCTTCAGAGAGATCAGAGACTTGAAGATCGCGGTGGAGGTCGGGTTGGTGGTCGGTACGATACCGCAGATGATGCCTACCGGCTCGGCGATGGTGATGGTACCCATCTCGTCATCTTCGCTGAGGATGCCGCAGGTCTTCTCTTCTTTGTACTTGTTGTAGATATATTCGGAGGCGAAGTGGTTCTTGATAACCTTGTCTTCGATGATACCCATACCGGACTCTTCCACGGCCATCTGGGCCAGGGGGATACGGGCGTTGTTGGCGGCCAGGGCGGCGGCACGGAAGATCTTGTCTACCTGCTCTTGCGAGAAGCTGGCGAATTCACGCTGCGCTTCTTTGACGCGGGCAACCAGTGCATCCAGTTCAGCCAAATTGGTTACTGCCATGTTTATCTCCTGATGATTTGAAAACTGTTTAGTAAGACCTTGGCAATGCCCGGCAATTATAGATGCCTTGTCAAGAACAGAATCACCACAACGGGGTATTTACATGCCTTACTAAATCGCTTTCTGAGTCGATTATAGAGCGGGGCTGACTCAGAAAAACTTGATCTGGATCATGTGTAACAAAAGAACAAAAGAAATTTTGTTTCACAATACATGTTTGCCAGATGTTGCGCAGTTGTTTAGTGAGCCAGAGGCGGGATGAATGGTGCGTGAACAGGGGCTCACGCACCATTTTTCAAGCAGTTAGCACGATCACGTCCCAATGTCCCCGGTCCGTGCCCAGGGGCAGAATGGGGGCGGCATTGTGATAGAAACGGCGATCATCCAGGATCAGATACTCACCGACGTTTAATTGTTGTTGGAAAAATGGTTGTTCTTTTAATCCATGATAGAGCTGCAAGGCGCCGCCGCTGACCCCTTCACTGCCACAGAAGAAGACCCCGATGAAGTCAAAGCCATCCTGGTGCACCCCCTCCGGCGCGGGCGGGACGCTCTCTCCTTCGCCGGTGACGATGCGCATCTGGTGAATGCCGATGGCCTGACC
Organism: Aeromonas sp. 600276; assembly: GCF_049175815.1. NCBI lineage: Bacteria > Pseudomonadati > Pseudomonadota > Gammaproteobacteria > Aeromonadales > Aeromonadaceae > Aeromonas > Aeromonas sp. 600276. Next base: position 197,056 of record NZ_JAAKVU010000003.1, on the reverse strand, counting down.
GTCTTCCAGCCGGGTGTGGCGGGCGAACAGTTTCAGCAGCTGTATAAAGGAGGGATGAGCGACGAAGGCAGGCTCCAGCTCGGCATAGGTTCTGGGCACATCCCCCAGAAACTTGTTGATGGCGGCCGCCTGAAAGAAGACGCCGTTGTCGAGGGGCTGAAAGCGGGAGCCCTCCTTCTCCACCCGGCCGTAGCGGCGCTGGCGAAAGCTGCCCTGAATGTAGGGATCAACCGGCAGCCGCCCGAAGAAGCCCTGCAATGGGTTCAGGGTGCCTGCGGGCAGTGCATCCAGGTGCCACTGCAACTTGATGTCCGTATCAATCATCACGAAATCCTTGTTTGCTGAGATGAAATGTTGCGGCCAAACTCCATGGCCAGATAAAACTCGAAGCGATTTTATCAGAGTGTTAAATCGCGACAATCTTTATTAACAACTCAATCTGTCGAATTTTGTCGATGCATTAGAGGAACTAACTGAAAAGCCACGGAAAGGGTGAGATTATTTGATTGGTGAAGGTTTCGGGCATGATGTAAATTTACGCTCAGTTTATCGGGGTGGCCCACAGGGCCTCGTACTACTTCTGGATGGCGCCTATGGCAGCGATTGACGTCTCTTTATATCTGAAGTTTTTCATCGGTTTGTTTGCGATCATCAACCCGCTCGGCTTGCTGCCGGTGTTCGTCAGCCTGACCAGTCATCAGACGCCGGAAGAGCGGATGAAGACCAACACCACCGCCAACATTGCGGTGATGATCATCCTGCTGGTCTCCATGTCCATGGGGCAACTGATCCTGGACGGCTTCGGCATCTCGCTGGCCTCCTTTCGCATCGCCGGCGGCTCGCTCATCACCCTGATCGCCTGGTCCATGCTGCAGGGCAAGCTGGGGGAGGTGAAGCACAACAAACAGGAGAAAGGGGAACTGGCCGCGCGGGAATCTGTCGCTGTGGTGCCGCTGGCGCTGCCGTTGATGGCGGGCCCCGGTGCCATCTCCTCTTCCATCGTCTACGCCAGCCAGAGCACCTGGTCCCAGATGCTGGGCATGTCGCTGGTGGTGATGGTGTTTGCCTTCTGCTCCTGGTTGATATTCCGCGCCGCCCCCCTGCTGTTCAAGGTGATGGGCAACACCGGCATCAACGTGGTGACCCGGATCATGGGTCTCATCATGATGTCGCTAGGTATCGAGATCATGGTGGCGGGGATCAAGGGGGTCTTCCCCGGATTGATGTGATTCAGGTCTGTTTTGTTGGAGCCGGTCCTTGTGACCGGCTTTTTATTGTTTCTTTTTTGTTGGTCATTTCCTAGAATCGAGCGGGTTTGTATAAAAAACGTCCATCACGGGATATTTAAATTCTGAATAATTGGTCAAAAGCTGCTTTTTTGACCATGAAGTCCAGTCCTGCCTGACGATATCTATTGCATTATCAGAAATGTCAGGGAATTATGCTGGCAGCGGGGTACTTATCTCGTTGATGGAAAAATGCATGGAATGTTCTTGTGGAGTATGGAAATGACTCATAAAAAAACAATGATTAATACCCTATTGGTGGCAGCTCTGTTTGGCGGTGTCAACGCGGCACAAGCCGCCGATGTGCCCGCAGGTACCAAGCTGGCTGAGGTTCAGCAGCTGGTGAAAGGCAACGGCTCCGAGCCCGCAACTCTCGACCCGCATAAAACCGAAGGAACGGTTGAATCCAATATTCTGCGTGACCTGTTCGAAGGTCTCGTCTCCTCCGGCCCCAAGGGTGAAGTGCTCCCTGCCATGGCCGAGTCCTGGGAAACCAAGGACAACAAACACTTCGTCTTCCACCTGCGTAAAAACGCCAAGTGGTCCAACGGTGATCCGGTCACTGCCCACGACTTCGAATATGCCTTCAAACGGGCCGTCGATCCGAAAACCGCCTCTCCCTACTCCTGGTATCTGGAGATCCCGACCATCGTCAACGCCTCCGACATCATTGCCGGCAAGAAGCCGTCAGATACGCTGGGTGTGAAGGCGGTGGACGACTACACCTTCGAGGTGCAGCTGGAGAAGGCGGTGCCTTACTTCGTCAGCATGCTCTCCCACACCACCACCTACCCGGTACCGAAGAAGGTGATCGAGAAGTTCGGTGACAAGTGGACCCAGCCCGGCAACATGGTATCCAACGGCGCCTATGTGCTGAAGGATTGGGTGGTCAACGAGCGCGTCGACGTCGAGCGCAACAAAAACTACTGGAACGATGCCAAGACCGTCATCAACAAGGTGACCTATCTGCCGATCCAGTCCACCAACGCCGAGCTGAACCGCTACCTGGCCGGCGAAGTGGATCTCACTTACAACATGCCCATCGAGCGTTTCAAGCAGATGAAGAAGGATCTGCCGAACGAGGTGAAGGTGAGCGGCTACGTCGGTACCTACTACTACCAGTACAACTTCAAGAAGAAGCCGTTTGATGACGTACGGGTGCGTACCGCGCTCTCCTATGCCATCGACCGCAACGTGATCGCCGACAAGGTGATGGGCAAGGGGGAAACCCCGGGCTACACCCTGGTCCCTGATTTTGTGGATGGCTTCAAGCCGGTGGCGCCGGCCTGGTCCAAGCTGACCCAGGCAGAGCGCGATGCCAAGGCTAAAGAGCTGCTGACCGAAGCCGGTTTCGGCCCGGGCAAACCGCTCAAGTTCGAGCTGCTCTACAACACCGACGACAACCACAAGAAGGTGGCGGTTGCCGTGGCCTCCATGTGGAAGAAGCTGGGCGTGCAGGTGAGCCTGGTCAACCAGGAGTGGAAAACCTACCTGGAGACCAAGAAACAGGGTCAGTTTGACGTGGGCCGTGCTGGCTGGATCGCCGACTACAACGAAGCCTCCTCCATGCTGGATCTGATGCAGACCACCCACGGCAACAACGACGGCAAATACTCCAACCTGGCGTTCGACAAGCTGATGAACGAGTCGCGCAATCAGGTGGATGCCGAGGCGCGCAACAAGCTCTACGTCCAGGCTGAAGAGATCCTGGCCAAGGATATGCCGATCGCCCCCATCTATCAGTACGTGACTTCCCGTATGGTCAAGCCCTACGTGGGCGGCTATCCGGCCAACCCGCTGGACAACCTGTACAGCAAAGACATGTACATCATCGCCCACTGATTTTCGTTACAAGTCGCATAACAAGCAGGGCCCGCCAGACGGCGGGCCTTTATTACAACCGCGACCCTTTGGAAGCAGTACAGGACAGGAATTGTCTATGTTGAAATTCATTTTTAAACGTCTACTGGAAGCGATCCCGACTCTGCTGGTCTTGATCACCGTCTCCTTCTTCATGATGCGTTTCGCGCCGGGTAACCCCTTCAGCAGCGAACGCACCCTGCCACCCGAAGTGATGGCCAACATCGAAGCCAAATATGGCCTCGACAAGCCGATCGGGGTGCAATATCTCACCTATCTGGGCAACCTGGTGCAGGGGGATCTCGGTCCTTCCTTCAAGTACAAGGACTTCACCGTCAATGATCTGGTGAGCCAGGCACTGCCGGTTTCCGCCAAGATAGGCTCCTTCGCCTTTCTGTTTGCGGTGACGCTGGGGGTCACCTTCGGCACCATTGCCGCCCTCAAACAGAATACCGTCATCGACTACCTGTTGATGTCGTCGGCCATGGCCGGGGTGGTGATCCCAGGCTTTGTGCTGGCGCCCCTGCTGGTGCTGTTCTTCAGTATCCATCTGGGCTGGTTCCCGGCCGGTGGCTGGCAGGGTGGTGGCGTGCAGTTCATGGTGCTGCCGGTGTTCGGCATGATGATGTATTACATCTCCGCCATCTCGCGGATCATGCGGGGCAGCATGATCGAGACAATGAACTCCAACTTCATCCGTACCGCCCGCGCCAAGGGACTGCCGCTGCGCCACATCATCCTGAAACACGCGCTGCGCCCGGCCATGCTGCCGGTGGTCTCCTACTTGGGCCCTGCCTTCGTCGGCATCATCACGGGTTCCGTGGTGATCGAGACCATCTTCGGTCTGCCGGGGATTGGCCAGCTGTTCGTCAACGGTGCTCTCAACCGTGATTACTCCATGGTGCTCGGTCTGACCATTCTGGTCGGTGCCCTCACCATCACCTTTAACGCCGTGGTCGATATTCTCTATGCCTTTATCGATCCCAAGATCCGTTACTAAGCCGGGAGTACATCATGGTTGTCACAACTGAAAAACGCGAAGCCATCGAGGCGTTCGCCCAGAAAGTGGAAGTGGTGGAAGGACGCTCCCTGTGGAAGGATGCCCGTCGCCGTTTCCTGCGCAACAAGGCGGCCCTGACCAGCCTTATCATTCTCTCCATCATCGGCTTGGCGGTAATAGTGGGGCCCCATCTGTCCCAGTACACCTTTGACGATCCTGACTGGGGCGCCATGCAGACCGGCCCCGACATGGAGACCGGCCACTGGTTCGGTACCGACAGCCTGGGGCGCGATCTGTTCGTGCGCACCCTGCTTGGCGGGCGCATCTCGCTGATGGTCGGCATCATGGGGGCCATGGTGGCCGTCATCATCGGCACCCTGTACGGCGCGGCATCCGGTTTCATCGGCGGTCGGGTCGACAGCCTGATGATGCGGGTACTGGAGATCCTCAACGCCTTCCCCTTCATGTTCTTCGTGATCATGCTGGTGACCTTCTTCGGCCGCAACCTGGCGCTCATCTTCATCGCCATCGGTGCGGTGAGCTGGCTCGACATGGCGCGGATCGTCCGTGGCCAGACCCTGAGCCTCAAGAGCAAGGAGTTCATCGAGGCGGCTCACGTCTGCGGCGTCTCCAAGTGGAAGATCATCACCCGTCATATCGTGCCTAACGTGCTGGGGATAGTGGCGGTCTACGCCACCCTGCTGGTGCCGGGCATGATCATGTTCGAATCCTTCCTGAGCTTCCTGGGGCTGGGGGTGCAAGAGCCCATGACCAGCTGGGGCGCCCTGCTGGATGAAGGCTCCAAGTCGATGGAAGTGGCCATCTGGCAACTCCTGTTCCCCGCCGGTTTCATGGTGGTGACCCTGTTTTGCTTCAACTTCCTCGGGGATGGTCTGCGTGACGCCCTCGATCCGAAGGATCGCTGAGAAAGCGGCGAAAGAGCGTTGGAACAACGCGCCGAAGGGCCGCACAGTGCGGCTCAATCGGGCGGACAGCGCATCGGATCGACAGGAAAACGTCACGAAAGATCGATAAGGAGTTTTTATGAAGTTACTGGATGTAAAAGATCTGCGGGTCGAGTTCAAGACCCCGGACGGCAATGTGGTAGCGGTCAACGACCTCAACTTCTCTCTCTCTGCCGGCGAGACCCTGGGTATCGTCGGGGAATCCGGTTCGGGCAAGTCCCAGACCGCGTTCGCCATCATGGGGCTGCTGGCCAAGAACGGCATCATCACAGGGTCTGCCAAGTTTCAGGGCGACGAGATCCTCAATCTGCCGGAGCACAAGCTCAACAAGATCCGCTCCGAGAAGATCGCCATGATCTTCCAGGACCCCATGACCTCGCTCAATCCCTACATGAAGGTGAAGGATCAGCTGATGGAAGTGCTGATGCTGCACAAGGGGGTCAGCAAGGCCGAGGCGTTCGAGGAGTCGGTGCGCATGCTGGATGCGGTGAAGATCCCCGAGGCGCGCAAGCGGATGGGGATGTATCCGCACGAGTTCTCCGGCGGCATGCGCCAGCGGGTGATGATCGCCATGGCGCTGTTGTGCCGGCCGCAACTGCTCATCGCCGATGAACCGACCACGGCGCTGGACGTGACGGTACAGGCCCAGATCATGACTCTGATGAACGAGCTCAAGCGCGAGTTCAACACCGCCATCATCATGATCACCCATGACCTTGGCGTGGTGGCCGGCATCTGCGACAAGGTGCTGGTGATGTACGCCGGCCGTACCATGGAGTACGGCAAGGTCAACGACATCTTCTATCGCCCGAGCCACCCCTATACCGAAGGCTTGCTGCGCGCCATTCCCCGCCTCGATACCGAAGGGGAAGTGCTGCCCACCATCCCGGGCAATCCGCCCAACCTGCTGCGTCTGCCCACCGGCTGCCCCTTCCAGGAGCGCTGCCACCGGGTGAGCGAGATTTGCGGCCGGCAATCCCCAGTTCTGACGCCGTTCAACGACGGCCGGGAGCGGGCCTGCCACTGGGTATCGGATGCCATGATCAAGGGAGTGAACTAAATGGGGACTGACAAGAAACTGCTGCTGGAAGTGTCCGACCTCAAGGTCCACTTCAGCATCAAGAGTGACAAGGCCTGGCCCTGGGCCAAACCCTCCGCCCTGAAGGCGGTGGACGGGGTGACTCTGCGCCTTTACGAAGGGGAGACCCTGGGCGTGGTGGGGGAGTCGGGTTGCGGCAAGTCCACCTTTGCCCGGGCGCTGATCGGCCTGGTGCCGGCCACCGACGGCAAGGTGGTGTGGCTTGGCAACGATCTGACCAAGCTCGACCAGAAGGCGCTGCGCGAAAAACGCAAGGAGATCCAGATGATCTTCCAGGATCCGCTGGCCTCCCTCAACCCGCGCATGACCATAGGTGACATCATCGCCGAGCCCCTCATCACTTTCTACCCGGCCCTGCCGAAGGAGGAGGTGAAAGAGAAGGTGCGCGCCATGATGAGCAAGGTGGGGCTCTTGCCCAACCTGGTCAACCGCTACCCACACGAGTTCTCCGGTGGCCAGTGCCAGCGCATCGGCATCGCCCGGGCGCTGATCCTCGAGCCCAAGATGATCATCTGTGACGAGCCGGTGTCGGCGCTGGATGTGTCGATCCAGGCCCAGGTGGTCAACTTGCTCAAATCCATCCAGAAGGAGATGGGGCTGTCGCTCATCTTCATCGCCCACGACCTGTCGGTGGTCAAGCATATCTCCGACCGGGTGCTGGTGATGTATCTGGGCAATGCGGTGGAGCTGGGGACCGGCAAGGAGATCTTCGCCAACCCCTTGCACCCCTATACCAAGGCGCTGATGTCGGCGGTGCCCATTCCGGATCCGGATCTGGAGCGCAGCAAGACCATCCAGATCCTGGAAGGGGAGCTGCCATCGCCGATGAATCCGCCCTCAGGCTGCGTGTTTCGTACCCGCTGCCCGGTGGCCGGTCCGGAGTGCGCCAAGACCCGGCCCCAGCTTGAGGGCAACTTTGACCATGCGGTCTCTTGCCTCAAGGCCGATCCGCTCTGATGGATGAGTCGCAACGAAAAAACGGGGCGCCCAGGTGGCGCCCCGTTTTTTTTGCGAGAGAGATGAAGATGCCCCTTGGCGTTCGCTTTTGCCGCTGTTACTATCCGCCGCACAAGGGGAGTAACTTCTCGCCGGTTTGTCGTCATTACGGTGCACCCATATCCTGCAGTGCACCCGGCAGCCGGGCAGTCGATGAAAATCGGCTGTAAGTGAGACCTTGCCGAGAGGCAAGGTGTATCTGCTCCAGACGCGAACCCACTGCCTCCCGGCCGTGGGTTTTGTCGTTTTTGGGAGAAGTTAAAATGGGTGAATGGTGGATGTGGGCCGGTTTCTTCAGCATAGTGCTGGTCCTGTTATGGATTGATATCCGCTTTGTCGGTGGCGGCAAGGCGCACAAGGTGTCGCTTAAAGAGGCAGGTGTCTGGTCCCTCATCTGGGTCAGCGTGGCGCTCCTCTTCAACCTGGCCATCTGGCTCTGGCTGGATCACAGCGCCGGCCGTGAAATTGCCAACCAGAAGGGGCTGGAGTTCCTCACCGGCTACCTCATCGAGAAGGCGCTGGCGGTGGACAACGTCTTCGTCTGGTTGATGCTGTTCGGCTACTTTGCCATTCCGGCCGAGCTGCAGCGCCGGGTGCTGCTGTACGGGGTACTGGGTGCCATCGTGATGCGGGCCGGCATGGTATTCGCCGGCAGCTGGCTCATCGAGCAGTTCCACTGGATCCTCTACCTGTTCGGCGCCTTCCTGCTGTTGACCGGGGTCAAGATGCTGTGGGCGGCCGACAAGGAGCCGGATCTGGCCAACAACCCGCTACTGGGCTGGATGCGTCGCCGCTTCAAGGTGACCGAGACCCTGGAGGGGGAGAACTTCTTCGTCTGGCGCGATGGGGTGCGCTACGCCACGCCGCTGCTGCTTATTTTGGTGCTGGTGGAGGTGAGCGATCTCATCTTCGCGGTGGACAGCATCCCGGCCATCTTCGCGGTGACCACGGATCCCTTCATCGTGCTGACCTCCAACATCTTCGCCATCATGGGTCTGCGTGCCATGTACTTCCTGCTGGCCGGGGTGGCCGAGCGCTTCGCCCTGCTCAAATACGGCCTGGCACTGATCCTGATGTTTATCGGGGTCAAGATGCTGCTGCTGGATATCTTCAAGATCCCCACCGGCATCGCGCTCGGGGTTGTAGCATTGATCCTGCTGGCCTCCATGGGGCTGAGCCTCTGGGTGACCCGCAAGAAAACGGCATAATTGGCAAACAAGCAAAAGGGCTCCCGCGGGAGCCCTTTTTTTATGGCAAAGAGTGACTTAGCGCTTGATCTTCTTGGGGTTGGTGTAGCCCCAGATGGTGTACATGTCCGCCAAGAGGGCACCGTTGTACTCCTCCAGATCCGCCTGTTTCACCTCGGCTTCACCCTGGCGGCCAAACAGCACCACCTCGTCACCGGGTTTGACCCCCTTGAGGTCAGTCACGTCCACCATGATGGTGTTCATGGAGGTCTTGCCGACGACCGGCACCTTCTGGCCCTGGATCAGCACATAGGCCTTGTTGCTCAGCGCCCGGCGATAGCCGTCGGAGTAGCCCAGCGGCAGGTTGGCGAGCCAGGAGTCGCGCTTGAGGGTGAAGGTGCGGTCATAACCGACTGTGTTGCCGGCCGGGTAGTGGTTGACGGAGGCAACTTGGGTCTTGAACGCCATCACCCGCTTGTACTCGGTGTAGGAGGGGATGGAGTCACCGTACAGCAGGCCGCCCGGGCGTACCATGTCGAAGTAGGCGTCCGGCACTTCCAGGGTGGCGAAGGAGTTGGCTGCGTGGATGGTGATCTTGCTGCGATCCAGCTTGCCCGCTTCCAGCAGCCACTGGGAGTCCAGCTTGAACTGGGCCAGCCCCATCTTGACGTCCTCTTTCTCCTCCACCGGGAAGTGGGTCATGATGCCGACCGGGGTGATCCCCTTGAGCTTGAGCATGGCCAGCGCATCTTCCTTGGAGTCAGCCAGGCGCAGATCGATGCCGTTGCGGCTCATGCCGGCGGAGTTGAGCGCGATGTGCACCGGGATATTGGTGTGGTGGCGCTGGGCGATGTCGGCGATGCCCTGGGCACTCACCAGGCTGCCGATAAGCTCTTCCATCTTGTAGGGCAGGGCCTGTTCCACTTCGGCCGGGGTGGCGGCACGTACCCGCATCAGGCGGCCGGTGAAGCCCTTCTCGCGGGCGACACGGGCCTCTTCGTTGCTGGCGATGCCGATGCAGGGGATGCCGGCCTTGACCACCGAGGGCACCAGCAGGTCGATGCCGTGACCGTAGGCGTCGGCCTTCATGATGGCGCAGATCTTCGGCCCCTTGTCACCGAGGCGATCCTTGAGGGTCTGGATGTTGTGCTCGAAGGCGCCGAGATCGACTTCCAGCCAGGCATTGCTGGCGGTCTGCACTTCGCCGTTGCGATGATCGCTGGCGAGCGGCAGGTAAGGGGCCGCGACAGCCTGACCGGCCAGCAGGCCCAGGATCAGCGTGGCCAGCAGTGTCTTCTTGTGCATGGGGTGGTTCCTTTTTTATTGTTTGGGTTGAGGTGCATGACGGCCGCTAGGGGCCGTTTTCACGCAGATGGGATAAAGTGTAGCCAAGGCATTGTTATTGTTATGAACTTTGACAATTTTCCAGGGCGCTATTCCCGTCGGGAAGTGTAACGCAAGGTGCCGATCGTGGCACCCTCCAGGAGTCAATAGATGATGAGTCTTGAGTGTCGAGTGCCACCGCTGCTGCTGTTTGGCCTGATCGTGGCGGCCATGCTGGGATGGGGGGGCGTAGCAGAGAGCAATTCTGGCGCCGGTTGGCGGCTGGCCGCTCTGTTGCTAGCGGTGCTGGGCACTGTGTTTGGCTTGGGGGGCGTACTGCGCTTTCGCCGCCAGGGTACCACGGTGACGCCGCTGCACCCGGAGCAGGCCAGTGCGCTGGTAACGGGCGGGCTCTATCGCCTCAGCCGCAATCCCATGTACCTGGGGCTGCTCTGCTGGACGATGGCGCTGGCCTGTTATCTGGGCGGGCTGCTGGTGTGGCTCGGTCCGCTGCTGCTGTGGGGCTGGCTCAGCCGCTGGCAGATAGTGCCGGAGGAGCGGGCTCTGCGGGCCCGCTTTGGCGATGGCTATGCCGATTATTGCCGGCGGGTGAGGCGTTGGTGCTGAGCCTTGCCGTGTCGCCATGAGACATAAAAAAACGGCCCGCGTCTGCGGGCCGTTTTGATGGAGGTGATGCGGGGATCACGCCTTGGCGGTGTCCACCTCCCCCAGAGGTTCGGTTTCACCCAGGCTGTCCTCGCTCTTGGCCACCACGCTGGCGGCGATGGCGTTGCCTAGCACGTTGGTGGCGGAGCGACCCATGTCGAGGAAGTGGTCGATGCCGAGCAGCAGCAGGATTCCCGCTTCCGGAATGTGGAACTGATTGAGGGTGGCGGCAATCACCACTAGGGAGGCGCGCGGTACGCCGGCCATCCCCTTGGAGGTGACCATCAGCAGCAGCAGCATGGTGATCTGCTGGGCCATGGAGAGCTCGATGCCGTAGGCCTGGGCGATAAACATCACCGCGAAGGTGCAGTACATCATGGAGCCATCCAGGTTGAAGGAGTAGCCCATCGGCAGCACGAAGCTGGCGATGCGTTTGTCACAACCGAACTTCTCCAGACGATCCAGGGTCTTCGGGTAGGCAGCTTCGGAGCTGGCGGTGGAGAAGGCCAGCAGGATCGGCTCGCGGATCATCGCCAGCAGGGTCACGATGCGGCGGCGGATAAACAGGCTACCCATGGCGATCAGCAGCAGCCAGAGGCAACCCAGTGCCAGGTAGAACTGCGCCATGAAGGTGCCATAGGTGGCAAGGATGCCGAGCCCTTCCTTGGCGACCATGGCGGCGATTGCACCAAACACCGCGAACGGGGCGAAGTTCATCACGTAGCCGGTCACTTTGAGCATGATCTCGGCGGCGCTGGCCATCAGCATCACCACCGGTTTGGCGGCATCACCCAGCGCGGCGGCAGCCAGTCCGAAAAAGAGGGAGAACACCACGATCTGCAGGATCTCGTTGGTGGCCATCGCCTCGATCACGCTTTTTGGAATGGCGTGGGTGACGAAATCCTTGAGAGAGATGGCGCTGGCAACCACGCCGGAGCTGGCGGTGTCGTCAGGCAGGGAGAGGGAGAGCCCCACGCCCGGTTGCATCAGGGTGACCATCACCAGACCCAGGGTCAGCGACAGCAGGGAGGCCAGCATGAACCAGCCGAGGGTCTTGACGCCGATGCGGCCCACGGTGCGGGTATCGCCCATCTTGGCGATGCCGACCACCAGGGTGGTGAACACCAGGGGGGCGATGATCATCTTGATCAGACGCAGGAAGATATCGGTCAACAGGGTGATGTCGCTGGCAAAGCCGGCGGCCTGATCAGGGGCAAACATCCGATAGCCCTGGCCAGTCAGGATACCAACCAGCATCGCGATGAGGATGGCAACCGTCAATTTGTTCATTTTCATGGGGTGGGTCCCAGTTTTGATAAGTGCAGAGCGTTTCAAGCGGCAAGGGTGCCGCTTCAGTCCGTTTTTGTGATCCGAGCCGTAGATTCCTGACAGCCGGTGTGCTGGCAGCATGCCTAATCCGGGGGGGTAAATCCAGCGCCTTGTGGCAGAATTTTATCTTGTCATTAGTTGTATGTGATATAGATCTTGCAATTTAGCTATATTAATCGCTGCTTATTTTAATGTTTGCAAGATAATCGGCTTTCATGGTTTGGTCGTTTTTCGCGCTGCGAGTGAGGGTGAAGATGAGCAACGCCGAGATGCGGTGCTCCACGGTGCGCTGATCCAGAAAGGGATCTGGCTCGTCGTCATCGAACCCGAACAGGGGGCGACTGGGCGTCACCCTGACCGCGTCCCGCTGCAGAGTCAACTCATTGACTTCAAGCCACTGATAACCTTCGGCTTGTGCCACTTCGCCCGCCCGTTTCAGCACGTACTTGCGGGCGGTTTCCCGGCTCACCAGATCGTTGCCGACAAACTCCAGCTGCCACTTGTCCGGCCCGAGCCGGGTCTGGGAGAAGCCGGTCTGGCCGTTCCAGAACGAGGGCTTGCTGTGATAGGGGGTGGCACAGCCGAGCAGCAGGGCGGCGCAGAGGCAGGCCAGCAGCAGGACGGGCACAGAGGGACGGGGAGAGGGCATCTCGATCACCGGTTGGCAGCAGAGGGCTTCACTACAGCACAAAGCCATGGGGGGCACAATCGGGGGGCCGCTTCCTACGATGGCGCGCCTGAAAGAAAAAAGGCCTTGTCGTTTGACAAGGCCTTTCTCGGGGAATGATGGTCGGCGTGAGAGGATTTGAACCTCCGACCCCTGACACCCCATGACAGTGCGCTACCTGGCTGCGCTACACGCCGACGAAGTCAGTCTGAGCTGACGGGGGCTGAGTTTATGGAGATGGACCCGACCTGTCAACAAGGAAACCGCGGCGGCGGTGCGTTCGCCTGCTTTGCGAACAATCGGCGCTTAAAGTGCCGCCACTTGCCCAAAAACCGCCCATCGCGGGGTTGAGAACCCCTTAAAACAAGCAGGCCGCCCGGGTGGGCGGCCTGTGACGGTGACGGTGGCACCGATTGAGAGGGATCAGCGGTTGAAGGTGAGCCGCTTGCCCAGCACCTCGTTGGTGACCTGACCGTTTTGCCAGGCGATCTGGCCGTTGACCAGGGTCATCTCCACCGTGCTGTGGAAACGGTAGCCGTTGAAGGGCGACCAGCCGCACAGGTAGAGCAGGTTGCTGTCGTTGATCACGTAGGGCTTGCCCAGATCCAGCAGCACCAGGTCGGCGAAGTAACCCTCGCGGATGTAGCCGCGATCCTGCACCTGGAAGCGCTCGGCTACCGCGTGGGAGGTTTTCTTGACGATGGTCTCCAGCGAGAATACCCCGTTGTGGTAGAGCTCCAGCAGGGCCAGCAGGGAGTGCTGCACCAGCGGCACGCCGGACGGCGCCTTGAAGTAGCTGTTCTGCTTCTCTTCCCAGGTGTGGGGGGCGTGGTCGGTGGCGATGATGTCGAGCACGTCATTGCGCACCGCATCCAGCAGGGCGTGCTGGTCGGCGGCGCTCTTCACCGCCGGGTTGCACTTGATCTGGCTGCCCAGGGTGTCGTAGTCCGCCTCGTTGAAGAACAGATGGTGAACGCACACCTCGGCGGTGATGTTCTTGTCCTTGAGATCCTTCAGATCCGGGGTGGCGGTGAAGAGCGACAGCTCTTTCGCCGTGGTCAGGTGCAGCACGTGCAGCTTGGCGCCGTACTGCTTGGCCAGGGAGACCGCCAGGCTGGAGGATTTGTAGCAGGCATCGGCGCTGCGGATGCGGCCGTGCTCGCGCATCGGCACATCCTCGCCCCACTTGGCGCGGGCTTCGTCTTCCAGCACCTTGATGGTGGGGGTGTCCTCGCAGTGGGTGACGATCATCACCGGGCTTTCGCGGAAGATGGCGGCCAGGGTCTCCTGGTTGTCCACCAGCATGTTGCCGGTAGAGGCACCCATGAAGATCTTGATGCCGCAGGACTGTTTCGGATCGAGCTTCTTGATCTCTTCCAGATTGTCGTTGGTGGCGCCGAGGTAGAAGCTGTAGTTGGCGGCGGAGGAGTTGGCGGCTATCTGGTATTTGGCTTCGAGGGCGTCGAGGGTGGTGGTCTGGGGATTGACGTTGGGCATTTCCATGAAGCTGGTGGTGCCACCGGCCACGGCGGCCCGGGATTCACTGGCGATGGTCCCCTTGTGGGTCAGCCCCGGCTCCCGGAAATGGACCTGATCATCGATCATTCCGGGGATGAGGTGACGGCCCGCGGCATCGATCACCACTGCATCGGGGGCGCTGATATCCGGGGCGATGCGGGCGATCCGTTCCCCCTCGATCAGCACGTCGGAGGCATAGATGCGGCCTTCGTTGACCAGGGTGGCATTCTTGATAAGCAATTTGTTCATGGGGGGTTCCAGTTCCTTTGCCGATAATCGCGGGTCATAATAGCGCAAACCGCCCTTTCTCTGTAGCAAGGCCTGACTGATGAAGTTATTTGTAAAAGATTTGACCGTGATCGACTCCAGCTACCTGTGCGAACGCCGCGGTATGGTGGGGGAGAGCTGGCTGGTGGACATCGAAATGAGCGGCGAGCTCAACGAGATGAGCATGTTGCTGGACTTCGGCCGGGTCAAGAAACTGATCAAGTCGATCATCGACGACGAGGTGGATCACAAGCTGCTGGTGCCGATCGAGTGCCCCCTAGTGCAGGTAGCCCAGCTGGACGGTGACGAGAGCACCGTCGATCTGCTGCGCCCGGGTCGCTCCATTCACCTGCGCTGCCCGAGCCAGGGCTTTGCCTTCATTCCGGCCCCTCAGGTGGACAAGGAGTCCGTCACCCGCTATCTGCTGGCGGTGCTGGCCAAGCGGCTGCCTGGCAACATCAAGGATCTGTCGCTGACCCTGCGCCAGGAGGCCATCGACGGCGCCTTCTACCACTACAGCCACGGCCTCAAGAAGCACGACGGCAACTGCCAGCGCATCGCCCACGGCCACCGCTCTCCCATCGAGATCCACGTGGACGGCGAGCGCGACCAGGAGCTTGAGCTCAACTGGGCCGAGTGCTGGGCCGACATCTATCTTGGGACCGACGAGGATCGGGTGGCCCTCGGCGATCTCGCGTTGAGCGAGCAGGCCAAGGCCATCCTGCAAGAGGCTGGCGAACACTACATCGGCTTCAAGTATGTGGCGCCGCAAGGGCTGTTCCAGCTGGCCATGCCGGCGGCGGAGGTGGAGATGATCGACACCGACACCACCATCGAGCTGCTGGCCCACTATATCGCCCGCGAAGTGAAGAAGATCGTGGGCGACAAGTTCGTCAAGATCGTGGCCTATGAAGGGGTGGGCAAGGGCGCCATCGCCTACGCCTGATCCCGCGCCGCTTGCCAGTAAAAAACAAGGCCCCGCATCTGCGGGGCCTTGTCGTTGCTGGGGTTGGCGTGGGCGTCAGGCGCTGAGCCTAAAGCGCTTGACCAGGCTCTCCTGCTGCTCGGCCAGCGAGTCGAGCTGCTGGCTGGTCTCGGCCACCCGCTCGATCCCCTGATAGTTGAGATCCGAGATGTCGGAGATGCGGTTGAGGTTGGTGGCGATGTCGGCGCTGGTGGCCTGCTGCTGCTCGGCGGCGGAGGCTATCTGGCTCGACATGTCGCTGATGAGCACCACTATGCCCTGTACCTCCTCCATGGCGTTGTTGGCGTGGGAGCTCTGATCCATGCAGCTGTCCATCTCGCGGGAGCACTCCTGCATCACGGTGACCGCCTTGGCGACCCCCTGCTGCAGGTTCTCGATCATGGTCTGGATTTCGCTGGTGGACTGGGCGGTGCGCCCGGCCAGGCTGCGCACCTCGTCGGCCACCACCGCAAAGCCGCGTCCCTGCTCGCCGGCCCGGGCCGCTTCGATGGCGGCATTGAGGGCCAGCAGGTTGGTCTGCTCGGCGATGCCGCGAATGACGTCGAGGATGTTGCCGATCTGGCCGCTCATGGCACTCACGTCGCCAATCACCTTGCCGGTCTGCTGCAGCTTGCCCGCCAGCTGGTGGGTGGTGGTGATGTTGCCGGCCATCACCTTGCGGCCGGTCTCGGAGGCTTTCTCCACGTCCATCACCCGCTCCAGGGTCTGGTTGGCGGCCTGGGCCACCTCGCGCACCGAGGCCTCCATCTGGGTCATGGCGGCGGCGACCGAGGCGGTCTCCTGGCGCTGTTTCTCCAGATCCGCCCGCACCGACTCGGTGGTGTGGCGGTTGTCATGGGCGGCGTTGTTGAGCTGGTTGGAGGCTTGGGAGAGCTGGCTCAGCACCTCGCCCATCTGCTCGATCAGCAGGTTGACCTGGCTGCCGAGCCGGCCGAATTCGTTGTTGCTGCGAAAACCGATGCGCTGGGTCATGTCGCCCTGGGTCACCTCGGTCAGCACCCGCAGCAGCTCCTTGAGCGGACGGCGGATGGCTTTGCCGAGGGTGTAGGCCACCAGGATGGCGATGGTGATGGCGATGACCAGCGCCACCCCCTGGGTGAGGGTGCTCTGGGTCTGTACCTTGCCGGAGGCGCGAATGCTGTTGTTCATCAGCTGCTGGCTCTGGGCGGTGATCTGCTCGAGCTTGCTCTGGATGTTGACGATGAGCTTGCTGGCCTGCTTGCTCTGCTCGCGCATCCGCTCCTGCTGCTGCATCAGCGCCAGGTACTGGGCCAGCACGCCGTCGCTGGCGGTGGTGTCGCGCACGAAGCCGTGCACGTAGTGGCCCATGTTGTTGTCGAACTCCTTGAGCTCCCCCTGCAGATCCTTGATGGTGCTGTTGAAGCCCTCGATCTGCATCTTGTTGCGCTTGAGCGCCGCCTCGATGGGGGCGGGGATGCTCTGGTTGAGGGCATCCATGGTGGAGAGTTCAATGGCGGAGAGCTTGGTGGTCAGGGTCTCGGAGAGCATCTTGATGAAGCTGTCGTCGATGGTGATCATCATGTCGCCGAGGTTCTTCTTGAACTGGGGCAGGCTGACCTGGAACTGGCCCTTGGCCTGATTCACCTTGTAGAGCCGGCTGAGCAGGGCCTGGTGTTCGGTGGGCAGGGTGTCGGTCAGTTGCAGGTAGTCCTTGACCAGCTGGTTGAGCGCGCCGAGCTCCCCCTGCAGCTCCGGGTGTTCCGCCGCCTGTTGGGCAAGGGTGGCGAGAGTCTTGTCGACCTGCGCCTTGGCCTGCTGCAGCTCGGCCACTTCGGCCGGGATCTGCTTGAGATCCTGCTCGGTCAGCACGTCGGTGAGCCACTTGTTGGCGCTGAGCAGGCTGATCTGGGTCTGGCTGCTGGCGATCACCAGCGGCATGGTCTGCCGGGTAACCTGATCCAGCGCCTGATTGAGCTCGCTCTGGCTGCGGAAGGTGAGTACCGAGGTGGCCGCCATCACGGCCACCAGGATGGCAAAGCCAAGATAGACCCTCTGCAAGATGGAGAGGTCTGACATTGTTTGTTTCATTATTGTCCCGCTGTATATGCAAAAGTCCCTTGCCTGAATACCCCGTCCATTTGATACCCTGCTACCACTGTGGGCGAGCAACGTCGGCAGACGTCTTCCGGCTATCGGTATTTTTAACAATAACTGAAGAGAATGGGACAACGGCTGTGTCAAATGTCGGCTTGTGTCACACTTGCCGGGCCTCGATGACGGGCGTTGGAACCGCTTGAGACAGGCATTGAATTTTCTTTTTCATATAAAGGAGTTATCCATGGCGCAAGAAACCATTTTCAGCAAAATCATCCGCAAAGAGATCCCCGCCGACATCCTTTATCAAGACGACCTGGTGACCGCCTTTCGTGACATCCAGCCCAAGGCCAAGACCCATATCCTGATCATCCCCAACGTACTGATCCCCACCGTCAACGATGTGGAGCCGGATCACGAGCTGGCGCTGGGCCGGATGTTCACCGTGGCCCGCAAGCTGGCAAGCGAGGCGGGCATTGCCGAGGATGGCTATCGCCTCATCATGAACTGCAACCGCCACGGCGGGCAGGAGGTCTACCACATCCATCTGCATCTGGTCGGCGGCCAGCCGCTGGGACCCCTGCTCAGCCTGTGATGCCGCGCCTGCCACTGGCCGGTCTGCTGCTGGCCGGTTCCCTGCTGGGGGGCTGCGCCTCCCACTGGCAAGACATGTTCGTCTCCTATTCCGATCAGATGGTGCCGCTGCGCAACCAGCTGCTGCTGGGCCATGCCGCCGAGGCGTTGCCCGAGGTGCGCGACTCCACGCCGGGGGACGATACCTATGTGCTGGACCGGCTCGAGCAGGGGCGCATCGCCTGGCTGGCGAGTCAGGATGCCGCCAGCAAGCAGGCCTTTGCCGCCGCCGACAGCCGGCTGGCGTGGGAAGACAATCAGGCCGAGTACCGGGTCAGCCAGGGGCTGGCCCAGGCGGGCAGCCTGCTCACCAATGACCAGACCATGGTTTACCGTGCGCCCGATTACGAGCGCACCATGCTGCACCACTATCTGGCTCTCAACTACCTGCAGCGCGGAGATGCCGAGGGGGCGCTGGTGGAGGTGCGCCGCGCCAACCAGGTGCAGGAGCAGGCCCTCAAACGGCGGGCCGACGAGGTGCGCAAGGCAAAGCAAAAGAGCGAAGAGGCCGAGGCGGATATCGCGACTGAAGGGGAGATGCGCCAGCTGATGTCGCGCGGCGCCCCCGAGCTCGACCGGCTGATCGGGCGGGTCAAGAACGGTTTCCAGAACGCCTACACCTTCTATTTCTCCGGCGTGCTCTATGAGGCGGCCGGCGATCTCAACGATGCCTGGGTCGACTATCAGCGTGGCTACCAGATAGCACCGGACAACCGCAGCCTGCAGGATGCCTTGTTGCGCCTGGCTGTGCTGCGGGGCGCCGCGGACGAGATCCGTGAGACCGAGAAAAAGGTGGGCCGCAAGGCGCCGCCCCTGGCCAAGAGTCAGGGCCAGCTGGTGGTGCTGTTTGAAGATGGGCTGATCCCGGCGCGGCGCGAGCTGTTCCTGCCGCTGCCCATTGCCACCTTCGGCGGTGATTTTCGCACCTTTACCGTCGCCATCCCCTATTACGATAATCGGGCCAGCGACACCGGGCCGCTCACGGTCTCGGTGGGCAAGCGGGTCGAGCAGACCAGCGAGCTGGTCAGGCTGGAGGCGCTGGCGGCCAAAGATCTGCAGGAGCGGCTGCCCGGCATGCTGACCCGCCAGGCGCTGCGGCTGGTGGCCAAGGAGCAGGTGCGGCGCACCGCGGCCAAGGAAGGGGGCGATGTGGGCAACATTCTGGTGGGGATCTTCAATACCCTCTCGGAGCGGGCTGACACCCGCAGCTGGTTGACGCTGCCGGCGCAGGCATCGAGCTGGCAGGGGATGCTGCCGGCGGGCGACGTGAACCTCACCCTCAGTACTGGTATAGGCGTCGGGGCAGCCCAGCGGCAATTGCCGCTCACCATTCACCAGGGACGCACCACCCTGGTGTGGGTGCAGCGGCTCGGTGCCGGGCTGACAACGCGGGTGATGCCGCTGTGACGGCGAACGATGGCAATACACATGAGTGACCGGTCGGGCCCCTCGGGGTCGCCGGCAAGGAGAGCAAGATGAAAGCACACGGGTTGGCTCTGGGCCTGGTTCTGCTGCTGGCAGGCTGCGCCACCAATACCTCCGGCGTGGCGCTCTATGGGGCGGCGGGCGCCGCGCCAGTGGCGGAGCAGCATCAAAACGTCAATGTCACCCTGACCGAGCTCAGCCGGCGCGAACAGAACGGCCTGCTGCAGGTCAATGTGGCGGCGGCCAGCACCCAGCGCGGTGACAACAAGCTGCAATACCTGTTCTATTGGTATGATGAGGCGGGGCAGGAGGTGGCCAGCGATGGCCGCGGCTGGACGCCGCTCAAGCTGCACGGCTATCAGACCCGCACCCTGTCTGCCCTGGCGCCGAGCCCGGCCGCCCGGGGCTACCGGATTTACGTACGCGAAGTGATTGAGGAATCCTACTGATGAAAATGAATCATGCCCTGCTGATATTGACTGGCGCCCTGCTGCTGGGCGGCTGCTCCAGCACCACCGTCAGCTATGGCGATCCGACCGAAACCGAGACGGTGACCGTCGATTACGGTTCAAGCGATCTGCAGGCCATCGCCGACAAGATGGCGGATTCCATGCTGGCGTCGCCAGCCACCAGCGAGATCACCGCCGGCGGCCGTCCGGTGATGTTCATGGACTCCATCCGCAACAAGACCTCCGAGCACATCGACACCGAGGCCATCACCGACACCATCCGTACCAAGCTGCTGCGGGCCGGCAAGTTCCGCTTCGTCGACATGAGCAAGGTGGCGGCGGTCAAGCAGCAGCTCGAATACCAGCAGAGCAGCGGCATGGTGGATCCCGCCTCCATGGTGCGCCTGGGCAAGCAGACCGGCGCTCGCTACATGGTCTATGGCAACCTCGCCAGCATCGTCAAGGACAACGGCAAGGTGAAGGATGTCTACTACCAGATGACCATGAACCTGATGGATCTGCAAAACGGCGAACTGCTGTGGGCCGATCAGAAAGAGATCCGCAAGCAGGCCAAGAAGTCCACCTTTGGCTGGTAAGTCGAGCGAGGGCTCTCTGGAGGCCACCGAGCGCGCCCTGCTGGCCCGCCTGCCGCCACCCTGGCGCTCGGGCCGGCTGGAGCCATTGGCCAGCGGCCTGACCAACTGCAACTATCGACTGCGCCTCCCCTCGGGGCGCAGTCACTTTTTGCGCCAGGGCCACCCCGATCCGGTGCGCCTTGGCATCGACCGGGCCACCGAATGGCAGCTCTATCAGGGGGCCGTGGGGCAGGGGCTGGCCTTGCCCTGCCATCACAGCGATCCCGCCACTGGCCTGATGCTGCTGGAGTGGTGCGACGAGCCGAACTGGCTGGCGGCGCCGCCCCCGGCCGAGGTGCAGCCCGCGCTGCTGGCCGGGGTGCTGACGCGGCTGCACCGGCTGCCGGTGCCGACCGTGGTGATGGCGGTGCGGGCTCACAGCGCCGGTTATCGTGGCCGGCTGGCCCGGGTGCCGACCTGGCTGCCGGCGCTGGAGCGGGGGCTGCTGGCCAGCTGCGAGCCCGTCGATTGCTGGCTCCCTTGCCATCATGATCTCAATCCGGCTAATTTGTTGGGGAGCCGGCCCTGGGTCATCGACTGGGAGTATGGCGCCGCCGGGCATCCCGGTTTCGAGGTGGCCAGCATCCAGCGCACCCACAACTGGCAGGAGACCCAGCGCGAGGCGCTGGAGCAGGCCTACTGCGAGCAGGCTGGGGCGCAGGTCGGCCCGCGCGGCTTTCAGAGCCGGGCCTTTTTGCCCTGGGTCGACTACATAGGGTTGCTGTGGGCACTGCTGATGGCCGAGCAGCAGCCGGGGCCTGACTACCAGGCGCTGATCGATCTCAACCGGCAGCGGCTGGAGTAGAGGGTCAGGCATTGTGAATCATCCGTATCGACAACCCTGTTTCATCAACATTGGAGCCCTGCATGGTGACCACCTTTTCCTGGCGCAAGCCCAGTAGCTGGAGTCTGCTGCTGCTCTGTCTGCTGCTGGCCGGCTGCTCCACCCGGGTCGTCTATTACTGGCTCGACGTGGCCATCGTCTGGCAGCTGGACGACTACTTCTCGCTGGATCGCAGCCAGAAGCGGCTGCTGGACAACGAAGTGAAGGGGTTGATGGCCTGGCACCGCCAGTATGAGGTACCGCGCTACGCCAAGGATCTCGATGCGCTGGCCAAGGCGGTGGCGAGCCCCATGACCCCGGCCCAGGTCTCCCGCCATCTGGATGCGGCCCAGCAGAGCCTGACCCGTACCCTGGAGGACACGGTGCCGCGGGCCGTGCGGCTGGCGCGCACCCTGACCGAGGCGCAGGTGGCCATGTTCATGAAGGACAGGCTCACCCGTCAGGCCGAGCGGGAAAAGGAGTTTGCCGACAAGCCCAGGGAGGAGATGCTCAAGGAGTTTCGCGACAAGATGAACGAGCGGCTGGTGTTCTGGATTGGCGAGGTTAAGCCGGCCCAGGCCCCGCTGGTGGCCCAGTGGGCCCAGTGGCAGTACGAGCTGCAGGCCCCCTGGCTTGAGTTTCAGACCGCCTGGACCAAGGAGCTGGATCGGCTGATGAAGCAGCGCCAGAGCCAGGACTTCGGCGCCCAGCTCACCGCTCTGCTGCAACAGGGGGACGGTCTGATGGATGGCCGCTTCACCGGCTACACCGACCAGTCGCGCCAGCGCACCGTCAACTGGCTGAGCGATCTCAGCCAGTCGCTGGACATCTCCCAGCGGGCCCACCTCTACAGCCTGCTCAAGGGCTATGCCCGCGATTTCAGGCAGATGTCTGAGGGGTAATGGTTGCGGCCAGCCTGTGGGGAAGGGGGTTGGCGACCCCCTTCATCCTTGTTCCAACGAGCCCCCTGTGGTAGTTTGCCCTTTCTGTTATGCGGGAATTAACTTTTTGAACCTGATCGACAAAGTGAAACTGGTGCTGATGAGCCTGCTCATCTCCCTCGCTCTGTTGTTCTCCACTCTCTCGGTGGAGGGGTTTTCCCTGCCCGTATCCCAGCATCACGCCCAGCATGGTCAGTTGATGGATGACGCCGCGGCGCCGTCCGACGCAGGCCAGGTGAGCCACAGTGCCAGCGACAGCGACGACGGTATCGTCAAGTTTGTCAGCTCCCACCAGAATCATCTGCTGCGGCTCGAGCACTCCCTGCGCAGCGATAACCAGCCCGGCAGCGTGGTGTACGAGCTTGTCACCAGCTGGTCCCAGCAGGCGATCCTGCTGCTGCTGTGCGGCCTGCTGTTCTATGCCGCCCTCTTCTATCGCAAGCACAGTTTCCGCGATCGGTTTGCCACCATCCATCGGCACCGGTTGCAGCGCCAGCACCTGCAATACCGCTTCTGTCAGAGTTACCTCGCCTGATCCCGATGGGGTCAGGTCCTTTCGTACCACCTCATCGCCGCCTGATGCCTGCTCACCGTGCGTGAACGGGCCACTGTCTCATTCCTGTTTTTTTGCGTGCCGCCAGCGTGGCGAGTGCGCCGCCTTCTCCTGACAGAGGCTGATTTCATGAGAAAAAAGAGTCGTATCACTTTGAACCGCATGAATATGTGGCAGTACGCCCTGCTGCTGCTCATGCTGCTCACTTTTACCTTTTACTCCCTGCCCACCTTCTTCGGTGAGCAGCCCTCCCTCGGTCTGCACGGCCAGACCAGCCTGACTGAGGCGCAGCGTACCCTGCTGGCCGACAACCGCATCGAGCCGCTCAAGCTGGTGCAGCAGGGCGAGCGGGTCGAGCTGGTGTTTGCCAACCAGGCCGAGCAGCAGCGCGCCAAGCAGTTGCTTGAGCAGCAGGGCTATGACAGCTCGGCGCTGACCCTGGAGTTCTACTCCAACGCCCCGGGCTGGATCAGCCAGCTCGGCGCCGCCCCCATCAAGCTCGGACTGGACTTGCGCGGTGGCTCCCAGCTGCTGATCGGGGTCGATCTGAGCTTCGTTATCGACAACCAGACCAAGAACCTGGTGGACATGCTGCGCACCCAGTTTCGCGAGGCGCGCCTGCGCGGCGCCAACGTAGCCCGGGTGAGCGAAGGGGAGGTGAGGGTGACCCTGCCTGAGGTGGCCGATCAGGCGCCCTGGCTCACCATCATCAAGGATTCCGCCGGCACCCGGCAGGATCAGTGGACCCTCAAGCGCAGCGGCAACGAGCTGCGGCTGGTGATGAGCGAGGCCGAGCGCACCCTGCTGGCCAACAACGCGGTGACCCAGAACCTGTCGATCCTGAAAAAGCGGATCAACGAGCTCGGCATCGTCGAGGCCTCGGTCCAGCGCCAGGGGCAGGACGGCATTCGCATCGAGCTGCCGGGGGTGCACAATCCCAAGCAGGCGAAAGAGGTGATCGGGGCCACCGCCTCGCTGGCCTTCTACGAAGCCCAGGCCGACAGCCGCTTCTTCATGGCGGATCGCAGCGGCCAGGCGATTGGCTTGGCTCGCAAGCCGGTGCTGACCGGTGAGCACATCGTCGATGCCCGCGCCAACATGGGTGAGATGGGGCAACCCCAGGTCAACATCGTGCTCGACAGCCTGGGTGGCAGCAAGATGAACCAGTTCAGCCGCCAGCACGTGGGCAAGCCGATGGCCACCGTCTTCACCGAGTACAAGACCAATGCCCAGGGCAAGCTGCGGGCCCAGAGCGAGGTGATCAACGTCGCCACCATCCAGACCGCCCTTGGCAACCAGTTCCGCATCACCGGGATTGGCAGCGTACCGGAAGCCCAGGAGCTGGCCATGCTGCTGCGGGCCGGCGCCCTCACCGCGCCCCTCAAGATCCTGGAAGAGCGCAGCATAGGCCCGACCCTGGGTCTGCAGAACATCGAGGCGGGCTTCACCGCGCTGGCGTTTGGCATGGCCGGCATGATGCTGTTCATGATGGCCTGGTATCGCAAGTTCGGCTGGGTCGCCATCACGGCGCTCATTGCCAACCTCTTGATGCAGGTGGGCATGCTGGCGGTGCTGCCGGGGGCCGTGCTGACCCTGCCGGGGATCGCCGGCCTGGTGCTCACCGTCGGCATGGCGGTGGATACCCACGTGCTGATTTTTGAGCGGATCAAGGACCGGTTGCGGGAAGGGGGCTCGCTGGCCAACGCCATCGACTTTGGTTACCGCTCGGCGTTTCGTACCATCTTCGATGCCAACATCACTACCCTTATCTGCGCCGTGGTGCTCTATGCCATCGGCTCCGGGCCGCTGCAGGGCTTCTCCATCACCCTGATCCTGGGCCTCATCTCCAGCATGGTGACCGGCATCTGGGGCACGCGCGCCATCATCAACCCCCTGTGGGGCAAGAGCAGCGCCAAGCTGCTGAGGGTGTGACCATGACTAACCACCACCTGTGTCATCACGCCGCGCGTTCGAGCCTGCTCCGCGCCCGCGTCACGCGCTTCCCTGCGGGAAGCCAGAGCCATCTGCTGTCGAGGGAACAAGAATGCTGAGAATGATCATTGCCATGGGGCTGACCCGCTGGCGTTACATCGGCCTGTGGGCCTCCGTGCTGCTGACCGTGGCGAGCATCGCGGTGCTCGCCATCAACGGCCTCTCCCTCGGTCTCGACTTCACCGGCGGCATCCTGCTGGAGTTTCGCATCCAGACCCTGAAGGAGGCCCATGAGCTCAACGCCCTGTTGACGGCCCCCCTGGCGGGCGTAGTCGAGCTGCATGGCGCCGGCGTGCCCGGCGAGTGGCTGATCAAGCTGCCGCCCCACGAGCTGCCCTGGCCGGCCGAAGAGCTGGCGGTGATGCTGGGTCAGCAGCTCAACCTGCCGGTAGAGCTGCTGCGCACCACCATCGTCGGCCCCCAGGTGGGCGCCGAGCTGTTCCAGCAGGGGATGCTGGCGGTGCTGGTGGCCTCGCTTGCCATCTCCGCCTACCTGGCGGTGCGCTTCGAGTGGCGCCAAGCCATCGGCATCCTGGTGTCGGTGCTGCACGACGGTCTGGTGGCGCTGGGGCTGCTGGCGCTGTTCAACATCGAGTTCGATCTCAACGTCATCGCCGGCCTGATGGCGGTGATCGGCTACTCCCTCAACGACAGCATCGTCATCTCCGACCGCTTGCGGGACCTGCTCAGCTCGCGCACCCAGATGGGGATCCACGACTGCTCTGACGTGGCTATCAAGGCCACCTTCAGCCGCACCATGATCACCTCGGGCACCACCCTGTTCACGGTGGGGGCTCTGCTGCTGTTCGGCGGCGACGCTCTCTACGGTTTCTCCTTCACCCTGTTTGCCGGCATCCTGGTGGGCACCATCTCCTCCATCACCGTGGCCTCCACCGTGCAGGAGCTGCTGGGGCTCACGCCGCAGGCTTACCAGAAAAAAGAAGAGGAGCTGGCGGAGGCGGCGTGACCTTCATCGACGGCCGTCACACCGTGGGCCGGCCGGGTCATCCCGAGTGGATATAAGTAGCGAGAAGGAAGACGACATGTCTTCCTTCTTTTTTATTGGCTGGCCGGCGCAGTCGTAGCCGGGTCTTTTTCGCATTCACATTCAGCCAGCGAGGTTATTTTCGGGCCTGGATCTGACCATCGGCAGCGGGTGAAGCGCGAGGGCTGGCAGCAGTGACAGATGTGCAAGGAAGCGCACATTTTACGGGCCATCCGGAGGTTGCCCATCGTCTACACTGCAATGGAGTTTATTAACGGAGTATGCCTTTATGAACATTGCTCGCCGGCTTCAACTCATTGCCCTGCTGGTTATGCTGGCCCTGACCTTTCTCAGCTGGTTCAGCATCAACCGACTCTCTGCTGCCGACACTGATCTCGGTTATGTCACCGACAATACGGTGCCCAGCATCTCCCTCATCAAACAGGTACAAGCCGATTTTTACGCATTGCACGCCTTGCTCCAGACCCATGTGCTCAATACCGACAACAGCAAGATGAATCAGATTGAGACGGGCATTGCAGATCTGCGTACTGAAATCCGCTCTCTGTTGCAAAAATACCAAGCAGAGATGCTCTCCAATGAAGAGGATCGGCAACTGACGACGGATGATCAGCGCATCATTGAGCAATATTATCAGGAGATAGAAAAGGTCCTGATATTGTCTCGCGATAATAAAAACACCGAGGCCAGAGACTTTATCGCCAGCAATGTCATGCCACTGTTCGAACAGTTTTCCAAGGCCATAGATAAGCATGTGAAATTCAACATTGATTTGGGGGCTGCAGTCAAACTGCAGGGTGAAAAGAACTACGACAATAGCCTCCAGACCATGCTGTTTATTTCTTGTGGTACCGGAATATTGACCCTGGTGCTGTTTATCTGGTTGTTCAGACAGGTCGCCAATCCACTGCGGCTGGCAATGGCGACGCTCTCCGATATTCAGCACAATTTGAACTTTACCTTGCGGGCCAAGGTGGCCCAGCAAGATGAGATTGGCCTGACCCTCTCGGCCGTTAACCGTCTGCTGGACACCTTGCAGCAAACCTTTACCGAGTTTTCAGTGGGCAGCCTGCAGATAAAGAGCACGGCCGAGTCGCTCTCCCAGGCGGCTCATCACCTTGCCTCGTCGGCGAGCCAGGCCAACGATGCCACCAGTCTCATTGCCGCCGGGGTGGAAGAGATGACGGTGAGCATCACGGATATTTCCCAGCGAACCCAGGAGGCCAGCCGCATCACCAATGAATCCGGCAAGCTCGCCAGCGATGGGGGGACCACGATAGACAGAACGGTGAAAGCCATCAACGAGATCGCAGAGGCCATTCGTCAGGCTTCCAGTGAAGTGTCGGCATTGGGTGATGGCATTTCCCGGATCGGTGGTGTGGTGAACGTGATCAGCGATGTGGCGGGGCAGACCAACTTGCTGGCGTTGAATGCGGCCATTGAAGCCGCGCGAGCGGGTGAACAGGGTCGAGGTTTTGCCGTGGTAGCTGACGAGGTGCGTAAACTGGCGGAGCGGACGGCCCAATCGACCAGGGAGATCTCGGAGACGGTGGAGGCGATTCAACAGGGCTCCCAGCTCACGGTGACCAAGATGGTTCAGGTGGAAGAGAAAGTGGCGCAGGGGGTGGCCATGGCCACTGAAAGCGGGGAGATCATTACCCAGATCCGTCATGCTTCCCATCGCGTCATGGATCAGGTCGGTGAGATCACCATCGCGATTCGCGAACAGAGCTCGGCGGCGGAGTCCATTGCCCATCAGGTGGAGCAGATTGCCCAGGTGGTCCAGCAGACCAGCAGCACGGCGGAAGAGACATCGGCTGCGGCGGAAGAGTTGAATGTGACCACCGAGAATATTCACCAGCAGATCTCTCGCTATCGCATCCAGTGATCACTATGGGTGCCAGCTCCCCGCCACATGGCGGGGATTTTTTTATGGGTCAGAAACCTGACCCCGGTTGCAGCAGGAAGGCTGCCTCTTCCTCTGTGCTCGCACGGCCCAGGATGGCGTTGCGGTGGGGGAAGCGGCCAAAACGCTCGACGATCACCTGATGGCGGCGGGCAAAGTCGGCAAAGCCGGCGAAGGTCTCCCGCGCCGGGCCCTCAGCCTGTTCGGCCGCCAGTCCCTCGAACAGGGTCACGCTTCTGGCCTGCTGCTCGCGGGATTCGGCGTGTTCCAGCGGCAGGTAGAAAAAGACCCGCCCCAGCGGTGGCAGCGCCAGATCCGCTCCCAGCGAGAGCCCCTTGAGGCAGAGATCCCGCGCCTTGGCATCCTGGGCAAAGGCGGCCGGGGTGCCGCGGTGGATGTTGCGCGGCAGCTGGTCCAGCAGCAGGATCAGGGCCAGCCGGCCCTCGGCCGCCTCTGCCCAGTGGGCGAGCTCGCCGGCGGCTGCTGCTGCGGCCTGGTCACCGAAGCGGCTGGCGAGCAGGGCGTCGGTGGCGCTGTTTTTGCCCCACCAGAGGGGGGCTTGGCGTTTGGCGCGGGTGACGTCGTCACTCTCTTCGCCAAACCAGAATGTGAGCAGCGGTTGCCAGGGTTGCATGGAACACTCCTTGGGCCTGCGGGCACCGGATGAAACAAGGCCAAATGACCCTGATGTGGTTGCTGCCGAACGGGCGGCTTCTGGTTACACTGTGCCATCTTTTCCCGCAATAGGGATCCCCCTTCGGCCGGCATCGCTCTCGACATCGGCAGTTGCCGCCGGTGAACCGTGGGACCCTGACTACCCTGATGAGGATTTTCTGATATGGCCGGAACCAGTTTGTTGGCCCTGATTGACGATATTGCCAGCGTACTCGACGACGTGGCGTTGATGACCAACGTCGTGGCCAACAAGGGCGTGGTGTGCCGCGGGAAGCTCTCTTCTACTGACATAAGGATTCTCTGATATGGCCGGAACCAGTTTGTTGGCCCTGCTCGACGATATAGCCAGCGTACTTGACGACGTGGCGCTGATGACCAAGGTGGCGGCGAAGAAGACGGCCGGGGTGCTGGGGGACGATCTGGCTCTCAACGCCGAGCAGGTCTCCGGGGTGCGTGCCGAGCGGGAGCTGCCGGTGGTGTGGGCGGTGGCCAAGGGGTCGTTTCGCAACAAGCTGATTCTGGTGCCTGCCGCCATCGCCATCAGCGCCCTGGTGCCCTGGCTCATCACCCCGCTCCTGATGCTGGGGGGCGCCTACCTCTGTTTCGAGGGGGCCGAGAAGCTGGCCCACAAGTTTCTGCCCCATGAGGCGAGCGAGGGGGAGGCGCATACCGCATCCATTCCCGATGATTTGGTCGCCTTCGAGCAGCAGAAGGTGAAGGGGGCCATTCGCACCGATTTCATCCTCTCGGCCGAGATCATCGTCATCGCCCTCGGCACCGTGCAGGGAGCCAGCCTGGCACTGCAACTGTCGGTGGTGGCGGGCATTGCCGTATTGATGACGGTGGGGGTTTACGGCCTGGTGGGGCTCATCGTCAAGCTCGACGACATCGGCCTGCACCTGCTGCAAAAGCCCGATGGTGGCGCCCTGCGCCGGGCGGTGGGGCAGGGGCTGCTGGTGACGGCGCCGCGGTTGATGCACCTGCTGGCGCTGGTCGGCACCATCGCCATGTTCATGGTGGGGGGCGGCATCCTGGTGCACGGCTGGCCTTTTGTGCACCACCTGATTGAAGGGGCTGCCGCTGCCGTGGCCACCCTGCCTGCGGTCGGCGCCGCTCTCGCACTGGTGACGCCGACCCTGCTCAACGCCGTGGCCGGCGTGGTGGCCGGGCTGGTGCTGGTGCTGGCCATGACCCTGGTGAGCAAGCTCAAGCCCGCCAAATAGTGCCAGTGACCTGACTGTCGGTAGGCATTTCCGCGATAGCGGGTCATCCCGTCAGATTCTGTCTCGTCTGTTGCCTCGGATGGGGGCTAGGCAAGGGCCGGCCTCCTTTCGTACTATCCGGTTGACACCCGCTCACAGAGGCGGGGTCAACCCACATGGATGCAAACAGACAAGGAACGTCATGAAACCACCCGTTTGGCAGGATGATCACATCTATGCCGCCCCTGACTGCCCGGCGATCGACGCCGACTTCCAGCGTGCCCGTGAGGCCATGAAGCGCCTGCAACCCCTGTTGGATGAACTCCCCAAGACCAACGACACCAATGCTTTGCGCCATCTGCTGCGGGCCATCCGTGCCTGCTGGCGCGAGGTACGCCTGTTGGAGTGGAACTGGCAGACCTACGGCTACAACCGGCTCAGCCGGGACGGGCGCGACGAGGCGGCCCGGCTGCTGCTTTCCCGCGGCCAGCAGTTGCAGGCAAGCCTGGCCCAGCTCTGCAAACCGGTGGCCCTGTTCTGGGTGCGAGCCCCCGAGGAGCAGGTGCGCGCCCTGCTGCAGGATCCCGAGCTGTTCGAGCTCGCCTACGCCATTCGCCACGACCGGCGCCAGCGAGATCAGTGGTTGTCGCTCGAGAGCGAGCAGTTGATCGCGGGGCTGAGCGTGGATGGCCTGCAGGGGTGGGGGGATCTCTACGGTAGCCTGGTCGGAAGGCTCAGGCCGGTGGTGGAGGGGCAGCCCATGGGGCTGGCCCAGGCGGACAACCTGCTGGCCCACCCGCAGCGGTCTCGGCGCGCCGCGGCCTGGCACGCCATCCAGGCGGCCTGGGGGGCGGAGCAGGAGACGGTGGCCGCCATCCTCAACGCCATCAACGGCTGGCGCAACGAGCTGGCTCGCCAGCGCGGCAAGGAACGCAAGTGGGACGCGCTCGATCTCTCCTGCCATCAGGGGCACCTGGAGCGGGCCACCCTGGAGACCCTGATGACGGCGGCCGGCGAGCACAAGGAGCTGGGGCGGCGCGCCCTGCGTGCCATGGCCTGCGCCCAGCAGATCAACGACTTCGCCCCCTGGGATCTCTATGCCCCGGCGCCTGTCGGGGCGAGCAGCCTCATCAGCTTCGAGCAGGCGCTGACCCTGGTGGCCGATGCCTTCGCCGGGTTTGATCCCGAGATGGGGGCCTTTGCCCGCATGATGGCGGCCAATGGCTGGATCGACGCCGCCCCGAGCGAACAGAGGCGCAGCGGCGCCTACAGCACCGAGTATGCCGAGCCGCCCGAGCCAAGGGTGTTTCTCACCTTCGAGGGGACCCTGGACAACGTCATCACGCTCGCTCATGAGTTGGGGCACGCCTGGCACAGCTGGCTGATGCGGGAGTTGCCGCTGGAGCAGCGTGACTACCCCAAGACGCTGGCGGAGACAGCTTCCCTGTTTGCCGAGGCGCTGGTGCGCGATGCCCTGCTGGCGGCCACCGACAACATGGAGCAGCGCCGGGCTATCGCCTGGCTGGACGGGGAGCGGGCCGCCAGCCTGCTGCTCGACGTGCCGGCCCGTTTTACCTTCGAGCGGGCCCTGGTGGCGGCGCGGGAGGAGGGTTACGTGGGGGCAGGGCAGCTGCGGCAGATGATGAAATCGGCGCAGCAGCAGTGGTATGGTGACACCCTGAGTCAATATGACGAGCTGTTCTGGGCCAGCAAAGGCCACTTCTCCATCGCCGAGCTCGGGTTCTACAACTACCCCTATCTGTTTGGCTACCTGTTCAGCCTGGGGCTCTATGCCCAGCAGGCGCGGGCGGGCCGCGAGTTCGTCCACGCCTATCGGGAGCTGCTGCGCGACACCGGTCGCATGAGCGCAGAAGAGCTGGTGGAGAAGCACCTGGGGGTCGACATTCGTGAGCCCGCCTTCTGGCAGGAGAGCCTCGATTATGTGGAAGAGGCGGTCGCCCGCCTCGAGCGGCTGGTGTAGGTAGCCCGGCCGTTTTTATCCTGGTGGCGGGCCCTGTGGCTCGCCACGCGCATTCAACGGGGCCCGGCCCCGCAACCTGATGACGAGTGTTTGATGCAGCAACGAATCTATCCACAACAGTGGCAAAACCAGCATATCTATCCCGCCCTCGACTGCCCGCAGGTTAGCGCGGATCTCGCCCTGGCGCGCGCCAGTCTGGACGAGCTCGGCCAGTTTATCGAGGGGCTTGGCGCCGCCCGGGCTAATGCGCAGGCGCTGCAGGATTTCCTGCGCGAGGTGCGGCTGCGGACTCGGGACATTCACAACATTGGCTGGAACCTGGCCGTGCTGGCGGCCTGCCGTGGCAGTCAGGATGCCCGCGACGAGCTGGCCAAGCAGCTGGCCTCCCGTGCCCGCGCCCTCAATGCCGATCTGTTCAAGACCCTGGCCCCGGTCGAGGATCTGATGCTGGCCCTGCCGGAACCCGAATTTGAACAGCTGATGGCTGACTCCCTGCTGGGGGAGGAGGCGTACAGGCTGCGCCACGAGCGCCTCTTGCAGGATCAGCGCCTGCCGGTGGAGGCTGAGCAGCTGGTGATCGGCCTTGGTACCGACGGCCTGCACGCCTGGGGCAATCTCTATAACGATCTGGTGGGCAAGATCCGGCTGGTGATCGATGGCCGCGAGATGGGGCTGGCCGAGGCGAGCAACCTGCTCTCCAGTCCGCTGCGTGCCCTGCGCCGGGAAGCGTTCGATGCCATCAGCGCCGGCTGGGAGGGGGAGCAGGAGACGGTGGCCGCCATCTTGAACGCCCTCAACGGCTGGCGGCTTGAGCTCGCGCGCCAACGCGGCCGCAGCCGCCAGCTCGATGCGCTCGATCTCTCCTGTCACCAGAGCCACATCGAGCGGGCGACCCTGGATACCCTGATGCAGGAGACCTGGCGCGCACGGGGGCTGGGTCAGCGGGCGCTGGGGCTGATGGCCGAGCGCCTCGGCATCGAGGAGCTGGGGCCGGAGGATTTGTTTGCCCCGCCGCCGGCCGCGGTGAGCCGCGAGATCCCGTTCGAGGAGGCGATCGAGATCATCGCCGAGGCGTTCTCTCGTTTTGATCCCGAGATGGGCGAGTTTGCCCGCATGATGGCCGAAAAGGGGTGGATCGATGCTGCGCCCACCCCCAACCGGCGCACCGGGGCCTACTGCACCAAGTTTGCCGAGCCGGTGGAGCCGCGGGTCTTCATCACCTATGCCGGCACCATGGACAACGTCATCACGCTCGCCCACGAGCTGGGCCACGCCTGGCACAACTGGCTCATTCGCGATCTGCCCATGAGCCAGCGTCGTTACCCCATGACGCTGGCGGAGACCGCCTCCATCTTCGCCGAGACCCTGGTGCGCAGCGCCCTGTTCGAGCAGGCGCAGACTCCCGAAGAGCAGCAGGCCATCGCCTGGGCGGAAGCCGACGGCGCCGCCACCTTCCTGGTCAATATCCCGGCTCGTTTCGATTTCGAGCGCGCCCTGGTGGCGGAGCGGGCGTCGGGCTATGTCTCGCCGGCCCGGCTCAAGGTGCTGACTGACGAGGCCTGGGGTCGCTGGTACGAGCAGAGTCTGTGCCGCTATCACCCCCTGTTCTGGGCGGCCAAGGCGCATTTCTCCATCGCCGGGTTTGGCTTTTACAACTACCCCTATCTGTTCGGTTATCTGTTCAGCCTCGGCGTCTATCAGCAGCTGATGCATCGCCAGAAGGCGGGAGAACAGAATGTGGCCCAGGCCTACCGCGACCTGCTGCGCGATACCGGCCGCATGAGCGTAGAAGATCTGGTGGCCAAGCACCTGGGGGAGGACATTCGCCAGAGCGCCTTCTGGCAGGGGAGCCTGGCGCTGGTGGAAGCGGCGGTGGAGCGCTTCGCCCAGACTCGCGGCTAGCGCAGGCTTGCTGAATGAAACCGCCGGGCAGCCACGCTGCCCGGCGGTTTTTTATGGGGCGGGTTTGCCTGGCTGCGGCTGAGCGGGCGGGCGCTCCGGCCCCACCAGCAGGGGCCTCGGCTGGTGGCGCAGGTCCGGCTGATAGCCGTTGAAAAAGAGGTTGAGCAGCACCGAGCTGAGGGTGGCCAAGAGGATGCCGCTGTGAAACAGCGGCTGCAGGGCGGCGGGAAAGTGCTGGAAGAAGGCGCCGGAGACGGTGGGGATCATGCCGATGCCTAAGCTGATGGCGACGATGTAGAGGTTGTGGCGATTGCTGTTGTAGTCGGCCCTGGCCAGGATGCGGATGCCGGTGGCCAGCACCATGCCGAACATGACTATGCCGGCGCCCCCCAGCACGAAGGGGGGGATGGAGGCGACCAGCACCGACATCTTGGGCACCAGGCCGAAGGCGAGCAGGATCCCCCCCGACATGACGCAGACCCAGCGGCTCGACACCCCGGTCACGCTCACCAGCCCGATGTTCTGGGAGAAGGAGGTGTGGGGGAAGCTGTTGAAGATGCCGCCGATGATGGTGCCGATGCCATCCACCCGCAGGCCGCGTACTATGTCGCCCCGGCTGGCCGGGTGGCCGACGATGTCGCCGAGCGCCAGAAACATCCCCATCGACTCGATGAAGGTGATCAGCATGATGACGGTGAGGGTGGCGATGGAGATGGGATCGAAGGTGGGCCAGCCGAAGGCGAACGGCACTATGGGGGCGAACCAGGCCGCCTCGCCAAGCCCGTCCAGACTCACTTCCCCCATGGTGATGGCCACCCCGAAGCCGAACAGGATGCCGAGCAGCACAGAGATGTTGCTGAAAAAGCCCTTGGTGAAGCGGGTCACCAGCAGGATAAAGGCCAGCACCAGAAAACTGGTGCCGATGTAGCGCAGGCTGCCGTACTCGGGGTTGCCCTTGCCCCCCGCCATCCAGTCGATGCCCACCTGCATGATGCTGATGCCGATGGAGGTGATCACCACCCCGGTCACCACTGTGGGAAAGAGCGGCATCAAGCGGCCGATGAGCGGCACCAGCAGGGTGGAGAGGATGCCGGCGGCGATGGTGGCGCCAAAGATGCCGGTGAGCCCCAGCGCCGGGTTGGCGCCGATGGCCAGCATGGGCATGACGGCGGCGAAGGTGACCGACATGATGACCGGCAGGCGGATCCCGGCGAAGCGGCCGATGCCAAGACACTGCAGCAGGGTGACGATGCCACAGCAGAAGAGATCCGAACTGATGAGATACGATATTTGATCCTTGGGCAGCCCCAGGCTGCCGCCGATGACCAGCGGCACCGCCACGGCGCCGGCATACATCACCAGCACATGCTGCAGGCCGAGGGTAAAGAGCTGGCCGGGGGGGAGCAGGCGCTCCACTTCGTCGATGGCGCGGCCCTTGGCCGCCCCAGGGGGCTGGGTCTGGTGCATGAACAGATCACTCCTTGCGACCCGGCGGCAAGGGCCGGGCAAGATGGGGCAGGCTGGCTGTCCCGTTCATGGATGGGGACCGGGTCGCCCAGGATCCGGCCACGCAGACGAAGGTCGCCTTCGTGCTGCATCACAGGGGGAGTGCAGGAACCGTGCTCGGTTGGCATGCATGGGGCCTGTTGGCCCTGCCTGGGCGTATTTTTGCAGGCGGGATCACGCTTGACAGCATTGATGGCTGCCAATCGTTTTCCTGCCGGCAGGGGAGGGCTGTCAGATTGGTAGCCCGGTTATCATTTCGGTCGGTCTGGCTCTCAGATTGATAGTCGGCGCGGTGCCGGCCCCACCGCTCTGGTTTCATCCGCAACAGAGGGCGTGATCCAAAGCAAGAAAGTTGGATGTTTTGGTGGCGCAGGGCCCTGCCGCTGGGGTAGTTTCGATAAAACCGACACAGATCCTGAGGTCTTATCCATGATCATCTATCTGCATGGCTTCGATGCCACCAGCCCCGGCAATCACGAGAAAGTGCTGCAGTTGCAGTTTATCGATGATGATGTACGTTTTGTGCACTACAGCACGGTTCACCCCCGTCATGACATGAGCCATCTGCTCAAGGAAGTGAAGAAGCAGCTCGACATGAGTACCGATCCCAAGCCTCTCATCTGCGGGGTGGGACTGGGTGGCTACTGGAGCGAGCGCATCGGCTTTCTGTGCGGCATCAAGCAGGTGATCTTCAACCCCAACCTGCACCCCGAGATCAACATGCAGGGTAAGATCGACCGGCCGGAAGAGTACGAAGATATCGGCACCAAATGTGTGTCTGAGTTTCGTAGTAAAAATTCAGGAAATTGCCTCTGCATCCTTTCCGTTCAGGATGAAGTGCGCGATAATGGCGAAACTGAGCGTGAATTGAAGAATTATTACAACATCGTGTGGGATGAACGAGAGACGCACAAGTTCAAGAACATCTCTCATCACCTGCAGCAGATGAAGGCTTTCAAAGAGGCCTGATTGATCGTCACGTCATGGATTCAACTATCAAGGGAGCCGATGGCTCCCTTCGCTTTAATGGAACCGAGGTAATTAACCATGACCAATATTGTTGTCGTCGGCGGCGGTGCCGGCGGTCTGGAGCTGGCTACCAGCCTGGGCCGCAAGCTGGGCAAGAAGAACAAGGCCAAGATCACCCTGGTTGATCGCAACCGTACCCACCTGTGGAAACCCCTGTTGCATGAAGTGGCCACCGGCTCCATGGACGCGGGCATCGACGCCCTGAGCTACCAGTCCCACGCCAAGAACCACGGTTTCGACTTCCAGCTGGGTACCCTCACCGACATCAAGCGCGACGAGAAACGCATCGTGCTGGCGAAGATCGTCGACGAGAACGGCGACATCGTGGTCAACGAGCGCGAGCTGCCCTACGACTACCTGGTGATGGCCATCGGTTCCGTCTCCAACGACTTCAACACCAAGGGCATCAAGGATCACTGCATCTTCCTGGACAGCCCCTCCCAGGCGCACCGCTTCCACAACAGCATGATGAACCGCTTCCTGCAGTTCGCCACCGAATACCAGCCGGGTGACAAGGTGAAGATTGCCATCGTCGGCGGTGGCGCCACTGGCGTCGAGCTCTCTGCCGAGCTCTACAACGCGGTGGAGCAGCTCTACGCCTACGGCTTCAAGAACCTCACCACCGACAGCCTGAAGGTGACCCTGGTGGAAGCGGGCCCCCGCATCCTGCCGGCTCTGCCGGAGCGCATCAGCGGCGCCGCCCATCAGGAGCTGGTCAAGCTCGGCGTGGACGTGCGTACCGCCACCATGATCACCGAAGCGACCGCCGATGGTCTGCACACCAAGGATGGCGAGCTGATTGAAGCGGACCTGATGGTGTGGGCGGCCGGTATCAAGGCGCCGGACTTCATGAAGGATATCGCCGGTCTTGAGACCAACCGCATCAACCAGCTGGTGGTGAAAGAGACCCTGCAGACCACCCGCGACGAGAACATCTTTGTCATCGGTGACTGCGCCGCCTGCCCGCAGCCGGATGGCAAGTTCGTGCCGCCGCGCGCCCAGTCCGCCCACCAGATGGCGACCCAGGCGTTCAAGAACATCCTGGCCAAGATGAACGGTGGCGAGCTCAAGCCCTACCTCTACCACGATCACGGTTCGCTGGTATCCTTGAGCCGCTTCTCCACCGTGGGCAGCCTGATGGGCAACCTGATGCGCGGTTCCATGATGGTAGAGGGCTATATCGCCCGTCTGGTCTACATCTCGCTCTACCGGATGCACCAGATCGCCCTGCACGGCTACATCAAGACCGGCCTCATCATGCTGGTGGGCCGCATCAACCGGGTGCTGCGCCCGACCCTGAAGCTGCACTAAGCAGCCTGGGGCAAACGTGGCGGGGCGACAACGGTCCCGCGCACCATGAAAAAGGAGAGGCCTTGGCCTCTCCTTTTTTATTGCGGTCGTATCAGGAGGCGTCCACCTGCAGGGTGCGCACCTCGGTGAGGGCGGCGGTGAAGAAGAGCCGCGCCAGTTCCGGATCCCCTTGCCCGGCATCGCGGGCGACGTTGGCAATGTCGCCGCCGAGCAGGGTGATGGTGTTGCCCACCTTGCTCACTCGATCGATGAGAGAGCCAAATTGCTGGGAAAACGCCGTCGTCTGGCCGAGGAAGCCTTGCTGACGCTGGATCTGCCCCTCAATCTGGTTCACCTGTCCCTCCAGGCTGCTCACCTTGTTCTGGGTCTGCGTCAGGGTGACGGCCAGGGCGATGAGGCCAGGCAGCCCCAGCAGTCCCAGCCCCAGCAGGTAGAGCTTCTTCTTGTTGAGGGAGTCCAGCTCCTGCCGGGCGCCGGCCAGGTTGGACTGCAGCCCGGCGATGGTGGCCTGCAGCTCCACGCCGATCCGCTGCAACGCTATGTTGTCCTGCGTGATGCGATCGTTGGCCGCCTGGCTGGCAGCCAGGGTCTGGGCGGTCAGGGTCTGGATGGGGGTTATCTCCTGCTGGACCTGATCGACAAATGCCTTGAGGGCGTCTGGGTTGAAGGGGCCGCTATTGGCCAGCTGCTGGGTCAGTTGCGTTTCCAGGCGGGCAGCAAATGCCAGCACCTGCTGCTGCATGGTTTGCACCTGGGGCAGCAGGGCCGCGACCACCTCACCGACGTTCTGCTGGATGTTGACGGCGTTTTGTGGCAACCCGCTGAAGGACTGAATGGTCGCTTCGGCCTGCTGCATGTTGGCAATGGATTGGGAAAGAATGCCGTTGCTCATGGGGTCTCCTTATGAAAGAGGGCGGCCAGGCCGCCCTCCCGTGGGTTAGGCGGCCAAGCGCGCGACGAAGTTGGCGATGGTGTCGGTCTGCGGCACTTGCAGCGGGCTCACGCCGGCCATCTGGGCCTTGATGGTGGTCACGTCGGTGAGCACCGTCTTGACCGTGGTGTCGGCGGCGGTCAGCCAGAGCTGGCGGATGTCGTCGCCGCTGGTGATCCCCTTGTCCAGATCGGTGATCAGGCTGCCCAGATCGGAGGTGAGGGCGTCCCAGGCATTGCT
Source organism: Aeromonas sp. 600276 (assembly GCF_049175815.1). Lineage (NCBI taxonomy): Bacteria > Pseudomonadati > Pseudomonadota > Gammaproteobacteria > Aeromonadales > Aeromonadaceae > Aeromonas > Aeromonas sp. 600276. The sequence continues at coordinate 158,713 of NZ_JAAKVU010000003.1, read as the reverse complement.
CATCTGGGTGGCCGCGGTGACGGCGTTTTGCGCCTGCACCTGCAGCCCCTTGTAGCCGTTGCCGATCTGGGTGGCGATCAGTACCTCGCTGTTGAGGTTGCTGCGTTTCTGGTACAGGTCCTGGCGGGTACCGAGGGAGTTGTGCAGCACGATGGCGCCAGCCGTGATGCCGCCGGCCCCGGCCACCATCATGGCGACCCCGCCGATGACCACCGGGGTCGAGGTGCCGGCGGTGACGAAGTCCGCCACGGCGCCGATGGCGGTGACGAAGGCGCCGCCAATCACCAGCAGCCCCCCGGCGACGATGCCGGCGATGGCGCCGTCGATGGCCGCGTTCACCTTGTCGATGTCACCGTTGAGCTGGGCGAGTACCCCGTTGTCCCCCTGCACCTTGCTGTTGAGGTTCACCACTATGCCCTGGAAGTTGCTGGAGTCGGTGATGAGGTTGTTGTTGAGATTGACGATCACCAGCCGGGTGTCGGCGGAGAGCCGTTGATACTCGGTGGCTTGCTCCTTGATGACGCTCAGCTGCCTGAGCCATTGCGCCTTGGTGGAGCCGGGCGGCAGCACGGCCGGAATGGCGTTTTGCAGGGCAAAGTAGTTGGAGATGTTGCTGATGTTGGTGATGATCTGCGGCTGGACGGTATTGAGATAGAGGTCGGCGTGCCCCTTCGCCAGATCGAGCCCCTGGTTGATCTGGGTCTGGTTGTCCTTGAGGTTCGGGAACTGGCTGAAGTCCACCGGCACCTGCTGCTTGACGCTGTTGCAGTAGGTCTGGATTTGCAGGGCCTGGGAAGCCTGGTTGGCCATACCCTGGTCCATGGTGATGGTTGTTGCGTTGGTCATTTTGCGTGTCCTTGCGTGGTGGGATTAAGCGTCGGGCAGGATGCCGTTGCCGGCGTAGGCTGCCTTGATGTCGTCAACCTGGCCCGCGAGCAGCAGCCAGGACTGGGTGTTGAGCGCCACGGTGCGTCGCAGCTGGCGTACGTCGTCGGGGCTGTTGAGGTCGGAGACCACGGGCACCGCCCCTTGGTAGGCATCGGCCACCTTCTGCCAGCCAGCAGGCAGCTGGGTGACGGCATCGGCAACCCGGCTGTAGGTGTCGACAAACAGCTGGTTTTGCGCCTGCACCGACTTGGCCACGGTCAGCAGGGTGTTGGTGGCGGCCAGCGCCTGGTAGGCCTCGGCCAGTTTGTCGGTGTTGGTCTTGAGCTCGCGGGCCGCCAGGCTGGAGCCGGCAATGCCCGATGAGATCGCCTTGAGACCGGAGACCATGTACTGGGTCTGCTGGTCTGTCTGTTTGGCTATCTCCTGCGAAGTGGCGGGTTTGGCCTCCTTGTCGGCCGGTTTCTGTTCCAGCGTCAGCGAGGTGACGATGGCCCGCCCCAGCTGGTTGACCCCTTCACCGGCCTTGCCACCCTCATCGACGATCGCCTGGATATTGGCGGCAATCGCCTGGTTGAGGGCATCAATGATCTCGGTCTGGCGCTTGGCGTCGGCCATCAGATCCTGCTCGAGCTGGGTGATGACGCCATTGAACTGCTCCATCAGGGGGCGCAGGGATCCCCAGGCCACCTGCACGCGGGTATTGAGCGCCTGGGCATTGAGCCGATAGCTCAGGGCCTGATCGGCGAGGGACGTCAGCTGCTCGGCCAGCCGGGCGCGACCCGCGAGCACGGCGGCGTCTTCTTCCTGGCCAAGCAGGCGATTGAACGCGGCGACCAGGGCGTAGAAGTTGGAGCCGTTGCTCAGCAGGTGGATGAGGCCGGACAGGTTGGTCTGCTGGTAGTAGCGTGCCTGACTCATCATCTGGGCCTGGTAGGCCTCGATTTTGACCGCGAGGGTGGAGTCGATCTCGCTGTTGGCCAATGACTGCTGCATCAACAACAAGTTCGCATAGGTCTGGTTGAGCAGGGCGGGCGAGGTCGCCGACAGGTAGGCTGCCAGCAGACCCTGATCCCCCAGATCCAGGGTGGCGATCGTGGTCATGACATGGTCTCCATGGCGGTGTCGGCGAGCGGGCTGGCGGGGGAACATACCCCCGGTGCGAGGGTGGGGTGAGGTAGTCGGGTATCCTGCTGCATCATGCTGCTCTCCTCGTGAGAAGTGGGTCTGTCTCCGGTCCATGGCCGGGACAGACTCACCCTAGGGAAAGGCAAAATGGGCCACAACTGACACTTTTATCACTTGATGTTTGAGCCGGATCGGCTAATGAAAGGGGCTGTCGGAGCAGGCCATGCGACGGCTCGATGTCGCCTTTCGTCGTTGAATATGGACAGGTGCCACGTCGTCGACGCGCACGGGATCCGTGCTGGCAGGCCCGCGCCGCCATGCTCCGCCAGGGGCAAACCGGGTCTCCCTGCTTGCCTGCGCCCCCTTCGCTGCTTTAGGCTGTCCCCCAGTTCAATCCACAAGGAAACCCAGATGATCCTCTCAACTACCCCCACCCTGGAAGGCAAGACCATTCGCGAGTACCGCGGCATCGTCGTGGGCGAAGCCATTCTCGGCGCCAACGTGTTCAAGGATCTGTTCGCCGGCATCCGCGACATCATCGGCGGCCGCTCCGGCGCCTATGAAAAAGAGCTGGCCCGGGCCCGGGAAATCGCCTTCGACGAGCTCAAGGAGCGTGCCGCGGCACTGGGGGCCAATGCGGTGGTCGGCATCGACATCGACTACGAGGTGGTGGGGCAAAGCGGCAGCATGCTGATGGTCAGCATCAGCGGGACCGCCGTGTTGGTCTGACGCCTTGATGCCATGAAAAAACCGGCAACCTGCTGCCGGTTTTTTATTGCGCTCTTCCCAGCGGATGGGGGATGCCAGCGCCCTGACATGCACCTGTCCGCCTGCCTGTATTGTGTTGCTCGCGTCCATCATACTCATGACAAGAGAGTCAGCTCGAGGGTGCAATCATGCTCCATATTCTGCGCTGGGTATTGTTGTGGTGCTGGCTGGGGAGCGCCATGGGGGCCACCATTCAGGCGGTGACGGAGGAGCTCCCCCCATACAACTATCGGGACAAGGACGGCCAGGTGACGGGGCTGTCGGTGGATCTGCTCAAGCGAATGCTGGAGGTCAGCGGCATCGAGCTCGACCGCAAGGGCATCCAGCTCCTACCCTGGGCGCGGGCCTATCAGATGGCGCAATATGACCCCAATACCGTCATCTTCAGCATGATAAGGCTGCCCGAGCGCGAGGCGCTCTTTCATTGGGTCGGCCCTATCGGGCCTCGCGTCACCTGGGTGTATCGCCTGGCAAAACGCGACGATGTGGTGGGCCATCAGCTGGCTGATCTGGCCCCCTGGCGGATCGCGGTGGTACGCGACTCGGCGCTGGCCATCGAGCTGGCGGAGAAAGGGCTCAATCTGGTGCTGGTGCACGACGAGGACGACAAGTTTCGCATGCTGCTGCACGGCAGGGCCGACGTCGCGCCAGCCATGCAGATGGGGGCCGCCTACCACATAGAGACCTTGGGCCATCACTACTCGGAGTTTGTCCCCATGTTTGAGTTTCAGGAGACCAAGTCGTTCTATTTTGCCTTCAGCCGCAATACGGATGCCGCCATTATCGAAGGCCTGCAGGCGGCGCTGGAGCAGATGCACCGCGATGGCTCCTTTGACGAGATAAGCCAGGCATGGGGGCGTCGCTTCTGGGTTCAGCCGGCGGGAAAGTGAGCCGCGCTATCTCCCATGCGGGTCTCGACTTCGTGCTCACCAGCCGGGTGGCGTCGGTTACTACCTGATCTGCCATCTTTTCTTGGTGCCTTGATAGCCATCTAATGGCTATTATGAGTCCTTTCTTGTGGCTGCCATGCCCTGGATGGCCAGATCTGGAACAGGACCGTTTGCGATGACAATACTCAAGCCGCCGGGGCTCAAGCCCGGCGATACCATCGGCTTTTTCTCCCCCTCCAGTGCGGCCACCGCCTGGGCGCCAAACCGCTTTGCCCGTGCCGGGGCGTTTCTGGAAGGGCAGGGCTTCAGACTCAAGGCGGGCAGCCTCACCGGCCAGCGCGATCACTGGCGCTCCGGCTCCATCGCCGCCCGGGCTGCCGAACTCAATGCCCTCATTCGCGATCCAGAGGTGCGCTGCATCATGTCGGTGATTGGCGGCAGCAACTCCAACTCCCTGCTGCCCTATCTCGATTTTGATGCGCTCATGCGCGACCCCAAAATCATCATTGGCTACTCCGACGTGACGGCCCTGCTGCTCGGCATTCATGCCCGCACCGGCCTCGTCACCTTCTACGGACCGGCGCTGGTGGCCTCTTTTGGCGAGCTCTCGCCGCTGGTGGACGAGACCCTGGCGGGCTTTCGCCAGATCTGCCAGGCCGGTGGCGCCGCCGTGCCCCACAGAGTGCCGACCCCGGCGCAATGGACCGAGGAGCGGCTTGACTGGGAGCAGCAGAGCCGGGCCAAGCAGTGCCGGCCAAACCGGCTGATCTCGGTGGGCACTGGTCGGGTGCGGGGCCGGCTCATTGGCGGCAACCTCAACACCCTGGCGGGGATCTGGGGCTCCCCCTATATGCCGGCCATCGAGCGGGGGGACATTCTGCTGCTGGAAGACAGCCTTCATCTGGCAGAGACGGTGGAGCGCTCGTTTGCCCACCTCAAGCTGTGCGGGGTGTTTGATCGCATCGGCGCCCTGGTGCTCGGCAAACACGAGCTGTTCGACAGTCAGGGCAGCGGCCGGCGGCCGCTCGACATCCTGCTGGAGGTGGTGGGGGAGCCGACCTTCCCCATTCTGGCGGAGTATGACTGCGCCCACACCCACCCCATGCTGACGCTGCCCCTTGGCATCGAGGCCGAACTGGATCTCGAGGCCCAGCGTCTCACCCTGTGCGAGTCCTGGCTGGGCGAGTGAGTTCGCACCGGCTGCCATAGTCGCATCGGCACATAGACAAAGAGGTCGCCTGGGCGACCTCTTTGTCATCTATCCCATTGCTACGGGGCTCAAGGCAGGGCGTCGGGCCGGAAGCTGGCGCGGATCTGCGGCACCAGGGGTGAGACGTCGAATCCCTTCTCCTCTCCCAGCACGGGATGAAGCAGGGCCTGATCCGGGAGAGGGGTCATGTCACCCGCCAGCAGCTGACGGGTGGCCTGGCCCATCTGATAGAGCTGGCGCACCGGGTCGAACTGGGTCGCCAGATTGAGGGCGTCATCGGCGCGGGCAAAGGCCATCATGGGGATCTGGTAGCTGGCATCGCGGGGCGGCTTGTCACCGTGGATGCCCTTGCCGGCCGACATCAGGAACGGCTGGTGATCGCCAAAAGCCACCACCAGGTAGCGTTTGCCTGAGCGATCCAGGCTGGTCAGCAGGTGCTCCAGCGACGCCATGGCATCCACCACGCCGGTGTAGTAGGTGTTGAGCAGCTGGCGGTCGGCCTCGCTCTGATCGGGGCAGGCCTTGTCGAGCTGCTGGGCCTGGTAGCGATCCCCGTCGAAGGGACCGTGCCCCTGCATGGTGACCGCGTAGGCAAACAGCGGCTGCTCATCCTGTTCGCTGCGCTTGAGCAGGTGGTCGATCAACGCATCATCCGAGATATAGAGCCCCTTGTGTTCGAGCGTGGTGAAACGGTTGTCGAACCAGCGCTCCTCATAGCCAAGGGCCGGGATCGCCTTGGCGCGGCCCCAGAACTTCTCCACATAGGGGTGGGCAAACAGGGTCCGGTAGCCACTTTGTTTGGCACTCTGCGCCAGACCCGGCACCTGCTCCGAGAGGTAGTAGTAGGGCACCACCCCCTGCTTGAGCAGCCCCACCGGCAGGCCGGTGTTCATCTCGAACTCCGCCAGCACCGTCATGCCGCCGGTGGTGGGGGAGTGGATGGTCTTGTGCCACTGCTGCACGCTGGCCGGCAGGCTCAGGGTAGGGGGCGGCGCGCAGATCTTGCCCTGCCAGCCGAGCCAGAGGGATTCATATTGCAGCACGATCACCAGATCGAAACGGGGCGGCTGGTTCAGGCTGACGTGGCTGAGCTGGGGGGTGAACTCGTTGATCTGCAAGGGATAGCGAAACACGCTGCCGCTTTGCAGCATCTCGTCCACCAGGTTGAACAGATAGAGACCGGGCCCCGAGCGGATGATGTCCCTGTGGTAGTTGACCGCTCTGTCCACGTAGCGAATGTTGGGCCCCAGCAGCTTGTTGCCGGTCTGGGTGGCAAACACGCACAGCGCAAAGAAGGCGGCGGTGGCGGCGGCGGTACGCAGCACCCAGCGCGACAGGGCGAAGCGCCAGCAGAGAAAGAGGGCGATCGCACCGCCCAGCAGCGGCAGCACAGGGTGCTGCTCCAGCAGGATGCGCAGCAGCGCCATCAGGTTGCCGAGATCGTCCCCCCCGAGCGGTACCCCGTAGATGGCGATCTTCATGAAATTCGCCAACAGACCGATGCCGGAGAGGGCGGTAAACACCAGCCCCATATAGAGGTTGAACCCCGCCAGCGCACAGAGGCTCCAGCCCAGCACCATGCTGCCCCAGGCGAGGTAGTAGTGCTCGGGACGAAAGCCTGACCAGAGCAGAAACTCCCCCAGCTTGAACACCACGAAGCCGTGCAGCAGCACGAAGGTGAGGTTGCCGAGCAGCAGACTGCCGGCGATGCGCCAGCGCAGATTGCGCCTGAGGGTGGGCAGCACCACCTTCAGCACGGCGGCGCTCAGGGCCAGCACCAGCAGCAGACTGGTACAGAGATAGGTGAGGTTGAAGCCTCGCTCCGGCAGGGTCTGCAGGATCTGGCTGAACTCGCCGCTATCCGGCCTCTCCTTGAGCAGCAGGCCGATCCGCAGCTGATAGCGGCTGGCCAGGGCGTCGTCGGGGGCGCGCAGGGTGCTGTTGAGATCCAGGGTGCAGCGTCCCTTGCGGCACTGTTGGCGCTTGTCCACCGGCTGGCTCAGCTGATCGATGCGCTCACCCCTGTCGTTGAGCAGCTCCACCCTGACCTTGTCCCCCTCCTGCAGCGGCCCCCGCAGCTGCCACTGGCTGCGAACCACCAGATAGAGACCGCGGCTGTCGCTCTTGTAGAGCAGGGCATGGCGGGTGAGGGTGGCGATGGGGTTGTCCGCCGGCCCCAGCACCAGCGGCTGGGCCCGGCCGAGCCAACTGGCGGGATTGATCTGCGGCAGCAACAGGGTCAGCAGCAGCAGCGCGGCCAGCATGCCCAGCAGCAGGGCGGGGAGACCGGAGATCCTGGCTGGCAAGCGCGCTGAAGTGGGGGCTTTCATATGGGCTCATCCTTTGAGCGAGTGACGGTGATGCATGGCTGCTGCATTTAATTTGACCCGATGGTGATGGGCTTGTTCCTTGTTGTCAATTTAATGACCAAACAATGAAGGTTGCGTGACAGTGGATCCATGCAAACTGTGATCCCGATCCGGGGGGCACACTCATTCTGTGATGAAAGCGTCATCATGACGCTTTGCCGCTGGTCTGCTCCAGCCTTGCTGCTTAGTCTCTCAATATGGATGGAGGTACATGTATGAATCCCAAAGTAGCGGCACGTCAGGCAAGGTTGCTCCGCATGCTGAAGAGCAAGGAGGAGATCCGGATCGGGCGCGAGCAGGACTGTCCCCTCTCGGTGGCCCAGCTGGTGCGTCTCAAGGAGGATCATCCGGCCGTGCTCAAGGTCTACCGTCACGGCCTCACCGCCGAGGTGTTCCACCTCAAGGTGGAGGGACATCACTGGTGCCTGAAGCGGCGCCGGCACGACTCCCTGGTGGCCAACGTGGACGGCAGAACCGCCTTCCTGACCGAGCTGGAGCGCCGCCGGGAGATAGAGGCCCTGCGGGAGTTGCACCCCACCATCCTGGCCAACGTGGTCTGCACCAGCTTTGGCTCGGCCCGGGCCGGGGTGCTGGTCTCCCCCTGGCTGCGAGGCGTGCCGGTGCATGAGCTCAACGAGCGCAACCTGGCGCAGATGCTGGCAGTGCAGGCGGAGCTGGCCCACTGGGGCTGGTTCGACTGGGATCCGAGCCCCGGCAACCTGCTGGACGACGGTCAGCAGATCAGCGTGTTCGACTTTGGCTACATGTGGCCCTTCGATCCCCGCCATGAATTCAACTCCAACGGCCTCACCGATCCCGGTTTTCACGTACCGGAACGGTTGGAGACCCGCACCCTCTCGGGCCTCTGGCTAGACGAGCCGGATCCGCTGCCGCAGTTTCGCTACTGGCGCGGCCTGTGCGTCAATTGGGCGCAGCGGGAGCTGCAGCACTTGACCCGGGAAGGGGCGAGTGCGCCGGTGCTGGCCCGTTTGCAAGGGCTCTTGGGCGAGTGGCGATCGGCGCTGGCCAGCGAAGAGGCGCTCGCCGCCAACTGGTGGCGCGACATGTATCGCAGCCACCGGCTCGACATTGCCGACGATCTCAGCGGCAAGAGCTGTGGCCCGCTCACCCTGCGCCGGCTCGACTGGCTGGAGCAGGCGGTGACCGAACATTACGCCGAGCTGACGGACAACCTGGGCCCCGACGAGGCGGGACTGGATCAGGGGGCGCTGCTGCGCCGGCTGGAAGGGCTGCGCGAGGAGATCCGGGCCAACCTGCTGCCGGCGCTGACTACGGCGGGCTAGGGGCGCTCGACTCTCTCATCTCAAAATCACCCTATATAGAAAGAGGGGCCCGGCGGCCCCTCTGTTGATGCTGGCGAGCTGACGGCCCCTTAGTCGAGCAGCTCCTGATGGAGGCGGTTGACGATGTGGCCCGCCTCGTCTTCCTTGACCAAAAAGCAGAGGTTGTGGGCGCTGGCGCCGTAACAGATCATGCGAATGTTGTGCTCGCGAATGGCGTCAAAGACCTGACTGCCCACCCCGACCGCCTCGCTCATCCGGTTGCCGATAAGCGCCACCAGCGCCAGCCCTGTCTCCACCTGCACCTTGCACAGCTGGCCGAGCTCCGCCAGCACCTTGTCATTGAGGATGGGTTCGCCGTTGCTCTGGCTGCCGGTGTGATCCAGGGTCAGCGACACGCTCACCTCGGAGGTGGTGATGAGATCCACCGAGATGCGGTGGCGGGCCAGGATGCCGAACACCTCGGCCAGGAAACCGTAGGCGTGGAACATGTTGAGGCTGTGCAGGGTCACCAGCACCTGGTTGCGGCGTAGGGCCACGGCGCGAAACAGCGGATTGGTGCGGGTGCTGGCGCGGATCCAGGTGCCGCCGGCGGCCGGATCCTTGGCGGAGCCGACAAACACCGGAATGTCGCGGCGTACCGCCGGCTGCAAGGTGGCCGGGTGCAGCACCTTGGCGCCGAAGGTGGCCATCTCGGCCGCCTCGACGAAGCTGATTTCGGGGATGGGGCGGGCGCGGGTGACCAGGCGCGGATCCGTGGTGTAGATGCCGGGCACGTCGGTCCAGATCTCGATGGAGCCGGCATCGAGCGCCTCAGCCAAGAGGGCTGCGCTGTAGTCGGAGCCGCCGCGGCCCAGGGTGGTGGTGCGGCCATCGCCGTCGGCACCGATAAAGCCCTGGGTGATGATGAGGCTGTCGCCAAGCTGGGGGCCCAGCGTCTGCTGGCAGAGGTCACGGGTGGCGGCCAGATCCACGCTGGCCTTGCCAAAGCGGCTGTCGGTGCGCAGCAGCTGGCGCACATCTTGCCAGCGGGCCTTGACGCCGCGCTGGCGCAGCAGCTCGGTAAAGAGGCGGGTAGACATCAGCTCGCCGCAGGCGATGAGCCTGTCGGCCAGCTCGGCATCGGGACGCAGATGGGCCTGGCGCGCCATGGTGCGGATCTCGTCGAGCTGGTCGTGGATCTGGGCACTCACGTCGCCCGGGTGGCCAAGGTCGGCCAGAATGGCCTGCTGGATCTCGGCCAGTCTGGTCAGCTGCGCCTCCTGGCCCGCCTCGTCCAGATCGCCCTGGGCCAGTGCCACCAGCAGGTTGGTGACGCCGGCGCTGGCGCTCAGCACCACCACCCGGGTGGCCGGGTTGGCCAGCACCACATCGGCACAGTTGTTCATGGCTGCCGCGTTGGCGACGCTGGTTCCGCCAAACTTGGCGACATTGATCGGGCTCATTGCTTACTCCTGTCTTAATATGAAAATCCGGTTCCATCGGGCAAAAAGAGAGGAGGAGGCTGAAAATGGCAGGAATGATCGAAGCTATCCCGGCCAGAAGCACTCCACCCGCAGAGCCCATCCCGTACCCGCCCCTGACGGGGCACGGTGGGGGATGACCACTACCGATGACAACCCGGGGGATTCAGCCCCCGCAGCCGACACTGAGGTATCCAGTTGCCTCAGATGTCTCGGCGCTGCTCCCCCTGACCCAAGTTCACCGGACACTGGTGTCCTCCCTCGGGCTGCCTGGGCAGCGCTCCTCTTCTGGCTCCACCAGGGCGGTGGAGTGCATTTAGAAATACCTTGCGTTGGATTGCACTGTCAATCGAGTTTGTGAAAAAGTTCAAAAAGTCAGCCAACTCAACACAGAATCAATGAGTTACACAATGGTCTTTGACAAAACCTTGGAGCGACGCTGCCAGTTGTAGAGGCGCTGGCGTTCAACCGGCAGATCTTCCACCTCCAGCGGATCGAAGCCCCGCTCCCGGAACCAGTGGATGGAGCGGGTGGTGAGCACGAACAGGCGACGGATGCCGAGCCGTTTGGCCCGCTCGGCCACCTTGGCCACCAGCTGATCCCCCCGGTTGGAGTTGCGGTAGTCGGGGTGGATGGCGACGCAGGCCATCTCCGCCATCGCCTCTTCCATGAAGCAGTAGAGCGCCGCGCAGCCGATGATGAGGCCGTCGCGCTCTATGATGGTGAACTTGTCTATTTCCATCTCCAACTGCTCGCGGGAGCGGCGCACCAGGATCCCTTCCTCCTCCAGCGGGCGGATGAGATCCAGGATGCCGCCGATGTCCTCGATGGTGGCGGCGCGCGCCTGCTCGGCGCTTTCCCGCACGATCTGGGTGCCGAGGCCGTCACGGCTGAACAGCTCCTGCAGCATGGCGCCGTCATCCTGATAACTCACCAGGTGGGAGCGGGGCACGCCGCCGCGGCAGGAGGCGATGGCCGCGCGCAGGTAGCGGGCGGTGCCGGACATCTCTTCCCCCGCCTGCTCCAGCTCCACCAGCAACTCTTCGGCCTGTTCGGGGAAGAGCTCGGAGATGGCTTCGCCGTGGCGGTCCATCACCCCCTGGGTGCTGCTGAAACAGATGAGCTTGTCCGCTTTCAAATCCACCGCCACCCGGCGGGCCACCTCTTCCGAGCTCAGGTTGAAGCTCTCGCCGGTGACCGAGCAGCCGATGGGGGAGATGAGCACCAGGCTCTTCTGATCGAGCTGACGGGTGATCCCCTCCACGTCGATGCGGCGCACCCGGCCGCTGTGGCAAAAATCGATGCCGTCATCCACCCCGAGCGGCTGGGCGGTGACGAAGTTGCCGCTCACCACGCTGATGCGGGCCCCCTGCATGGGGGTGTTGGCGAGCCCCATGGAGAGCTGGGCCGTGATGTCGTACTGCAAGCCGCCGCACACCTGCTTGATGATGGCGAAGCTCGCGTCATCGGTGACCCGGATCCGCTTGTGGTACTGGGCCTCGATGCCGGCGCGGGCCAGCGCCTCGTCGTTTTGCGGGCGGGAGCCGAAAACCAGTACCAGGCGAATTCCCAAGGTCTGCAGCAGGGCGATATCGCTGACGATGTTGGCAAAATTGGAGTGGCAGAGGGCTTCCCCCCCCATCATCAGCACGAAGGTTGCACCTCTGTGCACATTGACGTAGGGGGTTGACTGCCGAAAGGCATAGACCAGGCTGGGTTCGCGTTCACGCACTTGAGGCTTCTTCCATAAAAAAACAGCAATGGGCTCAATATATGAAAATAAATGCACAAATCAAGATTAAATATTGATTTGGCGTGATTTTGTCATCGTGATGGTCAGGCAGGTCGAACGGTGGTGATACCAGGCAGGGCAGGGGCGTCAGCGGTGTGGCGGTGCGCCCCAGGTTGATCCCGGCCCATAAACTGTTATCTTCGATATTCCTTTTCGTCAGCTGTGCGATCGCACAGGTTTTTATACAAGGACAGGGTGCATGGAACAGATTATTTCGCCGGCAGATGCGCTGCCGGGACGCCGCGAGGCGATGGTGATTGGCCAGCAGCATGCGGTCAATGGTCACCCGACTCAGGGCCCCTGGCCTGAAGGGATGGCGGTGGCCTGGTTTGGCATGGGCTGCTTCTGGGGTGTGGAGCGCCTGTTCTGGCAGCAGCCAGGGGTCTACTCCACCGCCGCTGGCTATCAGGGGGGGGTGACCCAGAATCCCACCTACAAGGAGGTGTGCAGCGGATTGACCGGTCATGCCGAGACGGTGCAGGTGGTGTTCGATCCCAAGGTGATCAGCTATGGCGATCTGCTCAAGCTGTTCTGGGAGCAGCACGATCCGGCCCAGGGGATGCGCCAGGGCGGCGACATAGGCACCCAGTACCGCTCCGTCATCTTCTTCGGGGATGACACCCAGGAGGCGATTGCCCAGCAGAGTCTGGCCGCCTATCAGCAGGCGATGCTGGCCAGCGGCGACGGCCGCCCCATCACCACCCGCATTCTGCCGCTGGCGCCCTTCTATTACGCCGAGGATTACCATCAGCAATATCTGGAGAAGAATCCGGACGGGTATTGCGGCCTGGGTGGCATCGGCGTCTGCCTGCCGCCGAGCCTCAACCGTTAGGGCAAGATGACGGGTATCTGTGACTCGTCATTGATGGTGAAAAGAAAAAGGCCGCTTTTGCGGTCTTTTTATCGGGCTTTGTCAGGAGAGTGAAAAAAATCATAAAAAAATGTGTCATGGATAGGAACTTATTCGAACCAGGCTTGCCCAACTTGGTAGCCACCATGGACGGCGGCCAAGACCAGACACATTTCTTGCCTCGAAATTCATAAAAGTCATTGAAAAACTTGATGAGTTGAAATGCTAGCAAGCAGGGCTGCCAATGAAGGCGGCCCTTTTCATTTCTGCGGTGCGAAAAATGGTGGGGGAGTGACGACGCCGGCGTTCGCCACGGCGCTCAGCTGATGGCGCCGTCAAACAGGTTCTTGATGAGATCGATGAACTCTTCGAGGAAGGCTTTCTGCTCCGGGGTCGGGGCGCGCAGCCAGACGGCGGAGAGCACCTCTTCCAGATCGGCCACCACCGCATCGGCTTCCTGCATGATCACGAAGCGCAACTTGGGATCGAGCTGCGGATTCTGCTCGCAGATGGCCATCAGGTTGCCGGCCACCCGGCTGCTCACCAGATCTTCGATGGTCTGTTCACCACTGCTCTGTTGCTGGGTTTCAAACAGTCCCAGACTCTCCACCAGATACTCAATCAGGGCGATATAGCCTTCGCTTTCTACAACCATGGCGGCCTCAATCCTCAACAATACGGAAAAACTGTGCGTATTTTAGTGGCTGGACCTAGCTTGGCAAGCGACAGTGCAGGCGATAGCGGATAAAACCGACGCCGCCGCGCTCCACGCTCTCCAATCCGGTCAGCTCAAAGCCATACCGTAAAAATAGCCCATAGCTGAAGGCGCTGGCCTCTGTCGTCAGCTGTTTGAGTCCGAGTCGTTGCGCCTCGGCGAGGGCTGCGGCCAGCAGCAGGCCGCCATAGCCAAGGCGCGGGTGATCGGCGCTCACATAGAGCAGGCTGAGGTGACCATCCTGGCTCAGGGTGACGAAACCGAGCGGCTCACCGTTTTGCTCCAGCACCCAGCCGTGGTGCTCGCGCAGCTGGCCGACAAAGCCGGGATGACGGGCGCCGAGGGCCCACTGCTCCACCTGCTCCGGGCTGTAGTGCTGCGGGCCTATCCTTCGCACCGACTGCTCGAACAGGGTGCAAAGGGCGGGGATGTGCTGCTCGTTCAGCTGGACGAGCCTGGGCTCTGCCGCCATGGCGGGGCTCATCGCTGGGGTGCCTGCGGGCGCTTGGCCTTGGGCAGACCGGCCACCACCCGCTCATAGGAGTGATGCACCCAGCCCTGCCAGAGATCGTCGGCCAGGTCGTCGCTGAAGGTGACCGTGTTCCAGTGTTGCTTGTTCATGTGCCAGCCCGGTTTGACCTCGGGGTGCAGTTCGCGCAGCAGCAGGGCCAGCTCGGGTTCGCACTTGAGGTTCAGCCGCAGCGGCTCGGCCTGCCAGTCCAGCAGGGCAAACATCTTGCCGGCGATGCGATAGACCAGGATCTCAGGGCCGAAGGGGGTATCCTCCTGGGCGCCCGGCAGGGTCAGCAGAAAGGATCTCAAACGGGTCAACTCCATGGTCATGCTCCTGGCCGCTTGCGGTGCAAACGTATTAGTCGGGTGAAAAAATCTGCTAAGATGCGCGCCTACTATACCCCAATGCCGTTGATGAGGGAGTCGCAAGATGCTGTATCACAAGACCTTCGAGCTGGGTCCCGAGCGGGATTGGGTAGTCTTCGTACACGGGGCAGGCGGCAGCTCCTCCATCTGGTTCAAGCAGCTGCGCGCCTATCGCGAACACTTCAACGTGCTGCTGCTGGACTTACGCGGCCACGGCCAGTCCCACAAGCTGCAGCAGGTGATCAAGGGCCACTACAGCTTTCGGGCGGTGACCGAGGATATCCTGCAACTGCTCGATCACCTCAACATTCGCCGCGCCCACTTCGTCGGCATCTCCCTTGGCACCATCCTCATTCGCCATCTGGCGGAGCTTTGTCCTGAGCGGGTCAAGAGCATGGTGCTGGGCGGCGCCATTTTGCGGCTCGACATCCGCTCGCGGGTGCTGGTGCAGCTTGGTCGCCTCGGTCAGCACATCCTGCCCTACATGTGGCTCTACCGGCTGTTTGCCTTCATCATCATGCCGCGCCAGCACCATCAGGAGTCACGCAACCTGTTCGTGCGCGAGGCGCGCAAATTGTGCCAACAAGAGTTCAAGCGCTGGTTTCGCCTCGCCACCGAGGTGAATCCCCTGATGCGCTACTTCCGTGAGCGGGCCCTGCCCATTCCCACCCTCTATGTGATGGGGGAGGAGGATCACATGTTCCTGGCGCCGGTGCGCGAGCAGGTGGCGCGCGACCCTTACAGCCGGCTCGAGATCATCGACGGCTGCGGCCATGTCTGCAATGTGGAGCGGCCCGAGCACTTCAACCGCCAGTCGCTGGCCTTCCTCACTGCCCAACCCGGCTGAGCCGGCGCCAACCGCCTGCTTGAGGCGACCCTGGTGGCTTGAGCCAGCGCGCTGAAGGGGAGGGCCATGTTAGGTAACGCTGCCGCCCGGGTCAAAAAAGCCCCCCGTAGACACGGGATGACCGCCATCCCCCGTCAGCCGAAGTAGTGAGCGATATCGAGGTAGCGCTGGCGGATGTGCTCGATCAGCAGCCTTATCTTGCGCGGCGGCTGGCGGGTGAAGGGGTAGACGGCGTAGATCCCGAGCTTCTTGCCCACCTGATCCGGAAACAAATCCACCAGCTCGCCATTCATCAGATCGTGATAGACCAGGCAGCGCGGCACATAGACGATGCCGCGCCCCCCCAGCGCCGCCTTGCGCAGGGCCCCCGCGTTGTCGGTGCAAAAACTGCCCGACACCGACAGCAGATAGTTGCCCTCTTCCCCCTTGAAGGCCCACTCCGAGGCCCCCGTGCTCTGATAGGCGTAGCGCAGGCAGTTGTGGGTGAGCAAAGCCGACGGCTCGCGCGGCGCCCCGAAGCGGCGCACGTAGGCGGGGGCAGCGCAGATCACCCACTGGGAGTCGAGAATGTGGCGGGCAATCAGGCTCGAATCATCCAGATAGCCGGTGCGAATGACCAGGTCGAACCCCTCTTCCACCAGGTTGACGAAGCGGTTGTCGAGCGACATTTCCACCGTGAGCCCGGGGTGTTGCTGGCAAAAATCGGCCACCGCATCGGCGAGCAGCAGCTCGCCGGAGATGGTGGGCACCGACATCCGCACATGACCGCTCACCTTTTCACCAAACCCCGCCACCGCATCGAAGGCATCCAGTGCGGCGGCCTTCACATTTTTGGCACCCTGATAGAGCTCCTTGCCCGCCTCGCTCAAGGTGAGCCGGCGGGTGGTGCGGTAGAGCAGCTGCACCCCGAGCTCTTCCTCCAGGCGCCCGATCCGCTTGCTAACCACTGAATTTGTCAGGGAATTTTGCTCGGCCACCTTGCTGAAGGAGCCGGCCTCCACCACCTGGGCGAAGAGAATGAGGTCGTCGGTACTGGCCATATTTATCGATTTTTGGAACGAATGTTGTTCATTATTTCCATATATCGCGAAAAAAGAACAGGGTAAGGTCACGTCCGCTTAACAAAACAACAACAAGGTGCGCCTCTGCACCGCTCGGACAAGGACGCAATGATGACAGACACCCTGTTGGCCCTGGTGGCCTTCTCGCCGATCGTGGTGGCCGCCGTGCTGCTGGTCGGCCTTAATTGGCCCGCCAAGCGCGCCATGCCCATCGCCTTTATCCTGACCGTATTCATCGCCCTGTGGGGCTGGCAGATGAGCCCGACCCGGGTGCTCGCCTCCAGCCTGCAGGGGCTCATCATCACGGTGACCGTGCTCTGGATCGTGTTCGGCGCCATCCTGATGCTCAACACCCTCAAACACACAGGTGCCATCACCGCCATTCGCGGCGGTTTCACCAACATCTCGCCGGACCGGCGCATCCAGGCCATCATCATCGCCTGGTGCTTCGGCGCCTTTATCGAGGGAGCCTCAGGGTTTGGCACCCCGGCCGCCATCGCCGCCCCGCTGCTGGTGGCCATCGGCTTCCCGGCGCTCGCCGCCGTGCTGCTCGGCATGATGATCCAGTCCACCCCGGTCTCGTTCGGCGCGGTGGGCACCCCCATCCTGGTGGGCATCAACAAGGGGCTGGATAACCAGGCCATCGGCCACACCCTGAGCGCCGGTGGCAGCAGCTGGGACATCTACCTGCAGCAGGTGACCACCAACGTGGCCCTCATTCACGCCACCGTCGGCACCCTGATGCCGGTGCTGATGGTGATGATGCTGACCCGCTTCTTCGGCCGCAACCGCAGCTGGACCGAGGGGCTCTCCATCCTGCCGTTTGCGATTTTCGCCGGGCTCGCCTTCACCGTGCCCTATGCCCTCACCGGCATGCTGCTCGGCCCCGAGTTCCCGTCCCTTATCGGCGGCCTGGTGGGACTGGCCCTGGTGGTAACGGCGGCGCGACGCGGTTTCCTGGTGCCCAAGAACTCCTGGGATTTCGCTCCGGAGAAAGAGTGGCCCGCCGAGTGGCTGGGATCCCTCAAGCTCGATCTCAAAGAGGCCGCCGGCCGCCCCATGTCCCTGCTGCTGGCCTGGCTCCCCTATGTGGCGCTGGCGCTCCTGCTGGTGGCGAGTCGGGTGAGCCCGGAGTTCAAGGCAAGCCTGTTGTCGGTGAGCCTCGCTTTCACAGACCTCTTGGGGGAGAAGGGGGTCAGCGCCTCCATTGAGCCGCTCTACCTGCCGGGGGGCCTGCTGGTGTTCTGCGCCCTGCTCGCCACCCTCATTCAGGCCCGCGCCCTGGCCCCCCTCGGCCGCGCCGTGAGCGAGTCGAGCCGCACCCTGATCGGCGCCGGCTTCGTGCTGATCTTCACCGTGCCCATGGTGCGCATCTTCATCAATTCCGGCGTCAACGGGGCGGATCTCGCCAGCATGCCGGTGACCACCGCCAATTTTGCTGCAGGGCTGGTGGGGGAGTTCTTCCCGGCGCTCAGCGCCACCATAGGCGCGCTGGGGGCCTTTATCGCCGGCTCCAACACGGTGTCGAACATGATGTTCAGCCAGTTCCAGTTTGAGGTGGCCCAGACCCTCGGCGTCTCTACCGCCGCCATGCTGGCGCTGCAGGCCGTGGGCGCGGCCGCCGGCAACATGATTGCCATCCACAACGTGGTGGCGGCCTCGGCCACCGTGGGCCTCTTGGGCCGCGAGGGGGCGACGCTGCGCAAGACCGCGTTGCCGACCCTCTACTACCTGCTGGCCACCGGCCTTATCGGGTTGGCGCTCATGTACAGCTTCCACGTCTCGGACGCACTGCTGCTGTTGAAGTAAAGGAGAGCAAGTGATGAAGGTAATGCGGGTCTATCCGGCCAAGCCGGCCGATGTCTATCTCTACGCCACCTGTCTGGTGGACCTGTTCGACCCGGTGGCGGGGCTTGATGCCATCGCCCTGATCGAGCGGGAGGGGATAAGGGTGCACTTTGTCGAGAAGCAGACCTGCTGCGGCCAGCCGGCCTACACCTCGGGTCACGAGGAGGAGGCGCGCCAGGTGGCGCAAAGCCAGATGGCGCTCTTCCCCGAGCCCTGGCCTGTGGTGGTGCTGTCTGGCTCCTGCGGCGGCATGATGCACCACCACTATGCGCGCCTCTTCCCGGAGCGCCCCGAGGTGGCGGCGTTTTGCGAGCGGGTGTTCGAGCTCACCGAGTTTCTGGTCCGGATCTGCCGGGTGCGCTGGCACGGGGTGGGGAGGGCAAGCATCGTCATGCACACCTCCTGCTCGGCCCGGCGCGAGATGCAGGTGCACACCACGGCCCGCAGCCTGCTGGGGCAGCTCGATGGTGTCACCCTGAACGAACAGGCTTACGAGAGCGAGTGCTGCGGCTTTGGCGGCACCTTCTCGGTGCGCCACCCCCACATCAGCCAAGCCATGGTGGAGGACAAGACCCGCCACCTGCTTGCCACCGGCGCCGACACCCTGGTGAGCGCGGACTGGGGGTGCCTCTTGAACATCAAGGGATCCCTGGCGTATCAGGGCAGGATCTTGCCTGCCACCCATCTGGCGAGCTTCCTGCTCGCCCATAGCGAGCCGGTATCAGACAAGCAAGGGGCTCATGCCCTGCAGAATCAGGAGGCCCATCATGAGTGATCACGCCAAGTATTCGCCGCGCCGCTTCCACCCCCAGGCCGAGGCGGCCCTGGCCGACCCCGTGTTGCGCCAGAATTTTCGCGGCGCCATGGATTACCTGCGCGGCAAGCGTCGCGATGCCTTCGCCGACCCGCAGGAAGAAGCGGCGGTGCGTGATGCGGCGGAGCAGATCCGCCAGCGCTGCCTCTCGCGCCTGCCGGAACTGCTGGAGCAGCTCGAAACCAACTGCGAGCGCAACGGCATCCGGGTGCACTGGGCCCAGACGCCGGCCGAGGCCAACGCCATCATTCTCGGCATCGCCCAAAAGCACGGGGTGAGTAGCATCGTCAAGGGCAAGTCCATGGTGAGCGAGGAGGTGGGCTTCAACCACGAGATGGCGCGCCACGGCATCCGCTGTCTTGAGAGCGACATGGGGGAGTTTATCGTCCAGCTCGACGGCGATACTCCGTCCCACATCATCATGCCCGCCATCCACAAGAACAAGCAGGAGGTGAGCGACACCTTCGCCCATAACCTGGAAGGCTTCACCCCCACCACCGACGTGGACGCCCTGATCCAGACCGGGCGGCGGGCCCTTCGCGAAGAGTTTCGCCGCGCCGGCATGGGGCTCTCGGGGGTCAACTTCGCGGTGGCCGAGACCGGCAGCCTGTGCCTCGTCGAGAACGAGGGCAACGGGCGCATGTGCACCACTGTGCCCAAGGTCCACGTGGCCATCACCGGCATCGAGAAGGTGGTGGAGTGCTTATCCGATGTGCCGCCCCTCTACAGCGCCCTGACCCGCTCGGCCACCGGCCAGGCCATCACCACCTACTTCAACGTCATCAGCGGCCCGCGCCGGGCAGGGGAGCTGGACGGCCCGGACGAGGTGCACCTGGTGCTGCTGGACAACGGCCGCAGCCAGGCTTACCGGGACGAAGAGCTGCGCAAGACCTTGCAGTGCATCCGCTGCGGCGCCTGCATGAACCACTGCCCGGTCTACACCCGCATCGGCGGCCACGCCTACGGCACCATCTACCCGGGCCCCATCGGCAAAATCATCTCCCCCCACCTGCTGGGGCTGGAAAGCACGAGCGATCTGGTGACCGCATCCAGCCTGTGCGGTGCCTGCGGCGAGGTGTGCCCGGTGCGCATCCCCATTCCCGACATGTTGCAGCGCCTGCGCCGGGAGGCCAAGCACGACGCACAGCCCGGTCACGAACCGCTGGCGGGGCAGGGGGCGGCCAAAAGCCGGCTCGAGACCCTCGCCATGCAGGGCTTTGCCTTTGCCGCCACCCACCCGCGCCTCTACCACGCCGCAACCGGGGTGGCCGGTCGCCTGCGGGGCTTGATGCCCAAACACCTGGGCCCCTGGACCCAGTGCCGCGAAGCCCCCAAACCCGCCCCCCAGAGCCTGCACGCCCTGCTGCGCCAGAAGAAGAAGGAGTCCTGAGATGTCGAGCAAAGAGGCTATCTTGAACCGCCTGCGCGGCGCCACCACCCCCATTGCCCACGCCCCCCATGGCTGGCAGCCTTGGCGCGGGGCTGATGACGGCGCGCGGCGCGAGCGTTTTGTTGCCGGGATCAGCGCCAGCCACGCCGAGATCCTCACCGTCAAGGAGGCAAATCTTGCCCGGGATCTGGCCACTTGGCTGGATGGGGAAGGCGTGACGCATCTGGCCTGTGGCCAGGGGGGCCGCTGGCAAGTCGACGTCGCGGCCGCCTGCGCCGGGCGCTCTGTGTTGACCCCGGCGGGGGAGTTTGCCAGCTGGAAAGACGAGCTGTTTGACGTTTGTCAGGTTGGCATCACCCACTGCGCGGGGGCCATCGCCGACACCGGCACCCTGGTGTTGCTACCCGATAGCGGCGAGCCGCGCACCCTATCCCTGGTGCCCCCCTGTCATATCGCGCTGCTGGCGGCCTCCACCATCGCCGACAACCTGGCGGGGCTGGTGGACGCCGGGCGCTGGCAGCAGGCCATGCCCACCAATTTGCTGCTGGTCTCCGGCCCCTCCAAGACCGCCGACATCCAGCAGACCCTGGCCTACGGCGCCCACGGCCCGAGTCGCCTCTTGGTGGTGCTGGTGGAGGATTGCTGATGCGCTGGAACCAGTTTGATGCCGCCGTGCTCTCGCGCATCCCGCCGGAGCGGCTGGTGAGCGACCCGGACTTGCGCCTCGCCCACGGCACGGACGCCAGCTTCTACCGGCTGGTGCCCGAGCGCATCGTGCGCCTCGACTCCCTCGATGAAGTGCGCTTTGTGCTCGGGGTGTGCCGCGAATTGGGTCTGCCGTGCACCTTTCGCGCCGCCGGCACCAGCCTCTCGGGCCAGGCCCTGAGCGATTCTGTGCTCATCACCCTGACCGACAGCTGGCGCGGCCACCGCATTCTGGACGAGGGCGCGCGCATTGCCCTGCAACCCGGGGTGATCGGCGCCGATGCCAACCGCTATCTGGCGCCTCTGGGGCGCAAGATTGGGCCGGATCCCGCCTCCATCAACGCCTGCAAGCTCGGCGGCATCGCCGCCAACAACGCGAGCGGCATGTGCTGCGGCACCGCCCACAACAGCTATCACACCCTGCACGCCATGACCTTGTTGCTGGCCGATGGCACCGTGCTGGACAGCGGCGATCCCCACAGCCGCACCGCCTTTGCGGCCAGGCGCCCGGAGCTGCTCACGGGGCTCGCGGCCCTGCGCGCTGAGGTGCTGGCAAACGCCGAGCTTGCCGCCAAGATCCGCCACAAGTACCGGCTCAAGAACACCACCGGCTACGCCATCAATGCCCTGCTCGACCATGAGGACCCCATCGATATTCTCACCCACCTGATGATTGGCTCGGAGGGGACCCTCGGCTTTATCGCCGAGGTGGTGCTCGACACCGTGCCCGAATACCCCCACAAGGCCTCGGCCCTGCTGGTGTTCCGGGACGCCGAGCAGGCCTGTCTGGCCACCTCGCGGCTCAAAGCTGCGCCTGTGGCGGCGGTAGAGCTGATGGATGGACGATCCCTTCGCTCGGTCGCGGGCAAGCCCGGCCTGCCGGCCTTTATCAAGACGCTGGATCTGGCTGCCTGCGCCCTGCTTGTCGAGGTGCATGGGGAGTCGA
Organism: Aeromonas sp. 600276; assembly: GCF_049175815.1. Lineage (NCBI taxonomy): Bacteria > Pseudomonadati > Pseudomonadota > Gammaproteobacteria > Aeromonadales > Aeromonadaceae > Aeromonas > Aeromonas sp. 600276. The sequence goes on along the minus strand of NZ_JAAKVU010000003.1, from coordinate 136,852 downwards.
AGGAGGAGCTGGTGGATCGCTGCGAGCAGGTGACGGCCATGGCGGCCGAGTTCGCCCAGGTCGCCTCTGTGCCCTTTACCGACGACAGCGCTGGCCTGTGGGCCATTCGCAAGGGGCTCTTCCCGGCGGTGGGGGCGGTGCGCACTACCGGCACCACCGTCATCATCGAGGATGTCGCCTTTCCCATCGAGCGTCTGGCCGAAGGGGTGGCAGGGCTGCAAGCCTTATTCGATCGCTTCGAGTACGGTGAAGCCATCATCTTCGGCCACGCGCTGGAGGGGAACCTGCACTTTGTCTTTACCCAGGGGTTCGATGCTCCGGCGCAGGTGGCCCGCTACGGAGCCTTTATGGATGCGGTGGCCGAACTCGTCGCGGTGCGCTTTGGCGGGTCGCTCAAGGCCGAACACGGCACCGGCCGCAACATGGCCCCCTATGTGGAGCTGGAATGGGGGCCGGAGGGGATGGCGCTGATGCGGCGCATCAAGGCGCTGCTGGACCCAGCTGGCCTGCTCAATCCCGGCGTCATCATCAACGATGATCCCAACGCCCACCTGGCCCACCTCAAGCCCATGCCGGCGAGCGATGCCATCGTCGAACCGTGCATCGAGTGCGGCTTTTGCGAGGCGGTCTGCCCCTCGCGCACCCTGTCGCTCTCGCCGCGCCAGCGCATCGTGCTCTACCGCGAACTGGCCCGCCGCAATCGTGCCGATGAGCCCTCCAACCAGCTGGCCCGGCTGTTTGACTATCAGGGCATCGACACCTGCGCCGCCACCGGGCTGTGCGCCGATCGCTGCCCGGTGGGCATCAACACCGGCAGCCTGATCAAGAAGCTGCGCACTGACAAGTACCGGCGCTTCGTGCCCATCGCCCGCTGGAGCGCCGATCACTTCGCTGGCGTTACCCGCACCGCCCGCAGTGCGCTGGGCCTCAAAGCCGTTGCCGGCAAGGTGTTGGGAGACAAGGCGCTGGCAGGGTTGGTGAACGGGGTTCGCCATCTGAGCGGCCAGCGCACACCCGCCTGGCTGCCCACCCTGCCGGGGCCGAGCCGCTACCGGTGGCCGCAAGGGGAGGGGAGCCATGGCGGATCCAGCGAGGGCATTGGAGAGGATCGCGCCGTGGTCTACCTGCCGTCCTGCGCCAGCCGGGTGTTCGGCCAGCAGGAGGAGGCCCCGTCACTGCCACAGGTGGTGCAATCCCTGCTCAAGAAGGCGGGCTGCCGGGTCATAGTGCCGACTGGGGTTGAGGGGCTCTGCTGCGGCATGCCCTATGACAGCAAGGGGATGATCGAGGTGGCTGCCGCCAAGCGTACGGAGCTGGCCGAGGCATTGTGGCAGGCAAGCGAGCAGGGGCGCTGGCCCGTGCTGCTCGACACCAGCCCCTGCGTGCAGCGACTGCTCTCGGGGGCGCTTGGCATGGACCTTCGGGTGTTTGAACCCGCTACCTTTGTGCTGGAACACCTGCTGCCCCACCTTGAGCTGACCCCCATCGATGAGACCGTCATGCTCCATATCACCTGCAGCAGCCGGCGCATGGGGCTGGGGGATAAGATGCTGGCGGTGGCCCGCGCCTGCGCCCGGGAGGTGATCGTGCCTGAGCATATCCAGTGCTGCGGCTTTGCTGGCGACAAGGGGCTGATGACCCCGGAGCTCAACGCCGCGGCGCTTGCCAGCCTGCCTGCCCAGGTGCCCGCCGGTTGCCGCCAGGGTTTCAGCAACAGCCGTACCTGCGAGATGGGACTGAGCCAGCACGCCGGCATTCCCTATCACAGCATCCTCTATCTGGTGGATCAGGCGGCGAGATAAATAACCCCCGGCAGAACAAGTTCTGACGGGGCTATTAGTTGGTTAAATCAGTTGGAACCTCACATTTTCACTTGTTATTTATATCTAGATAATAGTGCGGATTTTTTTGGAGTTTTTATAAGGTCACTGATATTAACCGGTTTGAAGATGCCTTTTTTATTGCTAATGTAAATGGATTTTACATATTCTATCGGTATGGGACGTAAACTGGCAGCCTCCAATTTAGGCATGTATTGACGATTCATGCCGGCCTCTATCCAGCGTATTCTAGTTTCTTCAGCAGAGGAAAACATATCGCCTAAATAGAAATGATTTATTTCGAGCCAAACTGTTTGTGGCCAGCCAGTTCTACATGGAATAAAACTATATAATATTTCACTGACGTGCGAGCTTGGTAGTCTAAAATCAAATAAGCTTATTCCCCCGATGCTCCTAACAAATGGATGTGTTGATTTTGATTTTCCTCCCCAGCGTTTTGATTCATCAATGCTTGGATCAGAAATAATGTAACCGTGGCTGTATATCTCTAAAGCAAGTTCTTTGCTAGTGCTATGCCATATTTTTCCTTTAAGCTCGTTTGGTACTCGAGTTATCAAACTGTACTTTCCTTAATTTTGAGTTTTCATTGACGTACATGTGTGTGATAAATAATCCATAACAGAAGCTAACCCCACGTTTTCTATCATTATATACTACTTCTAGTGGTGGGTGTATTTCGAATTTCTTGGTTGTTTTATAAGCAATCACGCCCAGTTCTAATAACAAAGTGATCTCTAAGTTTGAATATGTTCGGAGGTATATCATTTTGACCATTTGGAATTTCAGATGGAGTAAACCTAGATTCATAAACTTCTTTTATTATTAGAGGTACGAATGTTTCCGACTGCGCCTGAGTTATCTGACCAAGATTTGCCCTGATATCGAGTTCTATTGCTAAGCCAGCGGCTGCTTGAAATGGTGCTCGCATTAATGCATAAGTGAACCGATCCCCTAACTGCTTGGGAAGTCCTGCGATAATGGTAGGCAAGAGATCTGGATGAAAATCGAAGCTTACACAAAAGTCACCAGATCCGAAATTACAATTTGCTGATGCTGTCATTAGCGAGTCATCAATTTTGGCAAACAAATTAAGCCTAGTTTGGAACATGTGAAACTCTGTCTCTTTATCTAATCCCATTCGTAATAAAGCCATTCCAAAATCAGGTGCAAATTTTCTCAGAATAGGAGAGGAAAGATACTTTGGTGCTAATTGCCGTTCGATTTCACTCCAGTTAGACTCAAAGTTATCAAAATCAATATGAAGCAGTGGTTCTATCTTGGCAGAACTAAAAATGACCAGTTCTCTACCATTGCAAAGCCCAAACTCATCACAGCGAATCTCAGGGTGAATTGCATAGCTATATGCTTGCTGAATGTGATTGTCATCCAAAACACTTTCGGATGGCCCTTTTGCGTCAAGTATAAAAACTGGACGTTCATCTATATAAAATGTGTAGTCTGGAATCGTAGTTACTGGATGGTTTCGTGTTCCTACACGTATAAATGGGTTTTTTAGAGATTTACTTCTTGTAATTCGATGATTACCACTAGGTAGATAGCCTAATCTTTTAATTATTGGAGATATAATAATCTCCCTGACAGAGTCTTCTTTAAATTCAGGATCGTCAAAAATTGAACTGTCTATACCTTCGAACATATCGACTCCTTTAAAATTTAGTGTCTAAAAATTACTGGCCAGATAAAGTTTTAGACTTATTTAGTGTATCACTAACATATAAATCATTTACTCTATTCTACGCGGCAAAATTTGTAGATGTAGGTGAGTTTTCTAGCTACCTGGTAATGAGCTGCACAGATATTTTCTTCTTAGACTTCTGATCAGTAAAAAGATGGCTACCGCACGGGGTTACAGCTCTCCGAGTGCTCTTTTTAACCAAGTTGAAGAAGATTGAGCCATCACCACTCCTGGGTTGCCTTTGTGGCTCTGAGGGCCGGATGAGTAGCCTATCAAACACGGGTTTCTTTAGTTGAGTAAAAGCACGGCCAATCCAAGAGATTTAAATGAAATCTTGATGGTGGTCAGATTTTGACGCGGAAAGGTCGAGAGAAATGGGGAGAGGGGAGATGGCTTCTCTTCTTGTTGCTGCACCGCCCGGCCAACCAAGTCATGTGTTATCTCTTGCTCATCAATGCCTTGTAACAGCTGGTTACAGATCTTGCGTCGACCGGCGAACCCTTCCTCCAGTAAATTCAGCGGCGATTGAATGCACCTCACATAACAAAGCAATTGCAAGGAACAAGAGTCATGAGAATGCACCACAAAGCCATGCTGGCCATCGCCTGCACCGCCGCCCTGTCCGCCTGTGACAGCGAGAAGGCGGCCAACAGCATCGCCAAGCGCGCGCCGCTGCCCTTGCCCGATGCCGGCGTCTATGAGGCGAACCTGCTCAGCCGCGATGGCGATCAGGGGCCGCTGAAGATGATCAAGGGGCTGGAAGGGTTGGCACTGGTCTACCCCAAGGGGGATGGCGAGCAGCGCTGGGGCGTCTGGGTCGAGAACGACGGCAAGTCGATTACCTCTTCGCAATGGATGGGGCTGGCGGCCCAGAAGGAGAACAAGGATGGTATCTATCCGGTGCTGCTGGAGCGCACTTCGGTGCGGGGCAAGCGGCTCGATGCCCAGAGCAACGACCACAACCTCATCAGTTTTCAAGACAAAGCGGTAACCGATCTGGCTGGCAAGGAGGTCAAGCGCTGGACCTTTGACTTCAGCCGTACCGGCACCCAGTTCCGGGATCCGGATCAGAGCACCGCCCTTTATCGCGACTGGAGCGGCCACCTTGCCGTGAGCAAGCTCGCCACCCGGACGATCACCAGCGACAGCTGGCGGGTGGCAGAGGACGCCGGTTTTGGCGATGCCATGGTGGGGCTGATCCGCAGCACCAACAATGGCGGCTCCCTGACCCTGGAGATCGAATTTCCCAAGGCGGGCTGTACCCTGACCGGCAAGGGCAATGCAGAGTCTGGCAAGGGGCTCAGCAAGCTTAACCTGAGCGGGTTTGGCAAGTGCAGCTTCAAGGCGTCAAGCGATCTCAGCCCGCTTGAGAACAAGTGGATGCTGGGTCTGGCCAAGGCCAAAGAGGGGGCAACGGCCTACGTCGCCGCATTCGAGATGCCGGACACCCGCAAGACGACCCTGGTGGTGGGCTTCCCCGAACAGCATGGTCTGATGATGGTGGGCGAGAAATACTGACCATCTTGTGTTATCAATCAGACCCTGGGGTTGCCTAGGGTCTGATTGGCACAATCTTAAAATACGTCAGGGGAGGATTTAGACTTTATCCAATGCTTTGGTATCTGACGCATACTTGCACATGGTGTCGGTATTATCAGGGGCATAGTTATAGCTGGTCTCAATATAACTGCCACGATCGCCAGTCAAAATGATATTCACTTTACTGTTTGGATTAGGGTAGTGTTCATTACCATCACCACCATACCAATGACCTTTATTAAGGTCATAGGAGTATACATTTTTCAGCACTCCTATTTTTAATTTGAATTGTTCAAAATCGCTTGAAACCTTTGCCACTGCTGACTGGCCATTTTTGATGGTCAGCGCCATGAATTGGTAAGGGCTTGCTTCGATAATCTCTACATCAACACCCAGAGCATTCACTATGGTTAAACTTCCCATATTATCATCCTATAATTTGTAGTAATGATTCTGATTTTAATTTCGAAGAGGCCGGATGGACGACTTAACTTGCCATCAAGGACACTGATGAAATTAAAGTGATGAAGACTTTTCTGATTGCCGATAGATATTCAACACTCTCTATATAAGTATCAACTGCAAGATCTGACACTTTGCATGTTGTGGATCTCTGCTATTTTGTCTGAGAATAAAAACCCTTTATTTTCAATCTATTGAATATGGTAAGAGAAAGCCATTCAGAAATCAGGTGAACAAACTCATTTCCGAATATCTGAACAGCTCAATACCCCGTCATCTCCAGATAGCCAACGCCTTTTGCGCCTCCCGAGATGGATACTGCCCCTTCCCAGTAGTCAAAGCGTCCCGTCATGGCCTGATTGGGCTGGCGGGCTCGGATGGTGAGCCTCATATCGCCGGCTTCCAGCTGCCACTCGACGGGGTAGGGCTGCCCCTTGGGGCCGCGCCAGGTCTTGCCGGGGGTGAGGCGGATCTGCTCAGGGCTCAGCACCCGGCTGCTGCCGTCCCGTTCGATCAAGATGCCGTAGCGGTTCTCCGGCTCAGATCGTCCTGCCTTGGTGCGCAGGCGAAACAGCATCAGCTCGCGGCCATCTTCAAACTGGAGCGAAAACCAGTCCCAGCCCGATTGCCACTCGGCCAATACCGAGCTGCTCCACTCGTGATCAAACCAGCCCTCACCGCTGACGTTGCGGGTCTCGCCATCCAGGGTCAAGGTGCCGCTGATGGTCAGGCGCGGGTAGGAGTAGTAGAAGGAGGCGTTGCCCGGGCTCTTCTCGCTGTAACCCTGTTTGCCCTGCAGCACCGCTGGCTTGGCGGCACTCACCTTCACATCAAGATCCCCCGCCTTGCTTTGCACCTTGAGGGTGGCGGGAAAGAGCGCTTCTCCCTGAGAGGCCAGCACCCACTCTTTCAGCCAATACTGACCGCCGCTGGCACCGGCGAGCCCGGGCCCCTGGCGGCTGGTGCGCTCGTCCTGCTGATGGCTGCCTTTGCTCACATCTGTGATGGCGAACTGGGCCAGCCAGAGCTGGGGGGTGAGCCAGGGGTTCTCCGATTTGATCTCCTGTTCAATGCCTTGGCGAAACAGGGTCCACTGCATGCCGTAGCCGCGCCCCTGTTCGTCTTTCAGGTTGCCGGTGAGATACCACCACTCGGAGCGGTAGTCGGGGTGGGCAGCGTGATCCATGGGCAGGTTGATGGAGTGGCCCGGCAGGGCTCTTTTGAAGTGATCGTTGCCGCCGCCAAGGATGCTCCCCAGATCGCTGGCCTGCGCGTGGCCGCTTATGGCAACAAGCGGGATCAAGCGGGCTGCAAGCCACAGGGTCCGTAAAGAGGACAAGATTCCCCTCACCCTGGCCCTCTCCCGAAGGGGGAGGGGATGGTTCGCGGCAGCTCTGTGCGCTTCTCTGCGTTGAATCAGGGGCGGTGACAGGGATCTGGTCAATGGGAACGTCAAGTCATGGCTGAGCCAGTGCGCTAACCAATATTTCATACCACTCTCCTTACGGCGTACCAGGAGGCGAGCGCACCACAGACGGGGGCGAGCAGGAGCGCCGTGACGGCGTGCAGGGGGGCGGCCTCGAAGGCCAGCCGCCAGCCGAAGGCGCGGGGGTTGACCACCTCAATCAGCACCCAGGCAAGGCCATAGCCCACCGGCAGGGCCAGCAGCGCGGTGAGCAGCCCGAGACCCGCCCCCTGCCACACCAGCAACCGGCGGCAGTGGCGCGGGCTCAAGCCAAGGCTCTGCAGGGTCTGCAACTCGCTGCGCCGGGCCAGCCCCAGCACCATAAAGGCCGAGCCGATGCCGATGAAGGCGATCCCCAGAATGAGCAACTTCAATAGCTCGGTCACCACGAAGGTCTGGTCGAACACCCTGAGGGCGGCGGCGTGGATGGCGGGGGCGGGCAACAGGTTCACCCGCTCGCCAAACTGGGCCCGCAGGCGATCGGCGAGGCGATCAACGTGCTGGCTGAAGAGAGCCAGGGATTGCACCTTGCCCCCTTCGAAGGCGTGCAGTATCTGCCCCTTGTCGCTGCCGTAATCCTGATAGACGCCGGTGACGGTGAGTGTCCTTGGGCCCTGCTCGCCGGTGACTTCGAGTGTCTGCCCCACCCTGACCCCGAGGCGCACCGTCAGCGGTTCGCTCGCCAGCACCTCGGCGGGGGTGGCGGGCCAGCGTCCGGCCAGCAGCGGATAGGCGGCTTTGAGCTCGGGAATGAAGTCCATCTGCGCCCACTCGATGGGCTGCCCCTGCCAGCGGGCCGGGTGCACCGAGCGGCGCGAGGCGGCGCGCACGTCCGGCGCGGCGAGGATGGTGGTGAGGGTCTGCTCGCTCAGGGCGCCCTTGCTGCCGGCCACCCCCCTGGGGGCGGTGACGTAGAGATCGGCGGCCAGGCGCTGGCCAAGCCAGATCTCTACGCTCGAGCGAAAGCTCGACACCATGACCCCGATGCCGATGGCCGCCGCGATGGCCAGTTGCAGCGCCATCACCGCGATGGCGGTGCGATCCAGGTGATAGAGGGTTTCAGCCACCCCGAGTCGGGCGCTGAGGGAGCCGCACTCGCGTCGGCGCAGCCGGCCCAGCACGGCGCGCAGCACATCGGGCAGGGCGAGCGCCATGGCTAGCAGCCAGCCGCCGGCCACGAAGAGGGCGCCGCCCAGCCCGGTTTCTGGCCGCCACAGACACAGGGCGCAGAGCAGCAAGATGGCGATGGCGAGCCCCCGACGTTGCCAGGGGTGAGCCGGCGGGCGGCTGTTGCCTTCTCGCAGCTCTAGGGGGGATTGGCGCAGCAGTTGCCACCAGCCGGGCAGGTTGGCGGCCAGCATCCCCAGAAGGCCAATGACCAGCGCCTTGCCAAGACTGGCGGGGGAGAGGCGCAGCAGATCGATGGGGTTGGGGCCATAGAGATCGGCCAGCGCATGGGTGAGCTGCCCCATCAGGGCGAGGGCCAGGAGGCTTCCCAGCAGCAGCCCGAGCAGGGTGCCGATGCTGGCGAGGATCAGGATCTCCAGGGTCAGCCAGCGCAGCAGCCGGCGCGGTGGCATGCCGAGGATAATGAGCTGGGCCAGTTGGGGGCGGCGCACGCTCTGCACGAAGCGCTGGGCGTTGAACACCAAAAACAATCCCACCGCCATGGCGAGCAGGGAGAGCGCAGTGAGGTTCAGAGCCAGCGCATCGCCGAGCTGGCTGGCATCGAGGGCCGGGCTGATGGGCTCAAGCCAGAGGGGTTGATGAGGGGCATTGGATTGCAGGGCCGCCTGCAAGGCTCTTTGCAAGGTATTGGCCTCGCCCTCGCTGAGCTTGAAGACGATGCGATCGAGCCGCCCTTCCTTGCCAAGCAGGGGCTGGGCGAGGCCGATGTCGGTCACCAACAGCCGCTCCATGGGCACGGCGCCAGGCTCGAAGGTGCCGGCCAGGGTGAGGGTCAGCGGGCGGGGCGGTGCCCCTTCAGCGCCACCCAGCACGAAGCGCCGGCTCTGGCCCGTTTGCCAGCCAAGGCGCTTGGCCTCGGGGGCAGCCAGCCAGACGCTGTCGGCGCGGGTGAGGGAGAAGGTGGGCTTATTGTCCGGCGCGGCGCCAAACAGCCGGTGCAAGGGGCCGGGGTTGAACAGATCCATCCCCAGCAGCTGAAAACTGCGCCCCTGTTCATCTTGCAGCCAGCCGTGCAGCTGGGGCATGGCGTCGAGGTTCGGCTGGCTTCGCACCAGCATCACATAGAGCTGCTCGTCCAGCCCGCCGTCCGGCGCCAGCCGGTAGTTCGCTTCCCCCGCCAGCTGGCTGCGGGCGGCGACGAAGTTGGTGCGGGCGCTGTGGTTCAAGAGCTCGATGGCCACCACCAAAGAGACCCCCAGGGTGAGCCCGACCAGGCTCATCAACAGCAGCCAGGGATGAGCGCGATAGAGGCGCAGCAGCGCCTTGAGCGGCAGCGGCAACATCACAGCCCTCCGTGGTGGGCGTCAGTCATGGCGGCGCCCCTTGAGCTCGACCAGCTGGCCCCCTTCAAGGCGCAGCACCCGATCCGCCAGGGCGCCATAGGCGGGGTTGTGGCTCACCAGCAAGAGGCCGGCGCCGGTGCCCCGCACCGCCGTCATCATCAGCGCCATCACCTGCTCGGCGTTGTGTTCATCGAGGCTGCCGGTGGGCTCGTCGGCGAGCAGCCACTTCGGCTGGTGAATGAGGGCGCGGGCCAGCGCCACCCGTTGGCGCTGGCCGCCGGAGAGCTGCTCCGGCCAGGCATGGCGTTTGTGGGCCAGATCGAGGCGCTCCAGCAGACCGTCAATGCGTGTCTCATCGCGGGCAAGCTGGTTGATGGCAAGGGGCAGGGCGAGGTTCTCGGCCACAGTCAACGTCGGCAGCAGGTTGAAATCCTGATAGACGATGCCGAAATGGCGGCCGCGCAGGCGGGCCTGCTCGTCCGGCGACTGGTTGTCGAGGCGGGTCTCCCCCAGCCAGATCTCCCCCTCATCCGGGGGGAGCAGGCCGGCGATGAGGTTCAGCAGGGTCGACTTGCCGCAGCCGCTCTGCCCCAGCAGCAGGGTGATCTCGCCGGCCGCCAGGGTCAGATCAAGGTGGTGAAACAGCGGCAGCCGTTCGCTGCCGTTATCGAAGCTCTTGCCGAGATTGCGCAGATTCAGCATGGGATAACCGGTTGATGGCCAATGGCTTTCATTACGTGCCCTCGGCTCGCCTCAGGATGAGTGCCACTATGCCAGTTAGTGATCAAGGCTGCAAAAGAGGTGAGGATCCTGGCTGGATCCCGCTCGCCTGTGGTGGTTAGAATAGGGGCCTCCATGGGTCACAGGATGCGCAAGGATGTTACACAAGCAAGTCAGTTTTATCGTCGACAGCAAGGGCGCCAAGCAGGCTGCCGTGGTCCCCATCGAGATTTACAACGAGCTGATGACCCTGCAAAAGGCGCTCTCCGACAACAAGCCGGGCGAGCGCGAGCTCTACCACTTCAACGGCAAGGGGGCCGAGGCGCACGGTTATCCGGTGGGCAAGCGGCAGAACCCCGGCTTCATGGTGCTGGCGGGTTCCACCGCCAACGGCGAGGATGCGGCTTCCCTGCGCGAGGCGGTGATCGAACTGCGCCAGGAGCTGTTGGGCAAGGGGATCCTGGCCCCGCGCAGCGAAGGGGGTTTCGTCTTTACCGCCGATCAGCTGTTCAACAGCCCGAGCCTGGCCGCCAGCCTGGTGGCGGGCAACAACCGAAGCGGGCTGGACGCCTGGCAAAACAGTGCCGGCTACACCCTCAAACGCTCGGGGTTTGGCAAGAAATAACCCTGATGGCAGGGGCAAGGAGCGCCGCCTGATCTCGCGCCCCTGATGCAAGCGTTCGCCCACCCGGGCCTGGCGCGAGCAGGGAGAAGGCAGGGGGGCGTCCCTGTCCACTGTCAGCCTTAAAACCAGACGGTTTCCAAGAGAGGGGCCCCATGTCTGGATCTGCACGTCTGTTTTCTTCGGCCATCCTCGGCCTCTTCTGCGCCCCCGCGCTCGCCGACGGCGGCCCACTGCCCATGACGCACACCGGCGCCGGCCTCTTTGCTCTGGCCATCTTCGCCCTGGCCTATGTCCTGGTGATGGCGGAGGAGTACCTGAAGCTGCGCAAGTCCAAGCCCGTGCTGGTGGCGGCCGGCATCATCTGGATCGTCATCGGCATCGTCTATGCCGGGCAGGGGCAGAGCCCGCTGGCGGTGGCGGGATTTCGCCAGACGCTGCTGGAGTACGCCGAGCTGATGCTCTTCCTGCTGGTGGCCATGACCTATGTCAACGCCATGGAGGACCGGCTGCTGTTCGATGCCCTGCGTGCCCGCCTGGTACGCACCAGGCTCAGCCTGCGATCCCTGTTCTGGCTGACGGGGATCCTCGCCTTCTTCATCTCCCCGGTGGTGGACAACCTCACCACGGCGCTCTTGATGTGCACCGTCGTGCTCCATGTGGCCAACGGGGAGCGCCGCTTCATCAACCTGGCCTGCATCAACATAGTGGTGGCGGCCAATGCGGGCGGCGCCTTCAGCCCCTTTGGCGACATCACCACCCTGATGGTGTGGCAGGCGGGCCAGGTGCCCTTCGAGCAGTTTCTGCTGCTGTTCGTGCCGGCCCTGCTCAACTTCCTGGTGCCGGCCACCCTGATGAGCCTGATGGTGCCGCGCCATGCCCCCACCATGAGCCACGAGCGGGTGGTGCTCAGACGCGGGGCCTTCACCATAGTGCTGCTCTTCCTGCTCACCATAGTGACCGCGGTCGCCTGCCATCACTTCCTGGCGCTGCCCCCCGTGCTCGGCATGATGATGGGGCTCGGCTATTTGCAGTTCTTCGGCTTTTACCTGCGCAAGACGCAGCCCGTCACCCTGGCTCGTGAGCGGGCGCTGTACGCGCGCACCGGCGACGAGGCCCGGTTGCTGCGCCTGGGCTCCATGGTGCCGTTCGATGTGTTCAACAAGATAGCCAAGGCGGAGTGGGACACCCTGCTCTTCTTCTACGGAGTGGTGATGTGTGTCGGCGGGCTCGGCTTCATGGGCTATCTGGCGCTCGCCTCCCAACTGCTCTACCAGGGGGATCCGACCCTGGCCAACGTGGCCATCGGCCTGCTCTCCGCCCTTATCGACAACATCCCCGTGATGTATGGGGTCCTCTCCATGGAGCCGCAGATGAGCGCGGGGCAGTGGCTGCTGGTGACCCTGACCACCGGCGTGGGGGGCAGTTTGCTCTCCATCGGCTCGGCGGCAGGGGTGGCCCTGATGGGGCAGGCGAGGGGCATGTATACCTTCGTAGGCCACCTCAAGTGGTTGCCCGCCATTTTGCTTGGCTATATGGTCGGCATAGGGGCGCACCTGTGGCTCAACAGCGCCCTGTTTTGAGCGTGATCATGGAGAGACAGACAAGATGGGACAACTGTTCGAGGCGCTCTCGCCGCGCCATGTGGCCTTCATCGAGGCACAGAAGATCTTCTTCGTCGGCACGGCGGCCGCAGAGGGGACGGTCAATCTCTCCCCCAAGGGTGGGGACTCGCTGAGGGTCATCGATGCCCACACCCTGGCCTGGCTCAACCTGACCGGCAGTGGCAACGAGTCGGCGGCCCATGTGCTGCAACACCCGCGCATGACGGTGATGTTCTGCGCCTTCGAAGGGGCGCCGCTGATCCTGCGGGCCTATGGCCGGGCGCGGGTGCTGCACCGGAGTGATCCTGAGTGGTCGTCGTTCCTGGCACGTTTCCCCCAAAGCGTCGCGGCCCGCCAGATCTTCCTGCTGGACATAGCGCGCGTCCAGGCCTCCTGCGGCATGTCGGTGCCTCTGTATGAGTACCAGGGGGACAGGGAAGATCTTGCCAACTGGTCCGAGCGTCAGGGCCGGGAGGGGATTGAAGCCTACTGGCGCAAGAAGAATCAGCTGAGCCTGGATGGGCTGGAGAGCGAGATCCTGGTGCGAAGCGGACTCTCGCCGGACCCCTGAGGAGCCACGTACACGCAAGCGAACACAAAAAAGCCCTGTCCATGGACAGGGCTTGGTCATTCTTGGGGCCCTCAGGCGCGCTTGCCGGTCAGCAGCCAGTAGCAGAGCGCCGAGCCGAACCCGCAGCCGGCGATGGCGATGGCCATGGGCAGCGGCGATTCGGGGGGATTGAGGTTGACCAGCACCCCCACCAGGGCGCCGATGCCAAAGCGCAAGGTGCCCGCCAGCGCCGAGGCGGTGCCTGCGGACTGTGGGAAGTGGCCCATCAGGCCGGTCATGGCGTTGGCCCCCACCAGGCTGATGTGGCCGACGAACAGCACCACCGGAATGACGATGCCCCACAGGCCGCCGGTCTGGCTCCAGGCGTTGTAGATGAGCAGGGCCCCGGCCAGCGGCAGCACCAGCAGGCCGTATTGCAGCATGCGCTCGGCGCCCACTCCCTTCACCAGGCGGCTGTTGACGAAGGTGACCACCATCATCAGCAGGATGTTGAGGCCGAACAGCCAGCCGTAGTGCTCGGTCGGCACCTTGAAGTACTCGATGTAGACATAGGGGGAGGCGCTGATAAAGGCGAACATGCCCGAGCTCGACAGGGCGCCGCACAGCACGTAACCCATGGCGCCGCGATGGGATAGCACGCCCCAGTAGTTGCGCAGCACCTGGCCGAGGTTGAGGGGCTGCTTGTGCTCAGGCTTCAGGGTTTCCTGAATTTTCCACTGCATCACCAGGCAGATGAGCAGGCTGATGCCCATCAGCAGCCAGAAGATCACTCGCCAGTCGCTGTGGGCACTGATGTAGCCACCCACCACGGGGGCCACCAGCGGCGCGAGCGTCATCACCAGGATCACGAACGACATGGCGCGGGAGAAGGCCTCCTTCTCGAACAGGTCGCGCAGCAGCGCATTGACCACCACAGAGCCGGCCGCCCCGCCGGCTGCCTGCAACATCCGGTATGCCAGCAGCTCCGGCAGGGAATCCGCCATGGAGCAGCCCACCGAGGCGATGGCAAACATCACCAGCCCCGCCAGGATCACCGGTTTGCGGCCATAGCTGTCGGCGAGCGGGCCATAGAACAGCTGGCCGATGGCAAAGCCGCCGAGGAAGGCGCTGATGGTGAGCTGGGCGCCATCGATGCTGGTAGCCAGATCCCGGGCGATGGCCGGAATGGCGGGCAGGTACATGTCGACCGCGAGCGGCGTCAGGCCTGCCAGGGCGCCGAGCAGGATGAACAGGAAACGGGGGGAGAGGGGGGCGTGGGGCATAGGCTATCCAGTCTTGATGAGTGCGAAGTCAGGGAGTGACAAACATCCAGTCTACCAGTTTTGGTGACGGGGGTGATCCTGTATGCCGAGCCAGAGGCCGGGCTCGGCGTGAAAGCGGGGGGCAAACCAGACTCGCCGGCCGCCGGCGGGCAGATCCTCCAGGCCGAGGGGGCGCCGGCTGAGCCGGCAGGCCCCTTGCGACAATGCAAGGCGGGCATCCCCCTGATACCAGCCGTCGGTGACGGGCAGGGCCGTGGTTTCGCGCAGCAGCCTCACACCCCACTGGGTCACCAGCGCCGGGCACGCTTGCTCGGCCAGCCTGGCTGCCCGGGTCATGGCTGGCGCCGCCGGCGGGGTGAGGGTGCAGAGCAGCAGCACGAGGGCTCCCAGCATGGCCGCCAGCTCGCCCCGGCGTGGCAACCAGCCCGCCAGCAAGATGATGCCAAGCAGGGTGATGGGGGCCAGATGGCGGGGATTGTCCGGGTTCTGACCAAACAGGGTCCAGAGCAGCAGGGCAAGCCAGTAGAGGGACCAGCAGGGGGAGAGGGCGGTGCCATGGCCCTTGCATCGTTGCCACAGCGGCTGCGCCAGCAGTCCCCCGACAGCCAAGGGCCAGAGCGGGGTGAGCTGCTCGTTGAAGGTATTCGCCCAGCTCATCAGCCGATCGCCGTGAGCCGCCGCCGTGTTGCCCCACAGGGTAAAGTGACCGTCGGTAAAGCGCCGCCCCTCGCTGAAATAGGTCCAGCCATCGGCCTGCCAGACAAACAGCAGGCAGGCTAGCCCCACCAGCGTGATGGGGAGAAGAAACCTGATGCGCGTTCCCTTTTGCGCCATCCCGAGCCAAAGGGGCAGCAGGGCCAGCACGAAGTAGGAGGGGCGCAGCGCCAGCATCAGGCCCAGCAGCAGACCCGCCAGCGCGATTTTGCGCTGTTGCAAGGCCAGGAGAGCTCCGAGCCAGGCGGCCAGCGCCGGCCCGTCAGAGAGGCCGGAGAGCGCCAGAGTCGGGGTGAGCGGCAGGGCCAGCACCAGCAGCCAGAGCGGCGCCAGCAGGCTGGGCCGTTGCCACAACTTGACCGCCAGCGAGGTGGCGAGCGGCGCCAGCAAACTGCTCCCCAACAGGCTTGCCCACTGCACCGCGCGGGCCGGTTCGTCCACCGCCAGATTGATCAGCCGCGCCAGCCAGATAAAGGCGGGGTAGCCCGGAAAGTGGGGGGAAAACTCCAGCACGCTGAAACGCACCACCCCGTGGGCAAAGTTGAGGGCATCGTCGGAATCGAGGGCCACCGGGAAGGCCAGCAGCCAGCCAAGCCAGACCAGTTGTAGAAGGATCAGCAAGTAGGGTCGATTGGCGAAGCGTAATCGGCCGTGGTGACGCCCCCCTTCTCCCCTTGCGGGAGAAGGGTCGGGGATGAGGGGGGCCGTCGTCATCAATGAGAGGTCATCAAAGTGCGTAGGGTGGGTAGCGCGCAGCGAAACCCACCGCTTGTCACAGCGAGGTGGCGCAGTGATGGGCAGGTAGCCATCAGAGCGGTGCCAACACGGCCATCAGCGCTTTTTCTGCATCGCTAAAGGCGGCTGCATCGGCGGGCTTGGCGCCCACCCCGAACACCCCCGGGTTACCGATGGCATCCAGTACCTTGGCCAGCGCCTGCTCGGCGGCCTTGCGATCCCCTTCACTGAGGGAGGGGAGGATCAAATCGAGGAAGCGCTTGCTCTTGACCACCAGCACCTTGGCGGTCTGGTAGTCGCCAAGGTTCTGGCTGGCCCCCTCGAGGCGGCGCTCGATCTCCGCCTTGTAGGCCCGGTTGAGCAGGGCCGCGGTAGCGGCGGCGTCTTTGGCCTTGATGGCGGCTGCGAGCGGTGCTTGCAGCTCGACCTTGTGGTGCTGTTCCAGATAGGTCAGCTCCTCGGCGATCTCGCTCAAGGTGGTGCTGGCATCCTTGCCGTCAGTGGCGGCGCCCAGCAGCGCCTCGCGGGCATCGATCAGCGGCTCCTTGCCGGCGGCGGCGTAGGAGTAAGCCTGCGCCTGCCCGCTCAGGGTCAGCAGCAGGGTGAGGGCAAGTAAACCCGGGCGTATGGTCATCCTGTTCTCCTTACATTTGCCAAGAGGTTATGCCCATGGCGCGGCACTCAGGCCACGCTCTGGGTCTCAATCACGGTATTTTCGTTGCGATGGTTGAAGGTGTTGCGGCGTCTGTTTGCCGGTTAAGCACCTGCCATCGCTCTTAGGCCACGCTCTGGGTCTCGATCACGGTATTTTCATTGCGATGGTTGAAGATGGCGTGACGTCTGTCTACCCCGTCGATCACCATGTCAGCGGCCATCATCCCCATCTCCATGGCGGTGTCGGTGAAGATGTAGCGAAATGTCCCCTGACGGCCGGTCATGATGAGGTTGGTGATGGGCATCAGCGCCTTGATGGCCTCGTTGCGGCGGGCCTGATAACCGAGGTCCATCAGCGGATAGGCGTACTCGCTGCGGGCTTCGAAGGTCTCATCGCCAAGCTTGGCTGTATCGACGCCGAGGCTCGCGAGATCGGCGGTGACCCGGCCACGCAGATCAGAGAGCGGTGCCCGCCAGGTGGCATCGCCCGGATTGCAGGGGATCTCCAGCATCACCGAGGTCTGGCCCTGGGGCGCCATAAAGGGGCTGCGCCGGCGCGGCTCCTGCAAGCGGGTGGCTAGAATATGGGGGTCGGAGAGGTACTGCCAGGTGTTGTCCGACAGGTTCTCCTGTTTGAGCGGCATATTGACGAAGCGCAGCGACCGGTAGTGGAGATCGCACGGCAAGCCCAGATGCTGGCAAGTGAGCGGCAGCGGCAGGGTGGAGATGACCTGATCAAATCGCTCGCTCTGCTCAATCCCCTCCTGTTGCCAATAGACCCGTTCGATACGGCCATCAGCCTGCTCAAGGCGGGTGATGGTGGCGCCGGTTTTCAGCTCAACCCCTTCGGCTACCAGCCGCTCCCCCAGGGTGGTGAAGATCTGGCCGAAGCCATATTTGGGGTAGCGGTACTTGCGGGCATAGGTGCGCACCGAGATGCTGCCGTTGCGTCTTGGCAGCAGGCGGCGCGCCACGTCTTTGAGATCGATCAGGCTGATGCGCTGGCCGGCCCAGTCGGCGGAGAGCTGGTCCGGGTTGATGCCCCACAGCTTGCCGGTGTAGCCCTCGAAGAACTGGCGATAGAGGGTGCGACCGAAGTGGCTCTGGATCCACTCGGCAAAGCTCGCCTTGGCAAAATCGGTGGGCTTCCTGGCAAAGGGCAACAGCAGCAAGTCTTTCATCGCCCCGGCCATGAGGGCCAGCGGCGCCGTCTTGAGGAGGTTGGGCAGGTTCAAGGGGTAGTCATAGGTGCGCCCGCCAAAGCGGATCACGCTCTTGCGCATCGCGTGGAGCAGATCGTCCCCCATCAATTCGTCGATAAAGGCGAGCAGCTCGGGGTTCTTGGTGATGAAGCGGTGGCCGCCGTAGTCGAAGCGATACTCACCGTCGCGCCCCTTGAAGGTCTGGGTGGCGCACATGCCGCCCACCACGCTCTCCTGCTCGAACAGGGTGACCGCAAAACCGGCCTGGCGCAGGCGCCAGGCGGCCATCAGACCGGCAGGGCCGGCACCCAGTACCGCGATGTGTTGTGTGTTGTTGTCGCTCATGACTCTTTATCCGAAACGCTGACCAAAAGATTAAGAAGTGGAAAAGGCGGCCCCGCTGAGCCGCCTTGTCATCCGCTGCTGCGCCGCGCTGGGCGATCAGCGCTGGGGACGATAGTTGCGATGCCAGACGGTGACGAAGATCACCAAGTAGCTGGCCCAAGTCAGCAACTGCAGGCCGGCCGGTGAGGCATTGTAGCCAAACAGGGCGCGCAGGAAGGTACCAAATACCCCCTGATCGTCGAGAATGTGACTGATGTTGAAGACAGGCGTCGTCCAGAAGGTGATGAGCCCGGCCGCCTGCAACATGTTGACGGCGGACGACAGCAGGCCGGCGGCGATGATGATGATAAGCAGACCGGTCCAGCGGAAGAAGGGGGCCAGCGCCACCTTGCGGGTGGAGCGCAGCAGCCCCCACACCAGCACCACCGACAGCAGCAGGCCGCCCAGCGCCCCCATCAGCCCCTCGTGCAGATCCACCCCTTGCCCGGAGTAGACCAGGGCCGAGAAGAAGAGCACGGTTTCAAAGCCCTCGCGCATCACCGCCAGGAAGGCGAGCAGCACCAGACCGAACAGGTTGCCGCCGTCGATGGCGGCATCAATGCGCGCCGTCATGGCCCCCACCTGGGATTTGGCCTGCTTCTGCATCCAGACCGCCATGTAGGTGAGCACCAGGGTGGCAAAAATCAGGATCCCCGCCATCAGCAAATGGTTGTAGCGCTCGCTCTCGAACTGGCTCACCACCACCTGGAACAGGAAGGCGACCACGAGAGAGGCAAGCAGGCCGAGCCTCACCCCCAGATAGACGAACTTGTTGTAGCGGCTCGCTCCCAGCTTGGCGAGGTAGGAGAGGCAGATGCCGACCAGCAGGAAGGCTTCCAGCCCCTCGCGCAGGGTAATGAGAAAACTTGCAAACATCAGGTGTGAGGCTCCGTAGCGGGCGTGACGGGGAGAGGCCGCAGGGTGAGTTGCAGCCGATTGAGTAGCACTATGGGTGGCTCCGGCAAGCTCGGCTCGGCGGCGCGCACCGCATCATTGACCCACTTGGGGTAGGTGCGGAAATTGAGTTTGATATCGGCCTTGAAGGGCCCTTGGGCATCCGCTGGCAGCGGCCAGGCTTCATCGCGCCAGCCATCGGCCGGAATGCGGGTATCTTCAAGGAGCTTGGCGTAGCGCCAGAACTTGAGCCCCACCGGCTTGCCCTCGGCATCGCCGAACACTTTTCTGAACAGTCGCGCATCTTCAGGGACGGCGCCATCCGCCGGCTGACCGCTGGCAAGCAGCAGCTTGCCGCTGGCGTCGGTGACGGTCAGCTCCAGCCAGAGTTCGCGGAAATCGGCGACCCCGGTGGGCAGGGCGTGGCCGGCGCCGGTATTGGCGACCCGCACCACCAGCTCGGGCTGGCCGCTCTGGTTTTCAATGCGGGCAGAGAGGGTGGCGCTTGAGCGCAGCAGCGCCAGGCTCTCCTGCTCGAGCGCGGGATTGCGCAGCCCCACCAGCTGGTGCTGGGCGCCGGTAAAGTTGTGGCGATAGAGCCGTTCTTTCACTGTGCCGTTTTCGGTGGACTGGCCCGCCACCGCATCTCCACCATTACCCGGAGTTGGGTTCATGTGGCAGTCGATGCAGGTGCGCCGCTTGGCGGGATCCTCCGCCTTGGCGAAGCTGGAGCTTTCCCACTCGTCCCAGGTGTTGACGATGTTGGCGCCGGTGCCGGGGGCAAACTCGTTGTGGCAGGACTTGCACAGGGCCGCGTCGCGGTAGAAATCCTTCTGGTAGGAGGCCTTGTGCATGGCGGGGCGGGCGTTGATCTGCCGCTCGGCCAGCCAGTGCTTGAGGCTGCCGCCCGGGGCATCCTCGAACACATAGCTCTCGCGGTCTTTCAGATTTACGGTAAAGGCGCTGTTGCCGCCGGCATCTTCCACTTTGGTGATGCGATGGCAGAGCACACAGCCGGTGCCTTCCTCCACCACGGGTTCGCCTTTCTGGTGGGCGGCAATGAGCGAGGCGCCGCCCTGCTCGAACATATTCGAACCCTTGGGCAGATCCTGCTGGCCGTTCAACACCTGCTGAGGCATGTGGCAGCCCTGGCACCACTGACCGAAGGCTTCCCCTTCGGTTTCGCGGGCCAGCGCCTGCACCACCTTGTAGTAGGGGTGGGAGTTGCCCATCAGCCTGTGGTTGCTCTCGCTCCAGTCCTGGAACGCCTGTTGGTGGCAGTTCTGGCAGGAGGCGGAGTTGAGCCACTCTTTCGGGTGAGTGGTCGGCGCCTTGGCGGGATCCGTGCGCGGGGCATCGAGCCTGAGCCAGTTGGCAAGATAGGGGAGGTTGCCATCACTGGTCACGAAGGCGTGCAGATCCTCCATCATCGCTTTCACTTCCGGCTGGGGCCTGGCGGGGTCGACCGCTTCGGCGCCATCGCGGGTATCATGGCCCATGCCGCCCTGGGTCTGCTGGGTCATGCGCAGGTATTCGCCGATAAAGTCACCCGCCACCATGTTGACGAGGTTGGCGTGGCCGTTGATGGCGTTGTCGCCGCTCTGCTGGCGGTGGGCCGCCATCAGATAGCGGTTGGTGAAGTTGAACCCGTCCAGATGGCAGGAGTTGCAGCTCATCCAGTTGTCCCCCGCCATGGGGAAGCGGCTGTTGGCGCCGTTGTTGCCGAGCGTGTTACCAAGATGGAACAGCCGCTCGCCGCGTTGAAGCGCTTCGGGGCGAGGATCCGTCTCGACCAGCTTGGCGAAGTGGGGGACATCCACCGTGACCCGGGCAAACGGGCCGCTGCCGCCGGTGTTGAGGCGGGTGAGATCCTGCCCCATGACGTTGTGTACCAGGATATGGTCACCGTCGATCAAAAGATCGCGCGGATTCTGGCCCGGCAGGTGGCGAAGGAGCTGGGTCGCCTTGGCGCCGCCCTGAAACTTCTTGCGTCTGTGGCGGTTGCTGTTCTGCTTGCCGCTGCGCGACAGGTCGAACACCAGCAGGTCCTCCGAGCCCGCCAGGGTCAGGTAGACCCGCTTGCCATCGGCGGCGAAGCGCGCCGCGAATGGGTTGGAGACGATCTGGCTGCGGTTGCCGACGCTGGGCAGGTTGATCTGCAAGAAGAGCTGCTTTCTTTCATCGACCCGCTCTTTCTCTTCATCGAGATCGATGATGGAGACTGCCGGGAAGACGGTGCTCTGAAACTGGAAGGGGTGATCGAAGCTCCACAGCACGTGGGGCAGCCAGGCTTCGCTGCCATCGGGTGAGAGGGCGATGCCGTCCAGCAGGCGCGGCAAGCCCTGGGAGTCGCTTGGGGTGTCGCTGTGGGTCTCGGCCAGGGTGATGAGCTTGGGCTTGGGCAGAGTAGCCCCCTTAGCGTCCTTCTCAAGCTTGGCGAGATCATAGATGGCGAGCTGGCCGGTCATGGCGTGGGTGAGCAGCAGGCGATCGTCGTCGGTCAGGGCCAGCCCGCGGGGTGTCTCGGCGGTTTCTGCATCCAGCTGCAGCTTGCCCGTGGTGTCATAAGCCTGCAGGCGGCCTGCTTCGAACAGCGTGACCCAGAACCACTGCCGCCTGGCATCGAAGATGACGCCGTAGGGTCTATGGCCGGTGGGGATCGCTTTTTCCAGGTCGAGATCATCATCCAGCAGCAGCAACCGATCGCCGCGGTAGTCGGTCACCAGCAGGGTGCCGTCGTCGGCGCGGGCCAGCTGGCGCAGATCGCCCCCCAGTTGTGCCTCTTTAAGTCGCTTGCCGCTATTGCGCTCAAGCAGGGTGACCGAGCCTGCGCTCTGGTTGGCGGTGACGAGGCGCGGGGCGTTTCCCTCGTCATAGGCAATCATGGCGGTGCCCATCTCCTGGGCCGAGGCGGTCCCCAGCAGCAGGGTGGCCAACATCAGGGATAACAACAACTTCAACATAAGATCAGGTGCGCCATTTCAAGATGGTCCAGCGCCAGGCGTGGCGCAGCACCAGGGGAGTCAACGCGAGGGCGCTCAGCCAGTGGGCCCAGCTGGAAAGGTTGCCTAGGCTATCGCCCGGGGTGCCGTGCAGTACCAGCAGCAACCCGCTGGCCAGACAGACCAGCAGCAAGGCCTCGATGATGCGCCCCGTGGTGCGCAAGAAAGGCTTACGGCTTTTGCGCAGCAGGCTGCGATGGGAGAGCCAGAAGGCGCCGAACAGCAGGGGGAACAGGGTGAGCGAGAGGGCGACGTGCAGGAACAGATTCCAGCGTGCCAGCGACCAGAGCGGGGTCAGCGGTTCCCACAGCAGCAGGCCGGAGAAGAACATCAGATAGAGGGAGCCCTCGGCGGCCTGATGGTGATAGGCCAGCCACTGCCAGCAGTGTCGTGGTGAGAGGGAAAGGCTTGTCATAGGTGCTCCAACGCCCGGGCAGTAAAGCCCGGGGGAGCAAGTTTACAATGCAGTAAAGGTAATGAAAAGAGTTATCAATTCGGCCTTTGATGAATAAAGGCTGAATGAAAACCGGCGCTACTTGTGGTCCGCCAGCCGCTCGGTGACCGCGTAGATGAGCGCTGCGGTGGAGAAGGCGAGGAAGACGATGACCGACCACTTCATCTCGATCTCGTTGCCGGTACCGTCGGTCAGGAAGGCCTTGAGCACCTCGATCCCGGCGATGGTGACCAGGGAGTTGATGACGATGAGTTTGAGGGAGGCGAAGTTGATCTTGCTGAGCCAGTTGTCGCCAAGGGCTGCCCGCTGCTCCGGGGTCTTGATGAACTGCACGTAGCCGCAGATGGCCACCAGGATCAGCATCTGGGCCACCAGCACGAAGTCCACCAGGGTCAGCACCCCTGTGATGAGATCCAGATAGGGGATGTCGATGATGTCGCGACACAGCTCATAGAGCTGCATGGCGAACTTCACCATCAAGAGGGCGACACAGACAAGGATGCAGACATAGAAGGGAAACATCATCAACCGGCTGCCATTGAGCATTAAGTTGAAACGGCGCATGAAAACTCCTGAAGAGGGTAAGGTTGCGCTGATTATGGCGCGAAATGGCCCTCAGGGGGATCCCTGTCGTTCACAACCCGTGATGACGAGCAGTGCGAGCCGGGCGACAGAATGCAAAAAGCCCAGCCAAAGGCTGGGCTTTCGAATGTGGCTCCCTCGACAGGACTTGAACCTGTGACATACGGATTAACAGTCCGCCGTTCTACCGACTGAACTACGAGGGAATTGGCTCCTCCTACTGGACTTGAACCAGTGACATACGGATTAACAGTCCGCCGTTCTACCGACTGAACTAAGGAGGAATTGCCTGTCTCGTCGAGACGGTGCGGATATTAATGGCCCGTCCGCCGGGTGTCAACCCGCGATCCGCTGCAAAAAGGGGATTTTGGACCGTTTGCCCAAAACTTGGCCGCTGTGGACTATTTTCAGCACAATCAGCAGCTTGGAGTGAGCCTCGCAGGCTCGCCAAGGGGGAAGCCGCCGAGTAAGGAGGGAGGTAGACGAAATGCATTGGCTGCCGAGACAGGATGAGGGAGGGGCGAGCGCCGGCACCGTATCCGACGGGCAGATATAAAGAGGGGGAGGGAGCACGACAAGAATAAGGAAGGGAAAAATTGGTTAGCAGGCGAAGTGAGTGTGCTGCGTAATGGTGAGAAAAGTGGTCGATATGCTGACTATCACCGGCAATGTTGCGTGGTAACGGCCATTCATTGATCCCGCCCATCGAAATATTTCATCGGCTGGGGTATGGTTGGCTAGGATACCATCGCCGTGTCGACAGCTCTGCCGGCCCTTGATGATGATCGGGCGCCGGTTCAATCCGGCCTTTATCTCCCTCTTCTGGTATTACGAATACATGCACAACCAAGCACCTTTGCAAAGCGTGAAGCTGGCCATTGCTTTACGCCAATCCTGTATTGACGAACCCTACAGCGTTCCCCGCTTCGGCCGCGACCTGATCGCCGGCATCACGGTCGGCATCATCGCCATTCCACTGGCCATGGCGCTGGCCATTGCCAGTGGTGTGCCGCCCCAGCACGGTCTCTATACTGCCATCATCGCCGGTATCGTCATCGCCGTGACAGGTGGCTCCCGCTTCTCTATCTCGGGGCCGACCGCCGCCTTCGTGGTGATCCTCTATCCGGTGGCCCAGCAGTTCGGTGTGGGTGGCCTGTTGATGGCGACCCTGATCTCGGGCTTTTTCCTGGTGGCCATGGGGGTGGCCCGGCTCGGGCGCCTCATCGAATACATTCCGCCTTCGGTGACCCTGGGCTTTACCGGCGGTATCGCCATCGTGATCGCCACCTTGCAGATCAAGGACTTCTTCGGTCTGCAGGTGCCCGAGATGCCGGAAACCTATATTGGCAAGGTGGAGGCACTGGCCCATGCCCTGCCCAGCTGGCAGTGGGGGGATACGCTGGTGGGGATTGCGACCCTGGCGGTGCTGCTGCTCTGGCCGCGTCTGCGGCTGCCGGTGCCAGGCCACCTGCCCGCCGTGCTGGTGGGGGTGGGCCTTGGCTTTGGCCTGCATCAGTTCGGGGTGGACGTGGCCACCATCGGCAGCAAGTTCAGCTATACCCTGGCCGACGGTAGCCAGGGCATGGGGATCCCGCCCATCGCGCCGACCCTGGTGATGCCCTGGGCCCTGCCGGGGCCGGATGGTTCGCCGGTGGAGTGGAACCTGGCCGCCATCGAGCGCCTGTTGCCCGCCGCCTTCTCCATGGCGATGCTGGGAGCCATCGAATC
The DNA here is from genome assembly GCF_049175815.1 of Aeromonas sp. 600276. Lineage (NCBI taxonomy): Bacteria > Pseudomonadati > Pseudomonadota > Gammaproteobacteria > Aeromonadales > Aeromonadaceae > Aeromonas > Aeromonas sp. 600276. The sequence goes on along the minus strand of NZ_JAAKVU010000003.1, from coordinate 112,250 downwards.
CCTGCTCTGCGCCGTGGTGCTGGACGGCATGACAGGTCGCAAGCACAGCTCCAACGCCGAGCTGGTGGGGCAGGGGCTTGGCAACATAGTCTCCCCCTTCTTCGGCGGCATCACTGCCACCGCCGCCATTGCCCGTTCCGCCGCCAACGTGCGGGCCGGGGCAACTTCTCCCATCTCCGGCATCGTGCATGCGCTGGTGGTGCTGGCGGCCATCCTGGTGCTGGCGCCCTGGCTCTCCTGGCTGCCGCTCTCGGCCATGGCGGCCCTGCTGCTCATCGTCGCCTGGAACATGAGCGAGGCGCACAAGGTGGTGGAGCTCATTCGCCGCGCCCCCAGATCCGACGTGTTGGTGCTGCTGGTCTGCCTGTCGCTGACCGTCATCTTCGACATGGTTATCGCCATCACCTTCGGGGTGATCCTCGCTTCCCTGCTGTTCATGCGCGAGATTGCCAAGATGACCAAGCTGCACAACCTGGCGGATCACAAGCGCTACGCCCATGAAGTGCCGGAGCAGGCGCTGCTCTACAAGGTCAACGGCCCGCTGTTCTTCGCCGCCGCCGAGCGGGTGTTCGGCGAGCTGGTAGCCCAGGTCAAAGGCCACAAACTGCTGGTACTGCAGATGGAGGCGGTCTCGATCCTGGACGCAGGTGGCCTCTCCGCCTTCCTGCAGTTTGAAAAGCAGATGGCCAAGGCGGGGGTGCAGTTGCGGGTGGCCGAGCTGCAGTTCCAGCCGCTCAAGACCCTGGCGCGCGCCAAGGTGCGTCCGGTGCCCGGTCAGCTGGAGTTTTACGGCTCGCTGGAAGAGGCACTCAAAGGCGAGCATTTGCACGAAGCGGCTGGAAATTGATTGAAAGGGATACGAAACGGCATGTTTTTAGTCACTTGGTTCGGATAATGAGCAAACGAACGCAAAAAGTGAAAAATTGCATTGACCGCATGCCATCGTATCCCGTACATTACGCCCCGTTCCGGCGCAACGGCGCAACGAACGAAGTGCTGGCTGAGCACGTTAAACAACAGACCAAAATTTGGTGAGGTGACCGAGAGGCTGCCCACCGACGAAGTCGGCAAGATGCACGCGCAGCGTGCTCCGAAAGCCACTTCAAGAAGTAAAAATTTGGTGAGGTGTCCGAGTGGCTGAAGGAGCACGCCTGGAAAGTGTGTATACGGCAACGTATCGAGGGTTCGAATCCCTCCCTCACCGCCAAATAAAACAAAAGGGCCTGTCGAAAAACAGGCCCTTTTGTTTTATCCGGTGACGGGCGGCTTGGTTCGGGCCCTGGTTCGACAGGTGGGCAGGACAGCCCGCCTGGACGGCCAGAGGCCGCCCGCAGGGCGAGCGCCAGGGACGGTGCGAGTCAATCCCGACCCATCCTCAGATGTTAAAACCGACCCGATGGTCGGTTTTTTGCTTTGAAGAGTCATCAGCTCATGTCGAAGAGGGAGGGTGAGAACCATCGCCGGGTGTGAGCAGAGCAGCTTGCTGCGATGAACGGCCGCAGGCCGCCCCGAAGGGGTGAGCCACGCAGTGGCGAATCATCCCTCCCTCACCGCCAAATAAAGCAAAAGGCCCCGTTGCAAGACAGGGCCTTTTGCTTATCAGGGGCGAGATTGTCACCTCGTTGTGGCCGCCCTCAGCCTGATTGCTCAGGCCAGCTTCAACATAGGCATCTGTTCGCGGTTGTCGCAATGCGCGAGATGCACCCGGCTGGTCAGGCGGGTGAGCAGCTCGTAGGGGATGGTGCCTATCTTCTCGGCTACCTGCTCCACTGGCAGTCCTTCCCCCCACAGTGTCACCTCGTCCCCCACCTTGTCGCTGGCCGCCGGGCCAAGATCGACGGTGATCATGTCCATGGAGACCCGACCCACGATGGGCACCCGACGGCCATTGATCAGCATGGGGGTCCCTTCGGGGGCCATGCGCGGGTAGCCATCGCCATATCCCGCGGCCACCACGCCGAGGGTGGTGTCCCGACTCGCCACCCAGTGACCCCCATAACCGACCGCCTCGCCCTGCAGGCAGGCCCGGGTGGCGATGAGCTGGCTCTTGAGGGTCATGACCGGACGCAGGTCGTGGTCGGCGGCGAGCTGGCCGGTAAAGGGGGAGGCGCCGTAGAGCATAAGGCCGGGCCGGATCCAGTCGCTGCGCGAGGCCGGCCAGGCGAGGATGCCGGCGGAGTTGGCCATGGCCCGCTCGCCCGGCAGATGGGCAGAGAGGCGGTTGAACTCCTCGATCTGCAGCAGAGTGGCCTGGGTATCCTGCTCATCGGACTGGCTGAAGTGGGTCATCAGCTGGAACGGTTGTACTACGTTGTGGCAATGACTCAGCCGTTCGATAAAGGCGGGCAGCTCCTCGGCGCGCAGGCCGAGCCGGTTCATCCCGGTATCGAGCTTGAGCCACACCTTGATGGGGGCGGGCAGAGTGGTCTGCTCGAGCAGTGCCAACTGCTCCCAGGTATGCAGGGTGGTCTGCAGATCGTGTTTGGCCAGCAGCGGCAGCGCCTCGGCACTGAAGAAGCCCCCCAGCACCAGAATGGGCTTGGTGATGGCGTTGGCACGCAGCACCAGTGCCTCCTCGACCCTGGCCACGGCATAGGCATCGGCCTGGGCGAGGGCATGGGCCACCGGCAGCAGCCCGTGACCATAGGCATTGGCCTTGAGTACCGCGATGATCTTGCTGTGGGGGGCGTGGCGGCGTGCCACGGCAAAATTGTGCTGAAGTGCATCCAGATCGATGCTGGCCGTAACTGTGTTCATCATGGGGTCGGGTGTCTGCTCGATGAGAAGTTGGCTGCTGGTCTCAATCCTGATCCTGTGATCCAAGCGGCTGCGACGGGCAAACGGGGGTCACCGAACCATGTTGTTTTATATGCTTTAATTTGTGAAAAGATGTTATCAGTTGTTTTTTGGTTGGTAAATTATGTGGCGAATGGGAATGTGAAAATGGGCAAAATACGGGATATTCCTCTGTATAAATTCGCCTGCCGACGCTTTCTCTGGCTCCCTATGACCCAGTATTTATCACTGGTTTTGTCCCTCCAAACGGGAGGGGGATCGCGCCTTTTTCGCACATAGCTGGCGGTTTTTTGCACCGGCTGCGCGCAGGCTGGGTTGCCGACCCCTGGCAAAGGTGCGGGCAGGCGCATGGCAGAGGAGAAAAGCAGGCTGCCAGATCCATGGAGGATGAAGGTGGGACTGCCGGATGCTTATTGAGCTGGCGAGTGGCGCACGCGGCCGGGGGGAGGCAGCTCATCCGTGGCCAGGGATGGGGAGGCATGATGGGGGGCGGTTAATTAATCAAGCGGCGAGGATCGGCCTTGAACAGCAGGGGGAATTCTTTTTAAAAGCTGATAATAAATATCGTTAGCGCGTCCATTCCACTTGTTTACATATAAGAATACAAATATAAAGGTATATATTATCAACCACTTTTGGCGAGGTGAAATAGCCTATGGTTGGTAACATAAAGACCCTGTCAAATAGTGTGACAACGCTTTCATTCTGATTATTTAACATCACAAATTAACGGGTAATTTAAATGATGTTAATTCTTTAAAATGCAAAAATACCCCCTAGTGGGTATTTTCATCTCTTCGCAAGGGTTTTGTAAGTATATGCCGCATATGAAGTTTTTAAATTAATTGTGATGAGTTTCTATTTGAGTAATGTCCCGTCACTTGATGGAGATCAACACAATGCCGGGGGGGAGTACTTAGCATTTCCGCTATTAAGCATTTATCAAACAAGTGCTCACTACGGGAATAAAAAGAATGGTCGAGGATACTTTTTTATCGGCTCATGGAATTAATCGCCGTGACTTTATGAAATTGTGCGCCGGGATGGCCGCAACCCTTGGATTAAGCCAGCATGCCGTGGCCAAGATGGCTACCGCGCTCACCAGCCCCGAGCGGCCACCGGTGATCTGGATAGGGGCACAGGAGTGTACCGGTTGCACCGAATCGCTGCTGCGCGCCACCCACCCCACCATCGAGAACCTGATCCTCAACACCATTTCGCTGGAGTATCACGAGGTGCTCTCGGCAGCCTTCGGTCATCAGGCCGAAGAGAACAAGCACAACGCCATGGAACGCTACAAGGGCAGGTATGTGCTGGTGGTGGATGGCTCCATCCCGCTTAAAGATGGCGGCATCTACTGCATGGTGGCCGGTGAGCCCATCGTCGACCATATTCGCCGCGCGGCTGCCGATGCGGCAGCCGTCATCGCCATCGGCTCCTGCGCCGCCTGGGGCGGGGTGCCCGCCAGCGGTGGCAACCCGACCGGCGCCGTCAGCCTGGAGGAGGCCCTCGGCAACCTCGGCACGCCGATTATCAATATCCCGGGCTGCCCGCCCAACCCCCACAACTTCCTCACCACGGTCGCCTACTACATCACCTACGGCAAGCTGCCGGCGCTCGATGCCAAGAAGCGGCCGCTGTTTGCCTATGAGCGGCTCATCCACGAAAACTGCGAGCGTCGCCCGCACTTCGACGCCGGCCGCTTTGCCAAGGAGTTTGGCGATGAGGGCCACCGTCAGGGCTGGTGTCTCTATCACCTGGGCTGCAAGGGGCCGGAGACCTACGGCAATTGCTCGACCCTGGAGTTCTGCGACGTGGGCGGCGGCATCTGGCCGGTGGGCATCGGCCACCCCTGCTACGGCTGCAACGAGCAGGGGGTGGGTTTCAGCAAGGGGATCTTCCAGCTCGCCAAGGTGGAGAATCCCACCCCGCGGGTGAACAAGCCCGACGTGGCCATCCAGGAGGGAGGACACATGTCGCCCACCGCCACCGGGCTTATCGGTGGGGCGCTCGGGGTGCTGGTCGGGGTGAGTTTGATGACGGTGCGCGAGCTCGGTCGCCAGCAGAAGCGCCATGAAGCCGAGCAGCACTCATCACGGGAGGAGTGACCGTGAACAGACGCAACTTCCTCAAATTCGCCTCCGTCGGTGCGCTGGCGGCGGGCACCACCGTCTCCGGCACTGCCCTGGCGGCGGCCGAGAACAAGCCGCCCATTCCCGGCGCGCTCGGCATGCTCTACGACTCCACCCTCTGCATCGGTTGCCAGGCCTGTGTGGCTGAGTGTCAGCGCCTCAACGGCAACCCGGCCAATCCGGCCGGGGAAGCAACCTGGTCCAACAATGACAAGCTGAGCCCCTACACCAACAACATCATTCAGGTGTGGAAGAGCGGCACGGGTGAGCACAAGGATCAGCTGGTGGATGGCTATGCCTACATCAAGAAGCAGTGCATGCACTGTGTCGATCCCAACTGCGTCTCCGTCTGCCCGGTGCAGGCGCTGACCAAGGATCCCAAGACCGGCATCGTCCACTATGACCCGGACGTCTGCACCGGCTGCCGCTACTGCATGGTGGGCTGCCCGTTCGATGTGCCCAAATATGACTACGACAACCCGTTCGGGGCGATCCACAAGTGCGAGCTCTGCAACCAGAAAGGGCTTGAACGCATCGATCAGGGCAAATTGCCCGGCTGCGTCGAGGTGTGCCCCACCGGCGCCGTCATCTTCGGCCCCCGCGAGGCGCTGATGGCCGAGGCCAAGCGCCGGCTGCTGGCCACCCCGGGCAGCGAATATGCCTACCCGCGCCAGACCTTCAGCGCCAACGATCCCTACCTGCATGAAGTGCCCAACTACCAGCCTTACGTCTATGGCGAGAAGGAGGGGGGCGGCACCCAGGTGCTGGTGCTGGCCGGGGTGCCCTACACCAAGCTCGACATGCCTGACTTGCCGGAGCTCTCCTCCGGGGCGCGCTCCGAGCACATCCAGCACACCCTCTACAAGGGGATGGTGCTGCCGCTGGTGGTGCTGACCGGGCTCTCGGTGCTCATTCGCCGCAACACCAAGGACCATCAGGATGGCGACGATCATGACTCGCACGCGGGTCATGACAAGCAATCGGGAGGCAAGGATCATGAGTAATCACAAGGCACATCCGCTGGGGGGCAGGCTGGTCAGCTGGCCGGTCATGGTGCTGGCGCCCTTCGTCATCCTGTGCGGCATGCTGATCCTCAAACGCCTCATCTTCGGGCTGGGCTCGGTCACCGATCTGAACGGCGGCTACCCCTGGGGGCTCTGGATCTCGTTCGATCTACTGATCGGCACCGGTTTCGCCTGCGGCGGCTGGGCGCTGGCCTGGGCGGTCTACGTCTTCAACCGGGGCGAGTATCACCCCCTGGTGCGACCGGCCCTGCTGGCGAGCCTGTTCGGCTATTCCCTGGGCGGCCTCTCCATCACCATCGACGTCGGCCGTTACTGGAACCTGCCTTACTTCTACATTCCGGGTTTCTTCAACACCTCCTCGGTGCTGTTCGAGACGGCGGTCTGCATGACCATCTACATCGGGGTGATGGCGCTGGAGTTTGCCCCCGTGCTGATGGAGAAGTTCGGCTGGAAGGTCTCCCTTGCGCGGATCAACAAGGTCATGTTCTTCATCCTGGCGCTGGGGGCCCTGCTGCCCACCATGCACCAATCCTCCATGGGATCCCTGATGATAGTGGCGGGGGAGAAGATCCATCCGCTCTGGCAAAGCTACGAGCTGCTGCCGGTCTTCTCCTTGCTCACCGCCTTCATCATGGGCTTCTCCATCGTGGTGTTTGAAGGCTCTCTGGTGCAGGCGGGGCTGGCGGGGCGCGGCCCCAACGAGAAGCCGCTGTTCTACAAGCTGACCCAGGTGATCGACATCTTCCTGATCCTGTTCGTGGCGCTGCGCTTTGCCGAGATCGTCATCAACGACAAGTCGGAGTACCTCTCCCAGTGGGATCGCTACGCCTTGATGTTCTGGAGCGAGATCGCGCTGATGATCTTCCCGCTGCTGGTGTTCCATTGGGACAAGAGCCGCCGCGATTCGCGCATGTTGTTCCTGGGGGCCCTCAGCATGCTGCTGGGCGCCGCCCTCTGGCGACTGGACTACTCCCTGCTCGCCTTCAACCCCGGCAATGGCTACCACTACTTCCCCTCCGCGGCGGAAGTGCTGATCTCCTTGGGCTTCGTCGCCATCGAGGTGTGTGCCTATTTGCTGCTGATCCGGCTCTTGCCGGTACTGCCATCACTTGAACGTGTTCACCAAGATTATCAGGCCCGAGGGAAAGCCAACGTATGAGCCAACGTATCACCATAGACCCCATCACCCGCATCGAGGGTCACCTGCGTATCGACTGTGAAATCGAAGGCGGCGTCGTCACCAAGGCCTGGTCGTCTGGCACCATGTGGCGCGGGATGGAGGAGATCGTCAAGGGCAACGACCCGCGCGATGCCTGGATGATAGTGCAGCGCATCTGCGGGGTGTGCACCTCCATTCACGCCATCGCCTCGGTGCGGGCGGTGGAGAACGCCATCGGCGCCAAGGTGCCGGTCAACGCCCAGTACATCCGCAACCTGATCATTGCGGCCCACAACATTCACGATCACATCGTCCACTTCTATCAGCTCTCCGCACTGGACTGGGTGGACATCACCGCCGCCCTGCAGGCCAATCCGCAAAAGGCGGCTGACATGCTCAAGGGGGTATCGACCTGGTCCCTCAACAGTGCCGACGAGCTGACCAAGGTGCAGGATAAAATCCGCGCGCTGGTAGCCAGCGGCCAGCTCGGCATCTTCGCCAACGGCTATTGGGGCCACAAGGCGATGAAGCTGAGCCCGGAGGTAAACCTCATCGCCGTGGCGCACTACCTGCAGGCGCTGGAGTGCCAGCGTGATGCCAACCGCATCGTCGCCATCCTCGGTGGCAAGACCCCCCACATCCAGAACCTGGCGGTGGGCGGGGTGGCCAACCCCATCAACCTGGATGCGCCGAGCGTGCTCAACCTGGAGCGGCTGCTCTATGTGAAGAGCTTCATCGACCGGCTCGGCGAGTTCATCGAGCAGGTCTACAAGGTGGATGCCGCCATCATAGCCGCCCACTACCCCGAGTGGCTGAACCTGGGGCAGGGGGCCAAGCACTACCTGAGCGTGCCTGAGCTGCCCACCGACGGTGACGGCGGCAGCTTCCTGATGCCCGGTGGCTACATCGAAAACGGCGATCTGGCCGGCTATCGTCCCATCGAGAGCCATCAGGATGCCTGGCTGATGGATGGCATCGCCGAGAGCAACAAGCACGCCTGGTACAAGGATGACGAACCCCTCAAGCCCTGGGAGGGCAAGACCGAGCCCAACTACACCGGCTGGCAGGATGACGGCAAGTACTCCTGGGTCAAATCTCCCACCTTCTACGGCAAGGTGGTGGAGGTGGGGCCGCTCGCCGATTTGCTGGTGAAGCTTGCCGCCAAGCACCCGGAGACGGTGGCGCACTTCGATCAGCTGAACGGCCTCTATAAAACGCTCACCGGTTCGGCCATCAAGACCGAACAGCTGCACTCCACCCTGGGCCGCATCATAGGCCGGGCGGTGCGCTGCTGCGTGCTCAAAGACACCCTGTCTCATCAGTGGAAGGCGCTGGTGGAGAACATCGGCAAGGGGGATTTCAGCGCATACATCAAGACCGAGATCCCGGCGGACAAGGAGTTTCACGGGGTGGGCTTTGAGGAGGCGCCGCGCGGCATGCTCTCCCACTGGGTAGTCATCAAGGGCGGCAAGATCGAGAACTATCAGGCGGTGGTGCCGTCGACCTGGAACTCGGGCCCGCGCAACTTCAACGATGAACCCGGCCCCTACGAGCAATCCCTGGTGGGCACCCCGGTGGCCGACCCCGCCAAACCGCTGGAGGTGGTGCGTACCATTCACTCGTTCGACCCTTGCATGTCCTGCGCGGTGCATGTGGTGGATACCCAGAGTGGTGAAACGACTCAGGTGAAGGTGCTGTGATGAACACCCTGATCCTGGGCGTGGGCAACCTGCTGTTGAGCGACGAGGCGGTGGGGGTGCGGATCGTCGAGGGGCTGGAGCGCGACTACCGCTTCGCCCCCGGCATTGAGCTGCTGGACGGCGGCACTGCCGGCATGGAGCTGCTCGAAGCCATGGCCAGTCGCGACCACATCATACTGGCGGACGCGGTGCGCAGCGGCAATCCGCCGGGTACCGTGGTGACCCTGAAAGATGAGGAGATCCCGACCCTGTTTGGCCGCAAGATCTCCCCGCACCAGCTGGGGCTGGCGGATGTGCTCTCGGCGTTGCACATGACAGGGGAGTCGCCCAAGCGGCTCACCCTGATCGGGGTGGAACCCGAATCCCTCGAACCGCGCATCGGCCTCACCCCTGTGGTGGCGGCGGCGCTGGGGGAGGCGACGGATCGGATATTGACTCTGCTGGCCAGTCTGGGGGCACCGGCCATCCCGCTCTGTGAGCAGGAGAAGGTCGAGCGAGTGCGGGAGGGCATATGGCGCAATCCATTGTGAATAAGGCAGTGAACGAGGCTGCGCAAGAGCCGGCGCAGGAATTTGCCGGTTTCGCCACCAATCCCGCGCCTCTGCTGGTAGCCCAGTACGAGCGGATCGCTCGCGAAGAGATGCAGGCGTTGCCCTTCTATCACGCCACCATGCCCATCGTGGCGGAGTGCGTGCTGTTTGAAGGTCAGTGGCTCGGCTGTGTGCTCACCCCCTGGATGTTGAGCGTGGTGGTGCTGCCGGGGCCAGATCAACTCTGGCCGGTGCGCGGCAGCAGCGATCGGCTCGCCCTGCAGCTCCCCTGCGGCAACCTGACCTTTATGGTGGGGGCATTGCCCGAGACGGGGCAGTTGCTGGCCTGCTCGCTCATGTCCCCCATCGACCCGCATCTGGGGGCCGACGAGGGGCGCGCGCTGGTGAGCAGCACCCTCAAGATGTTGCTTTCGCTTCCGGTGCAGCAGGGGGAGGGCGGCATGAACTTAAGCCGGCGTCGCCTGTTCAGCGGCCGGCGCGGCGACCCTGTGGGCGACACCCAGCGCTAGGTCTCATCTGCAATCAGGTTTAGAATAGGGGCCGTTTTGGCCCCTCACTCGCTTCTGTCGTGCCCCTGTTTTTCGATAGTGAGTGGTAAAACGAACAAGGGATCTTATGACCATTCAATGCTTTGGCTGCCATTCAGGCAGCAACGCCGCCCGCCATAAAGGCCTTTCAGTCACTGCGGCCGCCTTGCTGGCCCTGCTCTCGGGCGGTTTATCTTCCATGGCGCTGGCGGCCCAGCCCGTCCCCGCCGAACTCAAGCTCGCCATCGGCAGTGAGCCCACCGAAGGGTTCGACCCCCTGCTTGGCTGGAGCCACGGCAGCTACCTGCTGCTGCACAGCCCGCTGCTCAAACAAAGCTCCGATCTCAGCTGGCAGAACGTGCTTACCCAGGTGGTGACCCCGAACCAGGATGGCAAGGGGTGGCTTATCCGCCTCAAGCCGGATCTGACATTCTCCAACGGCGCGCCGCTCACTGCCGAAGACGTGGCCTTTACCTACAACAGCGCAGCCCAGGGCGGCGGCAAGATCGACATGGGCAACTTTGTCTCGGCCAAGGTGCTCTCGCCTACCGAGGTTGCCATCACCCTGAGTGCCCCCCAGAGCACCTTCGTCAACGTGCTGGGATCGCTCGGAATCGTGTCGAAGCGGGATTACGATCCCAAGCGCTATGCCCGCCATCCGGTCGGTGCCGGCCCTTACCGGTTGGTGAGCTTCCTGCCTGGCCAGCAGCTGGTGGTGGAGGCCAACCCCCATTACGCCGGCGGCAGCAATGACTTCAAACGGCTGGTGTTTGTCTTTATCGATGAAGAGAGCGCCTATGCCGCCGCCCAGAGCAGCCAGCTCGACCTGGTGCGCATCGCCCCGTCGCTGGCGCCCACCGTACCCGACACCCTCAAGCTGTGGGTGCGGCCGAGCGTGGAAAACCGCGGCATCGTCTTCCCCATTCCGCCTGCGGGTAGCAAGGATGCCAATGGCAACCCCGTCGGCAACGACGTAACCTCGGACGTGGCGGTGCGCCGCGCCATCAACTACGCCATCGACCGCCAGTTGCTGGCCGATCAGTTGCTGGAAGGGCACGCCATCCCGGCCTACAGCGCGGTAGAAGGCTTGCCCTGGCTGAATAAAGCCACCGCCTTCAAGGACGGGGATGCGGCCCACGCCAACGCCCTGCTGGACGAGGCGGGCTGGCAAGTAGGGGAAGACGGCGTTCGCCACAAGGGCTCCCGGCGCGCCGCCTTTACCCTCTGGTACACCAGCGGTGACAGCACCCGCCGGGATCTGGCGGAAGCGGTGCGGGCCATGCTCAAACCCATCGGCCTCGAGGTGAGCCTCAAGTCCGGCAGCTGGGAGCAGGTGGAGCGCGAGATGCACGCCAATCCTGTGCTGATGGGGTGGGGGAGTCTGGATCCCATGGAGCTCTATCACCACTACCAGAGCGGTTCCGCCGGCGTGGAGTTCTACAACCCGGGTTATTACAAAAATCCGGTGGTGGATGGCCACCTCAAGCAGGCGCTGGATGCCCCGAACTGGCAGGCGGCCGTGCCGTTCTGGCAGCAGGTGGAGTGGGATGGCAAGGCCGGCGCCGGGGTGCAGGGGGATGCGGCCTGGGCCTGGCTGCTTAACGTGCAGCACACTTATCTCGCCAACCGCTGCATCGACCTTGGCAAGGGGGCGCCGGAGATCCACGGTAGCTGGTCTTTGCTCAACAACCTGCAGGATTGGCGATGGACGTGCCGTTAAGTTCGTCCACCATGATGACTGCAACACTAAAAGCCCTGCTGCGTCTGGCAGGGCTGTTATGTCTGGTCTCGGTCGCCACCTTTGTGCTGCTGAGTTACTCCCCCATCGAGCCCATCAAGGCCTATATCGGCAACGATCTGCTCCATGTGCCGCCCGAGCAGTACGCCCGCATCGCCGCCCGCTGGGGGCTGGATCAGCCGCTGTGGCTGCGTTACTGGCACTGGTTCAGCCAGGTGCTGCGGGGGGATCTCGGCTACTCCATGCTCTACAACGCACCGGTGGGTGAGGTCATTGGCCAGCGCTTTACTGCCTCCTTCCTGCTGCTGGCGGGGGCCTGGCTGCTCTCCGGCTTTTTCGGCATCCTGCTGGGACTTTGCGCCGGTCGCTATCTCAACCGCTGGCCCGATCGCCTTATTTGCCGCTTTGCCTACCTGCTCGCCTCCTTGCCTACCTTCTGGGTTGGCCTGCTGCTGCTCGCCCTGTTTGCGGTGCACTGGCCGCTGTTGCCGGTCTGCTGCGCCTGGACGCCGGGGCTCGCTGCCGATGAGGCGGATTGGGCCATGCGGTTGCGTCATCTGCTGCTGCCGGTGACCACACTGGCGCTGCTGGGGCTTGGCAATATCGCCCTGCACACCCGGGCGCGGGTGGCCGAGGTGCTGGCGAGCGATTTTATTCGCTACGCCCGTGCCCAGGGCGATGGCGGCTGGCCCATGCTGCGCTTTCACGTGCTGCGCCACGCCCTGACCCCGGCGCTCTGCCTGCAGTTTGCCTCACTTGGTGAGCTGATTGGCGGATCGCTCTTGGCAGAGAAGGTCTTCTCCTATCCTGGGCTCGGTCAGGCCACCGTGGATGCGGGGCTGCGTGGCGACATTCCCCTGCTGATGGGCATAGTGCTCTTCTGCACCCTGCTGGTCTTTTTGGGCAACACGGCGGCGCGGGTACTGCTGGCCCGCATCAACCGGGGCTGGGAGGGTGGACATGCTGTTTAATCCGCTCCCCTCCTTGCTGCGGCTGGGTTTTGCCCTGCTCGGATTGGCGCTGCTGGCCGCCTACGGCTGGAACCTCTCTCATCAGGATGTGCCGATGGATCTGCTGGCCCGCCAGCAGCCCCCCTCGCTGACCCACTGGTTCGGCACAGATCAGATGGGACGGGATCTCTGGCAACGCGCCTTTCAGGGTACCCTCACCAGTCTGGAGCTGGGGATCAGCACGGCCCTGTGCAGCGGTCTGCTGGCCATGGTGGCGGCGAGCCTCTCGCTTATCCATCCCAGGTGTGATGCGGCGGTGCGGCTGGTGATCGACGCCATGCTGGCGCTGCCCCATATGCTGCTGTTGATCCTGATCTGCTTTACCGCAGGGGGTGGCATGCGCGGGGTGATCCTGGCGGTGGCGCTCACCCACTGGCCCAAGCTGGCGCTCATTCTCTGCGCCGAGGCGCGGCGGATCGCCAGCAGTGACTATGTGGTGCTGGCCCGCTGTCAGGGGATGGGGGCGCTGTGCCGCTGGCGCACCCACCTGCTGCCGGGGCTGTTGCCCCAGTGGTTTATCGGCACCTTGCTGATGTTCCCCCACGCTGTGTTGCACAGCGCGGCGCTGAGCTTCCTCGGCTTTGGTCTGGCGGCCCACGAGGCCTCGCTGGGCTTGCTGCTGGCCGATGCCTTGCGTTATCTGGCCGGTGGCGGTTGGTGGCTGGCCCTCTTCCCCGGTCTGATGCTGCTGACATTGGTTTTACTGTTTGATCAGGCCACTCGCGCCCTGCAACAACTCTGGTTTGGGTTTGGGGGAGATACATGCTGAGTTTTGACCAGGTGACCATAGAGGCGGCCCACTACTCCTGGCTGGGACGGCGCAGCTGGCGGCCGCTGTTGACCGATATCAGCCTGCAACTGGCGCCCGGCGAAATCGTCGCGCTGGTCGGGGGGAGCGGCGAGGGCAAGAGCCTGCTGCTGCAAAGCGCCCTGACCCTGCTGCCGGACAACCTGCGGATGCGCGGCACCATCTCTCTCGATGGCGTCCCCCTGTGCGATGCCAGCCGTGCCGGACTGCGCGGCCACACCCTCTGTTATGTGCCGCAGGGGGTGAGCGCCCTCAATCCGCTGCTGACGGTGGAGCGCCAGCTGAGCCGTGCAGCGCGCCTCTGCGGCCAGAGCGGTTCTCGCGAGCGGCTCGGCCAGCAATTGCTGCGCTACCAGCTGCCCGCCGCCACCCTGGACAGCTATCCGCGCCAGCTCTCCGGCGGCATGGCCAAGCGCATTCTGGCCTGCACCGCGGCCCTTGGCGGTGCCCGCTACATTTTGGCGGACGAGATCACCGCCTGGCTCGACGAGGGGCTGGCCTGCCAGCTGCTCAGCCAGTTGCGTGAATTAGCCAATCAGGGCTGCGGTATCCTCTGGGTCACCCATGATCTGGCGCTGGCGGCCCGCTTTGCCGATCGCATCGTGGCGCTGCATCAGGGGCTGGTGAGCGATACCTTGAGCTGCCACCATCTGCGCCAGGGGCAGGGGAGCGAGATGCTCCGTGCCCACTGGCAGGCGCTGCCCGAGTTCAACGCGCTCTTCTCTGTGCCGGAGGTTTCCTGATGTTGGAAGTACGAAATCTCACTATCGCCCAGGGGGAACATCCCCTCTGGCAGGGATTGTCGCTGACGGTGAAAGCGGGCGAACGGCTCGGCATCTCCGCCCCGAGCGGTTATGGCAAGACCACGCTGGGGCGGGTATTGGCGGGTTGGCAACCGGTTGGGGCCGGCGGGCAGATCCTGCTGGATGGGCAGCCGGTTCCTGAACAGGTAAAAGGCTATAACCCTATCCAGCTGGTGCCCCAGCACCCGGAACTCACCTTCAATCCCTATCGCACCACCGGGCTGGCGCTGTGGGATGTATGGCGCCCCGATGACGCCATGCTGGCCCGCTTTATGGTCAAGCCTGCGTGGCTCGGCCGTAAACCCGGTCAGCTCTCCGGTGGCGAGCTGGCCCGCATCGCGCTGCTGCGCGCCCTCGATCCCCGCACCCGTCTGCTGATTGCCGATGAGGTGACTGCCCAGCTGGATCCGCAGATTCAGCGCCAGCTCTGGCGGGAGTTGATGATGGAGTGTGAGCAGCGCGGGCTCGCCATGCTGGTATTCAGTCACCAGCAGGCACTGCTGCGCCAGATCTGCCATCGGGTGCTGCGCTTTGGTGAGGTGCAGCCCGTGACTGGTGTATTGGCTGAAAATGCGGCCTGAGGATTGGTTCCCCCTCATCCCCAGCCCTTCTCCCGCAAGGGGAGAAGGGAGCGGAAGGTGCCATCTCACCCGCTCAGGGTTTAGGGTTTGGAGAACTTCGGGGTTTGAAAATATGGCTGGTTGTTATGCTCGAAGTCCCCTGAGGCGTTTGAGGGCGTCGTATAGTCGCGGCATGCTGTCGGCATCCACAAACCGGTTCCCTCTCCCTAGGGAGAGGGCCAGGGTGAGGGGACGCGAGTGTGGGACGCTGGCTACTCCGAACAGTTAGGGCGGCCGAGGAGGTGCGCAGATGAAAGAGAGGGAGGCATCAGCCTCCCTCTCTTGTTTTCTACCGTTATCAGCGGCGTTTAACCGGTTCAGGCTCAGGCCGTGGCCAGCCAGTTGAGCCAGGCATCCATCCCTTCGCCTGTGGTGGCGCTGACCTGGATCACCTGGATATAGGGGTTGACCCGCTTGGCGTTCTCGATGCAGCGGGCCACGTCAAAGCTGACGTAGGGCAGCAGATCGATCTTGTTGATCACCATCAGCTGGGCGGCGGCAAACATGTCCGGGTACTTGAGGGGCTTCTCTTCCCCCTCGGTGACCGAGAGGATCGCCACCTTGTACTTCTCGCCGAGATCGAAGCTGGCGGGGCAGACCAGATTGCCGACGTTCTCGATAAAGAGGATGCCCCCTTCATTGGCGGGCAGCTGGTGGCAGGCGTCGTGGACCATCTTGGCGTCCAGATGGCAGCCCTTGCCGGTGTTGATCTGCACGGCAGGGACGCCGGTCGCGCGGATGCGATCCGCATCGCTGCTTGTCTGTTGATCCCCTTCGATGACGGCGCAGGGGCGCTGTCCCTCAAGCCGGTGCAGGGTCTCGCACAGCAAAGTGGTCTTGCCTGAGCCCGGGCTCGACACCAGATTGAGTACCAGCTGGGCCGCCTCGTCGAAGTGTTCGCGGTTGTGGGCGGCCAGCGCATTGTTCTTGGCCAGCACGTCCATCTCGATGGCGATCAATTGGCGCTGCCCCATACCGGGCACTGACAATCCCGCTTCCCCTTTGCCATAGTGCAGATCACCCTGCTGATGGTCATGGTCATGGTCATGGTCATGGTCATGGTCATGGTCATGGTCATGGCTGTGTTCATGGGAATGCGCGTGGGAATGGCCGTGGTCATGAGAGGGGCCATGTTCATGATGATGATCGTGGGGGTGATTATGTCCCTCATGGCTCACGGGAGCCCGCACCCCGTGGTAGTGGTGATGGACATCCCCCTGATGGTGATAGTGGTGGTGAATGATCAGGGTGCGCGGCGCACTCTGCTCGTGGTCATGATGGTGATGGGCGTCATGAGCATGATGGTCGTGCTTATGACCATGTTCATGGTGATGTTCATGTTCATGTTCATGAGCATGTTCGTGATGATGCTCATGACCGTGCTCATGATCGTGCTCATGGCCGGCGATCCGCGCCTGGCCGCATCCGCATACGCTACACATATCAACTTACCTCGATGTCGGTGATGCGCAGGCTGTTCCCTTGCGCGACTCGTAATTTGTATCCGCCACACTCGGGGCAGGCCTGCCCACGCTCGGTGAGGGTGACCGTCTGGTTGCAGTCGTAACACCAGGCCTCTGCCGCCTGGTGCTGAAAGTGAAGTTGGGCCCCTTCGACGGCGGTGCCCTTGGCGGCCGCCTCGAAACAGAAGGCAATGGTGTCCGGGTCGACGCAGGAGAAGCTGCCGACCTCGAGCCAGAGGGCGGTCACCTTGGTAAAGCCCCGCAGGGTGGCCTGCTCGGCCGCCAAATCGATGGCAGCCATGGCCAGAGACATTTCGTGCATGGTGGCTCCTTAACCGATATGGGGAGGAGCAATGACTCCTCCCCCTAATTGGGAAAACGGCATATGGGTGAACGGCATGGCCGCTCAACAGATCCGCGGCAGCAGCTCCCCTTGCGGCAGCTCCAGATAACGGCGGCTGCCCCAAGGGTTATTGAGGATCACCTTGTGGCGATCGCTCGCCTGCACCACGCCGATCTGGCTGGCAGCGGGGTTGAATTGCCGCAAGATACCCAGCGCGTCCTGCGCCTGTTCGGCAGGCAGGGCCAGCACCATGGTCCCCTCGTTGGCGAGATCATGGGGCTCGAAACCGTAGAGCTCGCACAGGCCCCGCACCGGATCGCACACCGGAATGGCGGACTCCTCCAGCTCGATGGCAACGCCGGAGGCGCTGCTCCACTCGTTGAGCACGGCGGCAAGGCCACCGCGGGTGGCATCGCGCAGGGCGTGAGGGGTAATACCGGCCTGCAGCAGCGCTTCTACCTGTGGCCAGAGGGTGGTGCAGTCGCTCTTGAGATCAGATCCCAGTTGCAGGGCATCGCGAGCCATCAGGATGCAGGCGCCGTGGCTGCCGATATCCCGCGACACCAGAATGGCGTCACCGGCCTTGAGGCTCCGTACCGAGATGCCCCGGCTCTGTTCGGGCAGCGGGAAGGTGCCGACCCCGCTGGTGTTGATAAAGATCTTGTCGGCCGCCCCCTTGGGCACCACCTTGGTGTCGCCGCAGACAATGCGGGCACCGCTGTTGGCAAGCTCAGCCGCCATCGATTCGACGATGCGGGCCAGATCGGCGTAGGGGAAGCCCTCCTCGATGATAAAGCTGCAGCTCAGATACTCGGGCTTGGCCCCCATCATGGCGAGATCGTTGACCGTACCGGCGATGGCCAGCTTGCCGATATCGCCCCCCTCGAAGAAGAGCGGCGAGACGGTAAAGCTGTCGGTGGTGAAGGCGACGGGGCCGCTCACCGGCAACAGGGCGGCGTCTTCACCGCGCAGCAGGATCTCGTTGCCAAAGTGGCGAAAGAAGAGCTGGTTGATCAGCTGGTTCATCTCGACGCCGCCGCCACCGTGGCTAAGTTGGATTTCTCTCATCGTTCCTGGATCCCCATATATCGGTAGTAGGCATTGCAGGCCCCTTCGGAGCTGACCATGCAGCTGCCCATGGGCTGGGTCGGGGTGCAGCCCCGGCCAAAGACCTTGCACTGGTTCGGTTTGGCGAGGCCGCGCAGGATATCGGCGCACTGGCACGCCTTGTGGTCATCGATGGGAGTCTGATTGAGCGCGAAGTGGCGCTCCGCATCGCGCCTGGCGAAGGCATCGCGCAGGCGCAGGGCGGAGGCGTTGATATCCCCCAGACCTCGCCAGCGAAAGTGCTCGCGGGTCTCGAAAAAGCGCTCAACCAGCCGCTGGGCGGCTTTATTGCCGCTGGCGGTGACGGCGCGGCTGTACTGCACCTCCAGCGCGTAGCGATCCTCCACCTTCTGGCGCACCATCATCAAGAGCGCCTCCATCACGTCCACCGGTTCGAAGCCGCTCACCACCACCGGCACCTGATAACGTTCGACGATAGGCAGGTAGATATCGGCGCCGGTAATGACGCTGACGTGGGAGGGGCCGATAAAGGCGTTCACCTTGGCCACCCCGTCGGCCATCACCGCATGAATGGCGGGGGGCACCAGCACATGGTTGATATGAAACAGCAGGTTCTCGACCCCTTGCTCTTCAGCGGCAGCCAGCAAGGCGGCGGTCATGGGGGTCGAGGTCTCGAAACCGATGGCGAAGAAGACCACGGTTTTTTCCGGATTCTCTTTGGCGATGCGCAGGGCATCGAGGGGGTCATAGACCGGGCGGATATCGCTCCCCTTGGCCCGTTGCTGGGCCAGCGTACCCTTGGATCCCGGCACCCGGATCATGTCCCCCAGGGTGACCAGAATGACGCTGGGCTGACTAGCCAGCTCGATGGCCTGATCGATGCGCTCCTTGGGCATGATGCAGACCGGACAGCCGGGGCCGTGGACAAACTCGATGCTGGCTGGCAGCAGCTGGTGCAGGCCGTACTTCATGATGGTGTGGGTATGGCCGCCGCACACCTCCATCACCCGCAGCGGCTCGGGCAGATCGTTGGCGAGTTCAGTGATCTGGGCGGCGAGGGCGCGGATCACCTCGGGCTGGCGAAAGCCCTGAAACAGATCATTCAAGGTCAGCATGGCAAGATATCCTGTTTGGGCATCAGGGCCACCATCTGGCGGAAGCTCTCGAGGCTGGCCTGCGCCTCCTCTTCGTCAATCTTGCTCATTACAAAGCCGATATGGAGCAGCACATAGTCGCCCACCTGGAGGGGCTCTTCGAGCAGCATGCAGCTGACGCGCCGTTGCACCCCCAGGGTGTCGACGGTGACGCAGTTGTCTTCGGGGTGCAGCTGCACCACCTGAGAGGGGATGGATAGGCACATGGATTTCAGGACTCCGACAAGGTGGCACAACCGGTGGTGACAGGCTGGTGCGTGGCAAGATGGTGGATGGCAAACCAGAGCTGACCGGCGGCGATGCCACCGTCATTGAGCGGCAGGGTTTCGCTGGTCAATACCTGCCGGTCTGCCGCTTCTAGAGCGGGCACCAGCTGGTCCATCAGCACCCGGTTTTGAAACACGCCGCCCCCGAGCGCCACCGGATAGCCGGGGAAGCGCTCCGCAAGGGCAACCACCAGCTTGCTGATGGCGCGGATAAAACCGGCGGCCAGGCTGGCGGTGGAGGTGCCTTTTCTCTGCTCGCTGACAAGGGTATTAATGAGCTCTGCCCACTGGATCTGCAGTGGCCCCTCTGCTGATTGGCTGAGATCAAAGGCGAGGGGGAAGGGCTGTTCATCGGGGGGGAGCCGCGAGGCGGCTGCCTCCAGCAGGAGCCCCGCTTCTCCCTCGTAATCCGGGGTATCGATCATCCCCAAGAGCGCCGCCACCGCATCGAACAGCCGACCGAGGGAGCTGGTGTAAGGGGCGTTGCGACCCAGCTGCCAGAGCTGGTGCAGGTTGTGGATCCGCTTAAGGGGCAGTTGCTTGATCGCCGGAATATCGAGGGCGCTGATCTGCTCAGGACTGTGCGACTCGAACAGCAGCCCCAGCAGCTGGCGCACCGGCTCGCGGATGGCCGCCTCGCCACCGATCAGTTTGAAGGGCTGGAGGTGGGCAACCCGCGTAAAGCTCTGAACGTCTGCGATCAGCAGCTCGCCGCCCCAGAGGGTGCCGTCATCGCCAAGGCCGGTACCGTCGAAGGCAACCCCCAGTACAGGGCCCCTGATGTCGTGCTCGGCCATCACTGCCAGCAGGTGGGCGTGATGGTGCTGCACCTCGAGATGGGTTGCATTGTGATCGCGGCAATAGCCCTTGGCCCACTGGTGGCTGAGGTAGCCCGGGTGGCGATCCGAAACCAGAACTTCGGGCTTGAGAGCGTAGAGATCGCGGAAGGTCGCCAAGGTTTGCTCGAAGTGCTCCTGCATCGGCAGGCTGTGCAGATCGCCGATATAGGGGCTGTAGATGCGCTGGCGGCCGAAGGCGAGCGCCAGCTGGTTCTTCTGCTGCGCGCCGACTGCCAGCAGCGGCGCCTTGACCGCCTCTTGCAGGCTGGGAGTGCAGGGGGCATAGCCCCGGGCGAGGCGCAACGTCTGGCGTCGCCCGCCCGCCCACTGCACCAGACTGTCGTCGCACGGGTGCAGGATGGGGCGGTTGTGATCCAGGATGCCGTCAATCTCGCTGCCGAGTTCCCTGACCACCGCCTCGCACTCGATAAGGATTGGGCTGCCGCGCCCATTGGCGCTGGTGGCCACCAGCGGCATGGCGCAGGCATCCAGCAGCAGCTGATGGAGCGGGGTATAGGGGAGCATGATGCCAAGGTAGGGGATGCCGGGGGCTATCTCTTCGGCCAGCGGCGCCGCAGATTGTTGCGATTCTGACGGCCGATCATCGTTTTTGCGCTTGCGCAGCAAGGTGATGGGTCTGGCCTGAGAGGCGAGCAGCTGCCACTCTTTTGCGCAGCCGGTGACATGCAGTTTGGCCTCGGCAAGGGAGCCCATCATCACCGCCAGCGGCTTGCGTTCGCGCCGCTTGAGCATTCGCAATCTGGCCACACTCTGTTCATTGCGGGCATCGCATATCAGGTGATACCCCCCTATCCCCTTGACCGCAATCAGCGCCCCCGCTTGCAGGGCGCTTGCAGCTGCTTGCAGGGCATCCTCGCGCTCGGCCAGGGCATCGCCACGGCCATTTCGCCAGCTGAGATGGGGCCCGCACTCGGGGCAGCTCACCGGCTGGGCGTGGTAGCGTCTGTCCAGCGGATTTTCATAGGCAGCCGCGCAGCGCGGGCACATGGCAAAGCCCGCCATGGCGGTGTGGGGGCGGTCGTAGGGGAGGCGGCGGATGATGGTGTAGCGCGGGCCGCAGTGGGTGCAGTTGGTGAAGGGGTAGCGATGGTGGCGATCCGCAGGGTTGGCCACATCGTTGGCGCACGCCTCGCACATCCCCTGATCCGGCGAGATGGCGACTGTGGCGGCGCTCTGCTGCTGGCTGGCCTTGATATGAAAGGCTCCGTCGTAGTCGGGATTATCTTCTTGGGGCAGTTCCCGCTCGCTGAAATGATCGATGCGGCTAAGTGGCGGCGCCAGCTCCCGCAGTTCGCGGGCAAAGCTGGCCAGTTGCTCGGGCGATCCTTCGGCACCTATGGTGACGCCGTTGGCATCGTTCAACACATAACCGGCAAGGCCGTGGCGCAGTGCCAGCCCATAGACGAAGGGGCGAAAGCCGACCCCCTGAACTATGCCATCGATATGAAACTCGCGGCGCAGCCGGTTGGCCACAGGATTGGGGGAGCTAGCGGGGGCGATGGTGGCACTCATGCCGGCTCCATCTCATCTTGAGTCTGCGGCAGACGCAGCACCCGACGCTCGTTCTCCTCGCGCCGCACCCAGCCATCCATCTCCATGCGCAGGCAGAACGGAATGGCGTATTTACGCGACAAACCGGTGATCTCCTTGAGGGATGCCATGTCGATCAGATCTCCCACCTGCTGGCCCGCTAGCACGGCGGCGACCATCTGGTTGTAAAGGGCGGCGTCGTAGTAGATGGGGCCATCGAGCTGCACCAGATACTTGAGTCGCGCCAGATTGCGCAGCTGCTTTTGCAACGCGCCTTTTTGCTGTAAGCCCTGCTGCAGGGCGGCGGGCAGCTGGCGGGTGATAAAGGGGTCCAGCGCCACGCCGCCGGGGCCCAGTTTACCGGGCTCGTAACCCTCCTTGCCTTGATCTCGCACCACCTTGAGCACCAGCTGCGCCTCTTCCCCCAAATCATCTTCCGACTCGCCGCTGCCCTGCTGCCACTTGTCATGGTGCAGGCGAACAAGCTGCTCGCTCTTGAGCTGCTGGAGCAGGGCCTGAGTGACCGGCAGGGCGATGCCAAAGCGGGTTGCCAGCTCGGCGGCGCTGAGCGGTTCGCTGGCCAGCGTGGCCAGCAGTTGATCGCGGCTCTGGGCCAGCCAGCAGCTATCCAGCAGCCACTCACCGAGGGGGATGACCTGCTCGGGCTGCTGGTCAAAGCGGCTGGCCAGTACATAGCCATTGAGCCCCAGTTGCAGGGTGGCCGGGTTGTAGTGCTCGAGCTCATCTGGCAGCTCGCCCAGCAGGGCGTGCAGCGTCTTGCGTCTGGCGGGGTGGATGTCGCCGCACCAGACGATGCGGGCGCCGTGCAGCAGCTCGCTGCTGCCGTGGCGAATAATGGCAAGCGGCTGGCCGAAGAAGCAGGGGATGGGGCTGGTAAAGATCAGCCGCGCCAGCCGGGTATCCTTGATGGGCAGCTCTTTTATAGGTGCCTCTTTTATCGGCACACAACGGGCTCGGCCATGCCAGCTGCCGAGGGCTACTTCCACCTCCTGCGTGCGTAGCGCCTTGCCGCTCAGGCTCTCGGCGTTGAGTCGCACGATCAGATGAGTCGCCGCCTCGCACTGGCCGACAGTGCTGGTAAGACAGTGACCGCGGGCCACCTCCTTGTGGGGCACTTTTTTCAGGCCCACCGCCACCCGGCAGACGGCGCCGATCTCGTCGACGCTCTGGTGATAGGCCTGCAGGGAGCGCACCTGCACCTCCCGATCGGCGGGGTAGAGGCGCAGCTTGTCCCCCACTTTGAGGCTGCCCTGCTGCAAGGTGCCGGTGAGCACGGTGCCGGTGCCGTTGGCGGTAAAGACCCTGTCTACATAGAGGCGCGGGGCGGCCTGTTCGCGGGGGGCATGATGCTCGGCCATATCCTCCAACTGGCGCACGATGGCGGCGTGCAGGGCAGCCATGTTCTCGCCGGTCTTGGCGCTGACGCTGACGATGTCGGGCACCATGTCGCTCTCGTCCATCACCCGCTCCAGCAGGCCCTCTTCCAACAGCAAAAGCTCGTCGGGGGAGACCAGATCGCACTTGTTGATGCAGACCAAGAGGCGCGGCACCCCCATCGCCTTGAGCAGGCGCAGGTGATCGCCAGTCATCGGCATCCACCCCTCGTCGGCGGCGATGACCAGCAGCACCAGATCCAGACTCCAGAGCCCCGCCACCATATTGCGGATATAGCGCTCGTGGCCGGGCACGTCGATGACGCCTATGGTGTTGCCCTGACCGTCGTCAAAGTGGGCAAAGCCGAGATCCTGGGTCATGCCGATGGCCTGCTCGTGGGCGCGGGCGGTGGTGATGCCGGTGAGCGCCTTGATCAGCAAGGTCTTGCCGTGATCCACGTGGCCGGCAAGGCCGATAACGGCGCGATAGGAAGTCATGGGATCAAGGCTCCTGGCTCGCAGTGATCGGGGTGGGTAGCAGCAGTTGCTTAAGCTGGGCGATCAGCAGCCCCATGTCCTCGTCGAGCAGGGTGGCCATATTGAGCAGCACCTTCTGCTGGCGCACGGTGGCGATGACAGGGACGGGCAGTTCGCGCAGAGCATCGAGCAGCTGCTGGGCCGGACGCAGGTCGGTGCACTCCAGCGCTGGCGCCGGGTAGAACTCGTCCGGCAGGGTGCCGCCGCCCACCACCAGCTGGGCGGGGACCGGCACAAAGCAGCCGGGCAGGGCGGCCATCAGCTGGGAGGCTCTCGCCTGCATGGTGGCCGGGTTGCTCAAGGTGCGCTGGGCGATACCCTCGCCGACGGGAGATTTGTTGAGCTTGTGGATGAGCAGGCGTTCGAGCAGGGAGTAGACGATGCGGCTCGGGCGGAAGGTGCGCATCATGGGGTGTTTCTCCAACCGCTTGATAAGGTCCGCACGGCCGCTGATGATGCCGCACTGGGGCCCGCCCATCAGCTTGTCGCCGGAGTAGCAGACCAGATCCGCCCCCGCCTTGATGTACTGGCGCACCGAGGTTTCATCCGGTGCAAACTCTTCGCTGGTCAAGCCCGAGCCCTGATCCACCGCCAGCACCACCTGCTCGGGCAGGGCGCGGGCCAGCTCGCCGATATCGGCGGATTCGGTAAAGCCGCGAATGGCAAAATTGGATCTGTGCACCATCAGCACCAGCGCGGTCTGATCCGTGATGGCATCCAGGTAATCCTTGGCGGTAGTGATGTTGGTGGTGCCCACCTCCACCAGTTTGGCGCCGGAGAGGGCCAGAATGTCGGGAATGCGAAAGCCGCCGCCAATCTGGATCTGCTCGCCGCGCGAGACGATCACCTCGCGCCCCTTGGCCACCTCCTGCAGCAGCAAAAAGAGGGAGGCGGCGTTGTTGTTGACCACCAGCGAATCCTCGGCCTGGGTGAGGCAGGTGAGCAAAGTGGCGATCAGCCCCTTGCGCCCGCCGCGTTTGCCGGTGGCGAGATCCAGCTCCAGATTGTTGTAGCCGGTGTTGAGATCCCGCACCTCGTCCCACAGATCGGCACTTAACGGCGAACGCCCCAGATTGGTATGCACCAGGGTACCGGTGGCGTTGATGACCCGGGTCTGACGCTGGCGCAGCTGCTGCTGGCAGCGTCTGACAATCAGCGCCTCGATCTGCTCGGGGGCGACGCCGTGCTGGCGAAACGCCTCGCTCTGGCGCAGTTCGCTCAGGGTCTCGCGCACCGCCTGGGTCACCAGCGGGCGGCTCAGTTCATCGATAAACCCAGCGAGAAAAGGTTGCTGCAGCAGCTGTTCCACTTGCGGCAAGCGACGCTGGTTTGCTGGAATTGCGGCATAAGAGGCGCTGGGGGCGAGGGAGGATACGTCAGACGGAGTTGGCATGGGATGACCCGGGCTGTGCGTGGGAGTGTCATGCACGCCGCCTTGCCGGGGGAAGGCCGCTGCGACGCTGCTTATTTGCTGCTTTTTGCCATTCATGAATTAATAAAAAAGGCGAATGGATAAATTAATGTTCGAGCAGATAAATAAGGTGGTCGGAGCGCATTCAGATTATATTGGCAATGCGACAGGCGCCTTGTTAGAACAATGTGTGAAACAGTCGTCAACCAGCCTGAAACATAATTGACGGTTTCTCTCCAATATATGAAATTTGGCGGAAGAGGCAGGAATCGAACCTGCCAAAGCCTTCTCGGCTCTCATCGGTTTTGAAGACCGAGGAGGCCACCAGACCCCATCAGCTTCCGCAATGGCCACCATTTTGTGGCAATTTTCTGTGACTGGCAACGCTTTTTTATGTTTAAAAATAGCGAGTTGGCCGACTTTCTGAAAAATGTCCGCGCGTTGATTTATATCAATTTCATGGCAATTAGCCCGATGTTTTTAATTTAACATCGGGCGTTTATATATGCCTTTAGAGGGAGCGCAGACTGCTGCCGTTAACAAGCCGGCAAATAATCGGTGGCCGCGTTGGTGATATTCCACTGGACCAGCCGGTTTATTAACAACTCGCTATCTTTGGCCTCTTCCAGGTGATCGTAGAGATAATCCATGGCCCCGCTCACCATCTCGGTCATCGGGAAGGAGAACGCCACGATGGCCGGTTGTACCCCGACAAAGATGACTTCTGGGACAAAGGTCTTGAGCTCGTCGATCAGGAAATTGAGCGGCATATTGTGGGTCGAGAAGATAAACATCTCGGCGATGGTCTCGGGGGGGATCACCTGCAGGGTGCCCGCCTTCTCGCCGATCTCGGCGGCATCCACCAGCACCACCCGCGCCGGTTGCAGCTCCCGCACCTTGTAGACCACATTTTCCGGCGCGATGCCGCCGTCGATATGGATCCAGCCGGGCAGGGGGGCGGCTTGCAGTTTTTCCGCCAGATAGGGGCCGGCACCGTCGTCCCCCATCATGGCATTGCCCACGGTCAACACGAGATTGCAGCCCATCAGCGGCTCCTTACCATCAGGTACATATGGGGGTCGTTAAAGAGGGCGGTGAGCTGATCCATAAAGGTATTGGTCCAGCCCAGCTCCTGCTCATCGAGCACGTTGTCGGCTTTGCGCAGTCGGTCGAAGGCGCAGGCCAGCATATGGCAGTGCTCGCGATAGATGGTTATCTCGCCAAAGGTGAGAAACCCCTCCATCTTGCGGCGGGCTTCACTCGCCTCTGGCAGCTTGGCCACCCAGTCGCGATAACCGATCAGCGAGCAGACCAGGTCTGCTCGCAGGCAATCGACGATGCCGAGGTGGTGGCCGATGGCGAGGCTGTAGTACATCACCTCTTTGGCTTCCTCGGGGACGTCGAACTGCTCGTCGACGAACTTGCGGGAGAGGCGGTAGAAGAAAACCTGGTCAGCCATGCACCGCCTCCCCCTTGCCGGCTGCCCGGTTGAGGCAGGCGTTTGCGAGGTTGTTGACGATCTCCGCCAGGCGCGGATCCTCGTGCTGATCGAGGTAGCTCTGGATGCGCAGATCCACATCCTGCTGGGTCGCCCCTTCGAGCAGGGCCATAAACTCGTCGGCGATGATCCGCCCCTGCCGGTAACCTGCCATGCGGCGCGCTTCGCGCTCGATCATCACCCGGATTTCGTTGGGGATGCCGGTGTGGCGCAGCTCGACCCGCTCACCCGGTTGCACCTCGTGGCTGGTGGCTTTGAGTTTCTGCTCAAGCAGACCGAGCGCCACGGCAAAGCCGTAGATGGTAGCCGCCGGTGTCGGAGGGCAGCCCGGGATATAGACATCTACCGGCACGATCTTGTCGGTGCCGCCCCAAACGCAGTAGAGGTCGTGGAAGATGCCACCGTCACAGCCGCAGGCGCCATAGGCGATGCAGATCTTGGGATCGGGCGCCGCCTCGTAGGCGCGCAGGGCGGGTACCCGCATCGCCCGGGTCACCGCGCCGGTAAAGAGCAGGATGTCGGCGTGGCGGGGGGAGGCGACCACCTTGATGCCGAAACGCTCGGCATCAAACAGCGGGGTGATGGTGGCGAAGATCTCGATCTCGCAGGCGTTGCAGCCGCCGCAATCGACTCGGTAGACATAGGCCGAGCGGCGAATGTCTTTGAGCAGGGTCTTCTTGAGTTTGGTGATCTCGGGATCCTGTGCCAACGGCACGGCGCGGGTATGGGCATGGCCGACAACCGGTTCTATGCCTTTGATCTTGCTCATCACATCCACTCCTTTTGTGCGGCCATCGGTGTGGCTATCGGTGTGATCAGGGCCGAGTCAGGCTGGCTCAGCATGCTCTGTTTTCGTTTGCAGTCGGGGCAGTGGTGCAGCCGCTCTGGCGGCGCCAGCGGCTTGGCATCGCGAGCCAGCGGCGTGCCCGCCTGCTTGAGGGTGTCCTCCACCAGTGCCACCAGCTTGCTCGGGGCAAAGTAGGTGCCGCACAGGGTGCAGGGGGCCAGCGCGAAGCGGGCCTCCTCATAGAGATCCGCCTTGTTGGCCACCGCCAGCTCGAATTCGGGTGAGAGCGCGATGGCGCGGGTCGGGCAGACCTCCTCGCAGCGGCCGCAGAAGATGCAGCGCGCCATGGAGATCTCCCAGCGCCGTTCGCCGGTCTCCATGTCCACTTCCATCACCAGCGCATTGGCCGGGCAGGCCTTGGTGCAGGCAGCGCAGGCGATGCACTGATCCGCCTGATATTTGGGTTTGCCGCGAAAATCCCGGTTCACCTCAATGGGTGCGAAGGGGTACTTGGCGGTCGGGGTGCCAGCCTTGAGGATGGTCTTGAACAGCTTGATCATGATGACCCCTTATTTCAGCGGAGAGTTTTTGCGATCGATGCCGTAGCGCTCGATCTCCTTGTAGGAGACCACGGTGGATTTGCCCTTCTTGGGGTCGACCAGGGTCACCCGGTCGGTACAGGAGTAGCAGGGATCCAGACTGCCGATAATCAGCGGCGCATCCGCCACGGTATTGCCGCGCAGCATGTAGCGCAGGGCGGGCCAGTTGGCGTAGGTGGCGGCGCGGCAGCGCCAGCGGAACAGCTTCTGGTTATCTCCCGTCATGCTCCAGTGGACGTTCTCGCCGCGGGGCGCTTCGGTAAAGCCCAGCGCAAACTTGCCCGGCTGGTAGGTGAAGCCTTCAGTGAGCAGTGGCCCTTCCGGCAGGTGCTCAAGACCAAACTCAATCATGTCGAGGGAGTCGTAGAGCTCGTGGATCCGCACCAGCACCCGGGATTGCACATCGCAACCCGCCTTGGTCTGGATCTCCATCGGCAGCTCGCGGTAGCCGGCAAAGTCGTGGACCCGGCGCACGTCGCGCTTGAAGCCGCTCGCCCGTACCATGGGGCCGACGCAGCTGAAATCGCGGGCAATTTGCGGGTCGAGCTTGCCGATACCGATGAGGCGGGAGGAGATATTGGCGGTATCCAGCAGCATGGCCACCAGGGGTTTGAGCTCATCACGCAGTTCCCGCACCAGTTGGGCACCCTTGATGCGATCTTCCTTGAAGATGTCGCGGCGTACCCCGCCAATCAGGTTGAGACCATAGGTCTTGCGCGCGCCGGTGAGCAGCTCGGCCAGGGTCATGGATTTCTCCCGCACCCGGAAGAACTGCATGAAGCCGGTGTCGAAACCGGTGAAGTGGCTCGACAGGCCGATGTTGAGGATATGGCTGTGCAGGCGCTCCACCTCCAGCAGCACGGCGCGGATCATCTTGGCCCGCTCCGGCACCGGAATACCCATGGCGTTCTCCACCGAGGTGGTGTAGGCGACGCTGTGGGTAAAGCCGCAGATGCCGCAGACCCGGTCGGTCAGGAAGGCCACTTCGTTGTAGCCCATCCGGGTTTCCGCCAGCTTCTCCATGCCGCGATGGACATAGAAGAGGCGGTAGTCGGCATCGATGATGTCTTCCCCATCGACGAACAGACGAAAGTGGCCCGGTTCATCCGAGGTGATGTGCAGCGGGCCGACCGGCACGATGCGGTTGGCATCACTGCCGAGCTCGTTGACGAAGGGGTAGGTCTCGGTGTCGGTGGTGGGCATCGGGCGCTGGCGATAATCCATGGCGTCCTTGCGCAGGGGGTGGATATCCTCGGGCCAGTCGTCCGGCAGTACCAGACGGCGTTCGTCCGGCAGGCCGATGGCGCGCAGGCCGTACATGTCGCGGATCTCCCGCTCGCCCCACACCGCCGCCGGAATGGTCGGGGTGATGGAGGGGTACTCCTGGGTATCGGCATCTACCAGCACCCGGACTGTGATCCAGCACTTGGTGTCGCCCTCCATGGAGAAGACGTGGTAGACGGCGAAGTGGCCGTTGAGGCTGCGCTCGTCATTGGCAAAGGAGAGCGGAAGCCAGCCCCCCAGCTGATGGAAGATCAGGCTGGCCGTCTCGACCAGACTGGTGGGCTTGACGGTAATGGTGGCCTGATCGGCGGTTTGCCACTCCTCGTCGACGATGGCGTGGGGCAATTGTGCTCGCACCTGCTGGATGTAGTCGTAGCCGATGCGATCCGAAATGGCGATGGTCATGCAGTTCTCACTTTAATGTTCGGGAATGAGCATTCGAAAATGATGAAATCGAAAAAAGTTGCTGTGCTGGCGGGCATGATTCAGATCCCGACCAGATAGGCGAGCAGCGCCAGCAGGGCCAGCCCCAACCCGTAGCGGGTGAGCCTGTGGGTGCGCACGAACTGGGTGCGGGCCATGGCGTTTTCGATGATGCCGGCAAGCCCAAAGGCCACCAGCAGCTTGCAGGCGAGGATCAGCGCCGCGCCGATGAGCGCAGGCAGACTCCAGTTGGCCGCCTTGCCAAAGGGCAGGAAAATCACCAGAAAGAGCTGCACCACCACCAGCTGCTTGAGGCCGATGGAGAGCTTGAGCAGGGCCAGCCCAGCGCCCGAGTACTCGGTGAGCGGCCCCTCCTGCAACTCCTGCTCGGCTTCGGCGCAGTCAAAGGGCAGCTTGCCCATCTCGACAAACACCGCGAAGGCGCAGGCGGCACCCGCCAAGAGGGTGGCGATGGGCGCGGCCAGCGGCTGGGTCGCCACATAGCTGCTGATATTGCCCAGATCCGAGCTGCCCACCATCATCGCCATGATGAAGCAGGCGAGCACCAGAATGGGCTCCACCAGAATGCCGAGGGTCAGCTCGCGGCGGGCGCCGATCCCTGCAAACATGCTGCCGCTGTCCAGACCTGCCAGAGAGAAGAAGAAGCGGAAGATGGCGAACAGATAGATATCGGTGATGAGATCCCCGGCGATGGGAAAGGGGGACTCGTGAGTGAGGGTCGGCAGCGCCATCCCTACCAACAAGAGAGCGGCGATCAGCAGCGCAGGCATCAGGTTGAAGAGGATGCCGGCAGGCTCGGGGGTCACCTCTTGGCGACGCAGGAGCTTGGCGATATCCCGGTAATCCTGCAGCAGGCCCGGCCCCTGACGGGAGTGCATCTTGGCCCGCAGCACCCGGTTGAAACCGGTGGCGAGCGGCGCCAGCGCCAGCATGGCGATGGCTTGGGTCAGGGCGAGGGCAACCATGCCCCAGCTCGGCATTTCAAGAACAGGCATATCAGACTCCTACAGCCATCAGGATAAAGAGCGCCAGCACAATGGCGTGCAGCAGCCAGCCGGTGTTGCCGGGGGTATCGCTCACCCCGTGCAGGGCGCTGGCCAGATCGAGCTGCGGCTGCTTGCGATAGAGCGGCGCGCAGAGTTGGCGCAAGGTGTGAGTGACACCACCAGAGGTGAGGCTCATGCGCTCCTCATAGGCGTAACCACAGGCCCACGGGGTGACGGCGTGACGACGACCCAGCTTGGGCCCCTTGAAGATGGCCAGTACCAGCAGCGGGATGAGGAACAGCCCCAGCAAGGTGATGGCGATAACGGGCGGGGAGAGGATCGCTTGGCTGCTATCCAGCGGCAGCAGGGTGGCGCCAGTGGCCACGTTCATTTGGCCGCTTACCAAGGCTTGGCCATAGCTGGCGATATGGGGGGCAATCCAGGGGGCGCCCAGACCCAGTACCAGACAGACCGCAGCCAGCAACAGGGTGCCTGCCACCATGGCGCCCGGCACTTCGCGGGCGTGGCTCGCGTGTTCGCTGCGCGGTGCGCCGCAGAAGCAGATGCCGTACACCTTGACGAAACACATCACCGCCATGGCGCCGGTCACCGCCAGCATCACTACCGCGAGCGGCGCGACGACAGAGGTGCCGAGCTTGGTCATGGAAAGGAGCGACTGATAGATAAACCACTCGCTGACAAAACCGTTGAGCGGCGGCAGCGCCGAGATGGCCAAGGCACCGATGAGGAACGCCAGCGCGGTCCAGGGCATCAGTTTGGCCAGCCCTCCCATCTTGTCCATATCGCGGGTGTGCAGGCGGAACATCACGGAGCCGGTGCCCATAAAGAGCAGGCTCTTGAAGATGGCGTGGTTGAGCAGGTGATAAAGCGCGCCGAGTAGCCCCAGCACCACCAGCGCCGGTTGCTGGTTGGCGATGCCGATCATGCCGATGCCCATCCCCATCAGGATGATGCCGATGTTCTCCACCGTGTGGTAGGCGAGCAGCCGCTTGAGATCGTGTTCGGCCAGCGCAAACAGCACCCCGAGCACTGCCGAGCAGGCACCGAAGATCAGCACCACATAGCCCCACCAGAGCTGGCTGGCGCCGAGAAAATCGATACTGACCCGCAAGATGCCAAAGAGACCCAGCTTCACCATGACGCCGGACATCAGCGCCGAGATATGGGACGGCGCAACGGGCTCGGCCACCGGCAGCCAGCCGTGCAGCGGCACGAAACCGGCGCGCAGGCCAAAGCCGCAGAAGCTGAGCAGGAACACCAGGGAGGCCAGGGCGCCCGCCAGATGGTGCTCGCGCAGCGCGGCGAACTCCAGCGAACCGCTTTCACGGCAGAGCAGCCAGAAGGCGATCAGCACCAGCGCCATGCCGATATGGTTCATCACCAGATAGAGGCGACTCTGTTTGGCAGCATCCGGATTGGTCTTGACCAGCCAGTAGGTGGTGAGGGTCACCAGCTCGTAGCAGAGCAAGAAACCGAGCGCATTGTCGGCCAGCACCATGCCCACCATGGCAAAGAGGAAGAGGTTCATCAGCGCGCCGATGGCCACATCCCCCTTGCCCTGATATTCGCGGATATAGGCAAAGGAGTAGAGGGCGACGGCGACGCCGACGGTGCTAATCACCAGCAGCATCAACGCGGCCAGCATGTCGAGGTGCACCGAGCCCAGCAGCCAGAGCTGGCCGTCGACGGGGGCGCCCTGGGCAAAGATCTGGATGGCGGCGACCAGACCCGCGAGCGAGCCCAGCAGGGCAAAACCGCTATTGAGACGGTTGGCCAGTGCGGGCAGCTTTTGCAGCAGCAAACCGGCGGCAGCGCCCAGCAAAAAGAGCAGGAGCGTGGCCATAACAAGGGGGGACAACATCAGCACGCTCCCTCTGTGGTGGATAAATCGGATGCAGGGATCGCCGTGGCAGGCGCCGAGAAGGCAGAGGCCCCTTGCGGGTTGGTGTCGGCCGCTTGCTGGCGACGGATACGGGCGGCGCGTTCGGTGTCGCCGTCATTGACCAGCTTCAGTGCCTGGGAGGGGCAGGCACCGACACAGGCCGGGCCGTCGGCGCGAAACTCGCACAGGTCGCACTTGACGGCGATGCTGCGCACCCCCGGCTCCCAGCTCAGCAGATCCTCGCCAAAGCAGCGCAGGCCGGCAGAGGTGGAGGGGTTGCTGGAGCGGATGGAGCAGGGGATATAGGTGTCGTAACTGGTGGCCACGGCCACCGGACGGCTGCCGCCGCTCTGGATGGCGCCAAAGGGGCAGGCCACGGCGCAGAGATTGCAACCGATGCAGAGTGACTCGTTGAGTTGCACGCAATCGCCGGTCTGGCGAATTGCCTCGACCGGGCACACCTTGCTGCAGGGGGCATCGTCACAGTGACGGCACTGAACCGGCATGGTTGCCTGCTCGTGTCGCATAACGGTTAAACGGGGGGCTTGTTGCAAACCTTGCGCCTTGTGTACCTCGCTGCAGGCCGCCATACAGGTGCCACAGCCGATACAAAGCTTGGGGTCAGCGATAACGAAGCGGTTCATAGCCTACCTTGTCGTGTCGCGAACGGAGAAAGTAGGGGCAGGTTGGCAAGATACGGGCCAGCTTGGTTTTTCCTGGCAGGATGAGTGTAAGTGTTTGTTTTTAAATGATGTTTAAAATGGCGTCGACGGGCGTCGAGGGCTTGTCCCACTGTCGAAGCGTGACGTTCGTCACTTGTGACGAAGCCGCCGGGAGGGTTCGTCACCTTGGAAAACTCAGCATGAGTAGGGTGCAAAGAACGAAGTGAATTGCACCGCTATCAAAATATGTTCGCGGTGCACGGCGCTGCGCTTGTTGCACCCTACGGCGGCGAGTCTGTTCGGATAGAGACCGTCTGTCTTGAAACCGTAGGTTCGATTAGCGAAGCGTAATCGGACGCACGAGAACGAAAACATATCGGCAGCATGCCGGGAGTAGGAGGCAAAGAACAAAATGAATTGCACCGTTTGCAGCATATGGGCATTGGTGGTGTGCACCCTTCTCCCCTCGCGGGAGAAGGGCTGGGGATGAGGGGCGGCCATCGGGGTTAATGCCAAAAAAAGAGGGAGGCCAATGCCTCCCTCTCTCTTTAGCGCAACTCACGCCATCAGATATCCACCTGGGATCCCAGCTCGATGACCCGGTTGGGCGGGATCTCGAACTGATCCGGCGCGCGCAGGGCGTTGCGCTGCAGCAGCATAAAGAGCTTGCCGCGCAGATAGAGGTACCAGGGGCGCTCCTTCATGATCAGCGACTCGTGGGCCATGAAGAAGGAGGTCTCCATCATCCGGCAGCTCAGCCCTTCGGCGTTGCAGCGGTGGAAGATCTCCTCCACGTTCGGGGTCTCGCGCCAGCCGTAGCTTGCCACCACCCGCCAGAAGGTGGGGGATAGCTGCTCGATGCAGACCCGGCGCACGTTGTGGACGTAGGGCACCTCTTCCACCCGCAGGGTGAGCAGGATGATCCGCTCGTGCAGCACCTTGTTGTGCTTGAGGTTGTGCAGGAGCGCGTGGGGGATCACGTTGACCACCCGCGACATATAGACAGCCGTGCCGGCCACCCGGGTCGGCGGGGATTTTTCCAGCGAGGCGATCATCGGCTCCAGCGAGTTGCCGTGCTCGTTGAGGCGGCGAATAAGCTGAAAGCGCTCGCTCTTCCAGCTGGTCATCACGGTGAACATCACCGCCCCCAGGGTGAGCGGCAGCCAGCCGCCGGAGAAGATCTTGGCGAGGTTGGCGGCAAACAGCGGCACGTCGATAGCCAGCAGCGCGATAAACAGCGCAGCCACCAGGTACTTGTTCCAGTGCCAGCTGTGGCGTGCCACCGAGCAGGAGAGGATGGAGGTGAGCACCATGGTGCCGGTGACGGCGATGCCGTAGGCCGCCGCCAGGTTGCTGGAGTGCTCGAAGCTCATGATGACGATCACCACCGAGATATAGAGCATCCAGTTGATGACCGGAATATAGATCTGGCCGGACTCCTGCTCGGAGGTGTGCACGATACGAATGGGGGAGAGATAACCGAGCCGCACCGCCTGCCGGGTGAGCGAGAAGACCCCGGAAATCACCGCCTGGGAGGCGATCACCGTCGCCAGGGTCGCCAAGAGCAGCAGCGGCAGCAGCGCCCATTTCGGTGCGAGCAGGAAGAAGGGGTTGGTGATGGCCTCGGGATGGGCCAGCAGCAGCGCCCCCTGGCCGAAGTAGTTGAGCACCAAGGAGGGCAACACCACCATAAACCAGGCGCGCCGGATCGGGCTCTTGCCAAAATGGCCCATGTCGGCGTAGAGCGCCTCTACCCCTGTGATAGCCAGCACCACGGCGCCGAGAGCAAAGAAGGAGGCGGTCTGGTACTTGGCAAAGAAGCGCAGCGCCCAGACGGGGTTGAGCGCCCCCAATACCTCGGGGTGCTGGAAGATGCTGTTCAGACCCAGCACCGCCAGGGTGATGAACCAGGTGAGCATGATGGGGGCGAACAGCTTGCCCACGGTGGCGGTGCCGTGTTTCTGGATGGCGAACAACAGGGTCAGCACCAGCACCGAGAGCGGCACTATATAGGGATCGAGGGAGGGGGCGGCGATGTTCAAGCCCTCGATGGCCGACATCACCGACATGGCCGGGGTGATCACCACCTCGCCATAGAAGAAGCTGCCGCCAATGAGCCCCAGGATGATCAGCAAGGGGGTCCACTTGGCCGGGGTGTTGCGGGTGGCCAGCGACATCAGGGTGAGGATGCCCCCTTCGCCGGCGTTGTCGGCCCGCATCACGAAGGAGAGATACTTGACCGAGACCACCAGGATCAGCAGCCAGAAGATCAGTGAAAGAAAGCCCAGGATGGAGGCGGGCTCTACCCCGAAACCGAACTGGCCGGAGAGGCACTCGCGCAGGGTATAGAGCGGGCTGGTGCCGATGTCGCCATAGACCACGCCGATCGCCGCCAGCGTAACGCCGGACAGGGCTTGTTTGTGATTACCGTTCATGAAGTTGTCTGTCAGTTTGATGGTGACGATTGGCCAGCACGGGCCGCCCCCGTCTATCGGGCGTGCGGCAGGTGCCGCAGGAACGCATTAATGGATTGCGATGGGAAAGGGAGCTAACTGGATATAAAGAGGCTCATCATGGGACACAGTCTGTTCATCTGCCGTTAAGGGTATAATGACACACCCGTCGTGGGTTTATGCTCAGGTATAAATAATCAAAAGTTAAATTTGAGTAAGATAATTAATTATCCAGCGATTGAAATAGACCGCGATAACTCAGGCAACCATTTGTTTTTTCTGTGGATGTTTTGGGTTTTAAGTTGTAGGTGAGGAACAGACAATAAGATATTGAAAAATAAGAAGGTTGAGAGGTAAATGGAAATGATGAAATAGAAGCGATAGAGCCTTTGTTGGTATGGAGAGAAATGACTGCCGAAACAGCAGTCATTTTTAAATTCCAATGACGGCCTAAAAATTTAAAGTCGATTATATTGGTGAGTGGGGTTAATTATATAGGCCATTTAGTCCCGGCAGTGACAAAAACTGAGAGGGATTTCCTTGCTTTGTCTCATGGTTATTATTTATTCTGGTATTGCTGGTTATTAGAATACAATAATTTTTAGCTCTCGTAATTCCCACGTAATGTAAATTTAATTCTTGCTCCCAATTATCAAAAACGACGTCCCAGCATCCAGGAGTGAACACTCTTTTTGGATGTATCCAGTCATAAAGATCTAAATGATATACAAGATCAAACTCTAACCCTTTAGATTTGTGAAGTGTCATAACTTGCACTTCGTTTTTGTCTATCGGTTTATAGTGCTTGAGAAGTTTTGAGTCTAAGCAAATTGACTTGATGAGTTCCTCGTCAGAGATGCTTATATTACTCTCCAATAGTTCTCTAGTTATTTTAATGATAGTTGAAGATAGGTCTATTTGATGTTTGTCATTTATGCTTGAGATGAGGGAACGTATTGTTGGCAAGTTATTGTGTTTTATTTTGCGAAAAGATTTTATGTGTTCCACAACATCGTACAAGTGATGGTTTGAGTCAAATCTATATTTCAAAAGTTGATTGAATAATGCACATGCATCGGTACTCCTTGCAGCCAATGGATCTTCATCAAACACTCTAAATGGTACATTTAACCCGTTACTAAGAAAGTCCAATGTTAAGTTATTTCTTACTAATATGCCTATGTCTGAATATGAGCTTACAATTTTGTCGTCTATTACGGAGCTAATAGATTTATTAATCTGCTGTGTTATTTCGATTTGTGTCCCAATAATGTTCCATCTATACACTCTAACCTCATCGGTTGGAAGTAAAGGGCATGTTTCATTATATAACCGGTTGGAGTAGTTAATGATTGATGGATGGCATCTATGATTGAAGTTTATGATATGATGCTCGAATTTTTCTGGGGCATGCATTAGCTCGTTTATAAATTTAGGGTCGCTATTACGCCAAGCATATATAGATTGTTGTACATCACCTACAGCAATACATTTTAAACCCAGCTTAAACAAATTCATAAAAAGAGAATGTTGCAGTTCTGAAGAATCCTGATATTCATCTACATATGCTGAGCAATACTTGGCTTTTATGTACTTCTGACATGAAATTGATTTTTCTATAACATAATTTGCAAGTAAACCAAGTAATTCAAGCAAAATGAAGCCATGATCAAATAATGTCCTTATATCATTTTCAAAATGGGAAAATAAATCTGAATTTATATAGCCATCATAATTAGGTATTGTTTTTAGTTTGTCTCGTATGCTTTGTGGAAGATCATTAAATTTGACACACTCTAGTTGATGGTTATCTTTTTCAATAGACCTTGATAAAAATGGATAAATAATCTCGCTTAAACAAAAATTATCTATTGTTCCAAAAAAGCTTGCTTTTGTATCACAGGCATTTATTTTACAGCGTTTTTTAAGTTCTTTACTGGCTTTTACGGTAAAGGTTATACCTATAACTCCTTGGTAAGAAGGTAAGCATTTAACTTCATTGCGTATTTTTTCTACAATTACAGCGGTTTTTCCACTACCTGGACAAGCAGTAATAACCATACTTGATTTGGAATTAATCGCTGCAAGTTGGTCTGGAGTAAATTCAAAAGTATTCATGTTAGTTTACAACCAATTTAATAGCATGAAGTAATGGTTTGGCCAATTCCCCAGTTTTGATGCTAGCAAGTTTAGTTTTATGTTGTGACAAAAACTCCCGCATACGGATAGCTTTTTTATTTTGTAAATAACTTACGGCATCTATAACTGTTGTTTTTTCTGAAAAGCTTAGTAGCTCTTTTTCAAGTTCCATTGCCAAGTCATTTTCGAGATCTATCTTAGAAAGATATATACCATTTTTATTTATTATCTCTGATGTAGAATGCCAGATTCCAGAATCTAAAATTTCTTGGGATGTCATTGTGGGAGGAAAATCCGGCGAGTTATCTAAACCCATTAATGATAAGCATCTATTGATACCAACAGCTCTCTTATTTTTACTTCCTTTAATTCCTGATACATCATTGTCTGTTCTCATAACCCATGGTAACTCCATAGCATCAAGAATTTGACAATAAACTCTAAATTGAATGCCATCGACACAAAGTATTGATATGTTATGAAAGTCTAAGTCAATATCTAACTGCTTTGCCAATTCTTCATAAAAAAGCTTTTCAGAAGGCCCTTCAACCATAAACACGCAGCTAGAGAAAAAAGCCTCAGCTGGTAGAACACTCATTCTATATCCTAAACTATCCCATGCATCTGATATACATTTAGAGCAACCATTATTAGCAGCTTTGCTTCCATCATGTGTCGATAAAATCCTTATTATTGAATCTGGTTTATACCGTTCTGTAATTTGTGGCGAATGGCTTGTAATTATTGTTTGCCCTGGCAAGTCCCTAATAAGATAATCTGCTAGTTTACGCTGTTGATGTGGGTGTAAGTGTGCTTCTGGTTCCTCAACGCAATAGAATGTCACTTCATGTTGAGGATCAAAATCTCGCTGACTTTTTGCTTTCCACAAGGCTAATAATATTTGATTGTTTCTACCATCACCACCTAACATAAGCTTGGAGCCAGATATCGAAGCGCCAAGTTCAAGATTTTCAATAAATTGATTTACCTTTATTGAACCTGTGTCTAAATGAACATTATAATCATCATTTGTATATGATAATTTTTTCAATTCAGTGTTAACTACTGATGTCGCATCTTTCACATAGTGGAGCTTTGATATTCGTTCATTAATTTCATCTAACTTTAATGAAATAACATCCATTTCAAAGCTATCGTCTTTTATTTGAGTGTCATCAAGACAATCTCTTGACTGCTTGAGTAAGGTTTTCTTCTCTATCTGAATGAATTTTTGAAGATCTCTTCTAGACTTAACATAGCGTAAGTTTAATTGTTTTAAATAAAACCGCGATGTAACAGGTTCCAGTTCATTTTCAGATGGCCCTATGGCTATAGTGTATTCAAGATTGCTCTTTTCTGCGTAATATATAATAACGCACTTACCATCATCACTAACTGCGCCTTTTAAGATTGATAAAACTGCATCCTCATTGATATCTGAAAAATGTATTTGGATAGAAAAACTATCTGTTTGTACCCCATCTTTACAAATATGAAAATCTGTTATTTCAGGATCTAAGTCTCTGTCAGATAGAGATTTGTCAAGTAATAATCTAATTCCATAAATTAGATTTGTTTTACCTACATCATTGCTGCCTATTATTAATGTTTTCTCATTAAAATTAATTGTCGATTGCTTGAAGTTTCTAAAGCCATTTATTGTAACTTTTTCGATTATCAAGACGTTAATCCTCGATTTATAAATTGAAAGTATCAGATTGAAATCAAAATAAAAAATAAATTATCGATAGATTAATTGTAACATGGCATTTTTGTAGTCTGCATATTTCAACAAATAAGCGTTGAGTAAAAAAAATATCACGTCCAACAAAGTGTGTAAGCTGAATTTTTTAAGTCACGCTCACTCGCTCTGCTGCTTTTAACCAACAGTGATGTATTACTTACCTCCATGAAAGGTTCCAATAAAGATTGTTGTCATGTGGGACATGCTATCCAATCGGGTAGGGGGTAAAAAGGGCGATCTGCGCAAAATCTGGCCGAGATCAACAAATCTGTTATTGATGGGTGAGTTTTTGTGCGTGCGAGCTGAAAAGCGCCGGGTGGTACCTCTTTGTCAGCCAGTGTCGACCTCGTCACTTTTGTCATGTCGAGGAGGGGGACGGCCTCTTCGTCACTCTCGTCAGTTGCGACTAATTCCGCCTTTGATATCCAGATTATCTCTTTATTTTCATAGGTTTGTGATTTTATGACGGGCCATCTGCCCGTGTTGGTCTGATAAATGCTTTGTGGGGGCAGACCGTGTTGTCACCTGCCAGGTGGGTGAGAGCGGTCGGGTGTAACGAACCATTTAGGATCCCTCTCTATGAACAGCTTCGTGATTGCAGATCCCAGTCTCTGTATTGGGTGTCGTACCTGTGAGGTGGCCTGCGCCGTTTCACACCAGTCAGGGTCCTGCAGCGGGACCCTTGAGCGGGAGGGCGGTCTGCATCTTGCCATCGAGGATGGACATCTGGTCTCCAAGGACAGCCATTTTCAGCCGCGCCTGAAGGTGATCGTGGGCAGCAAGGTGACCACGCCGGTGCTCTGCCGCCAGTGTGAAGACAAGCCGTGCGCCATGGCCTGCCCGAACAATGCCATCGTCAGCGAGGATGGCTGCGTCAAGGTGCTGCAGGCGCGCTGCATCGGCTGCAAGTCTTGCGTGGTGGCCTGTCCTTACGGCGCCATGGCGGTGGTGGTGAAAGAGGTGGCCCCCGCTGCCGATTCGCTCTTCAAGCGGCCGCAGACCAAGGCGCAGGCGCTCAAGTGCGATCTCTGCCGTCACCGCGAGGCGGGCCCGGCCTGTGTCGAGGTGTGTCCGACCCAGGCGCTGCGGCTGGTCACGCCGGCGCACCTTGACACCCTGAACCGGCAGAAGCAGCTGGCCAGTGCCGAGGCCCTGCTGGCGATGCCGGCGCGGGTGTGAGCGGGCTTGCCGAGCCGTTTTTCGTTAACAAACAAGAGTGTGAGTCATGAAAAAAGTCATTACCGTGTGCCCCTATTGCGGCACCGGTTGCAAAATCAACCTGCTGGTTGAAAACGACAAGGTGGTGGGGGCCGAAGGCGCCAACGGCCGGACCAACGAGGGGCAGCTCTGCCTCAAGGGCTATTACGGTTGGGATTTCTTGAACGACACCAACCTGCTGACCCCCCGTCTCAAGAGCCCGATGATCCGCCGCGAGCGCGGTGGCAAGCTCGAAGCCGTCTCCTGGGACGAAGCCATCGAGTTCGCCAGCAGCCGTCTCTCCGCCATCAAGGCGAAATATGGCCCGGACGCCATCATGACCACCGGCTCTGCCCGTGGCCCCGGCAATGAAGCCAACTATGTGATGCAGAAATTTGCCCGCGCTGTGCTGGGGACGAACAACGTCGATCACTGCGCGAGGGTGTGACACGCACCCTCAGTCTCCGGTCTGGAGACAACTGTAGGCAACGGCGCCATGAGCAACGCCATTCCCGAAATTCAAGAGACCAAGTGCCTGCTGGTGTTTGGTTACAACGCTGCTGACTCTCACCCCATCGTCGCCCGCCATATCCTCAAGGCGAAGGCAAACGGGGCCAAGGTGATTGTGTGTGATCCGCGCATGGTGGAGACCGCCCGCATCGCCGATCAGTGGCTGCCGCTCAAAAACGGTTCCAACATGGCGCTGGTCAACGCCTTCGCCAACGTCTTGATCAATGAAGGGCTCTACAACAAGGCGTTCGTCGCCAACTACACCGAAGGGTTCGACACCTTCAAGGCCACGGTGGCCAAGTACACCCCGGAATACGTGGAGGGGATCACCGGCCTCAAAGCCGCCGATATCCGCGCCGCCATTCGCACCTATGCCGCATCGCCTGCTTCCATGATCCTGTGGGGCATGGGGGTGACCCAGTACGGTCAGGCGGTGGACGTGGTCAAGGGGCTGGCGGGGATTGCGCTGCTGACCGGCAACTTCGGCCGCCGTGGCACCGGCTGCGGGCCGGTACGCGGTCAGAACAACGTGCAGGGCACCTGCGACATGGGGATGCTGCCCCACCAGTTCCCGGGCTATCAGTCGGTGAGCGATCCCGCCATCAGCGCCAAGTTTGCCAAGGCGTGGGGCGTGGAATCCCTCTCCCAGAAACCGGGTTACCGGCTGACCGAGCTTGGCCACAAGGTGGAGGAGGGCAAGTGCAAGGCCTTCTACATCTTTGGGGAAGATCCGGCCCAGACCGAGGCAGATCTCGGTCAGTTCCGCCGGACTCTGGCGGGGATGGAGCTGGTGATCGTGCAGGATATCTTCATGACCCAGACTGCCGAGATGGCCGACGTCATTCTGCCCGCCACCAGTTGGGGCGAGCACGAGGGGGTCTACAGCTCGGCGGATCGCGGCTTCCAGCGCTTCTACAAGGCGGTGACGCCGCCGGACAACGTGAAGCCGGACTGGGCCATCTTCTCGCTGATGGCCACCGCCATGGGGTATCCCATGGAGTATCGCGACACCGAGCAGATCTGGGACGAGCTGCGCGGACTCTGCCCGCTCTACGCCGGGGTCAGCTATGACAAGATGGCCGATCTCAAAAGCGTGCAGTGGCCCTGTCCGACCGAGGATCACCCGGGCACCAGCACCCTGTTCGAGGGGAACGTGTTCACCACCCCGAGCGGCAAGGGTCAGCTGATTGCCTCCGAGTGGCGGCCGCCGCTGGAGCAGCCCTGTGCCGAGTACCCGCTGGTGCTCTCCACCGTGCGCGAGGTGGGGCACTACTCCTGCCGCTCCATGACCGGCAACTGCTCGGCGCTGCAGACCCTGGCCGATGAACCGGGCTATGTGCAGATCCACCCGAGCGATGCCAAGAAGCTCGGGGTGAAGGATCAGGCGCTGGTCTGGATCTCGTCGCGCCGTGGCAAGGTGATCACCCGGGCCAACTACAACGAGCGGGTCAACGCCGGGGTGGTCTACATGACCTACCAGTGGTGGATCGGGGCCTGCAACGAGCTCACCATCGAGCACGTGGACCCCGTCTCCTACACGCCGGAGTACAAGTACTGCGCAGTGAAAATTGAGCGTATCGAGGATCAGCCGGGGGCGGAAGTGTACGTCCAGACTGAATACAGCGCGCTCAAGGCAAAATTGCGCAGCGCCGCCAAAGGGTAATCGTCGTTAATAAAGTGGATCCAGGCTCTGTATACAGGGCCCGGATCCGCTCATCCTTTTTTCAGCTGGCAGGTGTCCATCATGAAAAATGAATTAAATCTTTCGTTCGGGATCTTTTATGTCTCCGCTTATTTGCTGGTGATGTTGTTAGGGATTGGGTGTTTTCTATGGCAGGACGAATTGATATTTCTGCTGGGGTTTGCCTTCTTCGGCTGTTTTATCGCCGCACGCATCGCCATGAGCGCCGTGCTGGCGGCATTGAGCGTGCAGGCGGCCTGGCTCATCGCCTTTCTCTCCACCACCCTGGTCAACTGCTTGCTGGCGGGCGTGCTGGGGCTCGGGGTCTATCTCACCCATCGGGTGGTGTCGGTGGAAATAGCTGACAATATCAGTGGGTTATTGCTGGGGCTTCAGCTCTTTTCCGCCGCCTTCATCTTCGGCGGATTGAAGCTGCACAACTACCGGCTGCTCTCCTCATGAGCCTGCGACAGCGGCAACAGGGGCAGAGGATGGGCCAGTTGGCGGCGATATGCGGCGAATGACGGCGATAGTGACGCCATATTTGGGCGCGGCGGGAAATATCCGCTGACGGAGCTGTAATATGTGCCAGGGCCGGCTTGGTTGTAATGGGGATGGGGCTAACTTATTATGCCAGCCATCCTGCGATAATCTGCGCGATGCTATTTCGCTGCATGTTAGTTTTTATAATTAAGCGTTAAGTTTTTAAAAATTAATTATAACATCTGACTGCGATGGCTGATGCATTGTTTACCGTTGTTGCCGTGCTGCAATTGGCCGGCAAGGGTACCCATCTAGATGTAATGCGAGGCCTGAATGCTGAATGTGAGTGCCATTCCGTTGACCGACATCTCACCCATCTGGGATGACGGCTTTCTCTCCCTCTCCAAGAACCTGCTCTCCGCCGTCACCCTGGATGACTTCATCAAGAAGCTGAACCGGATCCAGCCCTGCTTTCGCCAGGTGGATCGGGTCAACCTCATCCTCAATCTGGGGACGGGGGAGGAGGCGGTCTTCTACTACTTGGGGGAGCAGGGGCCGGCTCACCTCATCTGCCGCAAGGCCGATCTCCATTTTTCCCGCGAGCAGGCCATCGTGCTGCCGGCGAGCCGCTTTCGCCACCGCTGCGAACAGCTGGCGAGCACCCCTGTCTATGACGGCTTGCAATCCTATTGCCAGCTGCCCATCAC
This sequence comes from Aeromonas sp. 600276, assembly GCF_049175815.1. Classification (NCBI taxonomy): domain Bacteria; kingdom Pseudomonadati; phylum Pseudomonadota; class Gammaproteobacteria; order Aeromonadales; family Aeromonadaceae; genus Aeromonas; species Aeromonas sp. 600276. Next base: position 68,278 of record NZ_JAAKVU010000003.1, on the reverse strand, counting down.
CACCGCCCGCAGCCACCTGGGCGGGGTGGAGTTCATCAGCTGCGAGGCCAATGCCTTCCCGATGGAGACCCTGGCCAAGCTGACCCAGCTGGCGGCCATCGTCGCCATTGCGCTGGAGAACGTGCTGGACAAGGAGCGCACCCTGGAGCAGGCCAACTCCCTGCGCCTTGAGCGCGACAGCTGCAAGATCCTGGTGGACGTGACCAACGCGGTGATCAAACTGGTGCGCATCGCCGAGTTGCCCCAGAGCCTGTTCACCATACTGCACCACCACGTTGGCATCAGCAGCCTGTGCCTGGCCGAGTACAACGCCACCTCCGACAGCTTCAAGAGCTACCTGGTCAATCAGCAGCAGCGTGAACAGCCCGGCATCATCAACCATTCGTGTTTTGAGAAGAACTGCCTGCAGGGGGCGCTCGGCCACAGCGAGCCCTTCTTCCTCTATCGCGAGCAGGGCCACGGCTGTCAGTCGAGCTGCCGCTTCACCTCCCAGATCCTGCCCCCCGACGCCGACAGCTCCTGCATTCTGCCGCTGCGCTATCGGGGCAACCTGCTGGGGGTGTTGATCCTCTCCCACCCCGAGGCGGATTTCTTCGCCGACCTCGATATCTCGCTGCTCGAACAAGTGGCGGCGCGCACGGCGATTGCCATGAACAACGTGCAGGCGCAGCAGGAGATCTCCAACACCACCGGCGCCAGGGAGAAGACCCTTCGGGTCGATGGACCCGCGCCGCAGGGGGATTTTGCCAACATCATCTACCAGAGCGCCGTGATGGAGAGGGTGCTGGAGAAGGTGAAGCTGGTGGCCCAGAGCGACTGCACCGTGCTCATTCTGGGGGAGACCGGCACCGGCAAGGAGCTGATCGCCCAGGCCATTCACGCCCTGAGTGCCCGCCACGATCACGAGATGGTCAAGGTGAACTGCGCCGCCATCCCCACCGGCCTTATCGAGAGCGATCTGTTCGGCCACGAGAAGGGGGCCTTCACCGGGGCGCTGACCCAGCGCATCGGCCGCTTCGAGCGGGCCCACAAGGGCACCCTGTTCCTCGACGAGGTGGGGGACATGCCGCTCGATCTGCAGCCCAAACTGTTGCGGGTCTTGCAGGAGCACGAGCTGGAGCGGGTGGGCAACAGCAACCCCATTGCCATCGATGTGCGGCTGGTGGCGGCCACCAACTGCGATCTGCTCTCCATGGTCAAGAACAAGCGCTTTAGAAGCGACCTCTATTACCGCCTCAACGTCTTTCCCATCGAGCTGCCGCCCCTGCGCGAGCGGCGCGAGGATATTCCGCTCTTGGTCAACTTCTTCATCAAGAAGATCGCCAAGCGGATGCGCCGCACCATCACCTCCATCCCGGCCGACGCCATGAAAATGCTGGTGTCGCTCCCCTGGTACGGCAACATCCGCGAGCTCGAGAACATCATCGAGCGGGCGGTGGTGATGACCCGCGGCCACGTGCTCAACCTCTCGCCGGACGAGCTGCTGCCCCTCAAGGGCTTTCACAAGATAGAGACCCTGGTCTATGACGAGCCGGCCCGGGAGCTGTTTCGTGAGCCGCTGCCCGCCTTGCCGCAGGGTGACGAGGCGCAGGGGGAAGATGAGCGGGTCAGCATCATCCGGGCGCTGAAGGCGTGCAACGGCATCGTTGCCGGCGAGCGGGGCGCGGCCCAGCGCCTTGGCATGAAGCGCACCACCTTGCTGTCGAAAATGAAACGGCTCGGGATCTCGGCCAAAGATCCCCGCACCCTCAACTAAGGGGCCACCAGATGTTGCTTGAACTCGATCCCGACACCCCGCAGGCGCTCAGCGCCCATCGCGAGGTGGTCCATTACCATCAGCGCGGCGTCACCACCGACAGCGCCATGCAACTGCCCTGTGAAACTCCGGTGGCGCTGGTCTACAACGGCATCGCCCACAGTGTGATGATGTGCTCGGCCGCCGATCTGGAGGATTTTGCCATCGGCTTCTCGCTGTCGGAGGGGATCATCGACAGCCTGCTCGATATCCACGACATCGAGCAGCAGAGCGCCTGCCGCGGCATCGAGCTGCACATCACCCTGGCCAATCGCTGCGTTCATCGCCTGAAAGAGAAACGGCGCACCCTGGCCGGGCGCACCGGGTGTGGCATCTGCGGCAGCGAGAGCCTGGAGCAGGTGGTGCGTGTCCAGCCAAGGCTGCCCGACAGCCAGCGTTTTGCGGTGGGGCATATCGACAAGGTGCTGGCGGCGCTGCGCCCGCTCCAGCTGCTCGGGCAGAGTACGGGGGCGACCCATGCCGCCGTGCACGTGGACGGCGAGGGCAACATCCTCGCCATTCGCGAGGACGTGGGACGCCATATTGCGCTCGACAAGCTGGTGGGCCACCTGTGTCGCACTGGCCGGCGCGACGGCGCCATCCTGGTGACCAGCCGCGCCAGCTTCGAGATGGTGCAAAAGTGCGCCAGCGCCGGGGTGGAGATCCTGCTCGCCATCTCGGCCGCCACCGAGCTCGCGGTGGAGCGGGCCGAGCAGACCGGGCTTACCCTGGTGGGTTTTTGCCGCCCGGGGCGGGCCGAGATCTACAGCGGTCGCCAGCGCATCCTGCTGGCGAGCGCGGCATCATCCCCCGTTTCGGCAGAGGGCTGAGGGCACAAGGCCATTGGCGCTCGGGGTTGGCTCGGGTATAGTCCTGCGCCAACAAGATAGGTTCGGTCGCGCTCCTTGTTTGTCAGGGCGCCGCGGCCGACACAGCGTCAAAGGATACCAAGCCCATGAAATTCAGCCCGCTGCTGGATGAGATGATGAAAGCCCTGCAGGTGCTGCCGGGTGTCGGCCCCAAGTCGGCCCAGCGCATGGCGTTTACCCTGCTCGAGCGTGAGCGCAGCGGCGGCCTGCGGCTGGCCCAGCTGCTCTCTCGCGCCCTGACCGAGATTGGCCACTGCAGCCACTGCCGCACCTTCACCGAAAACGAGCGCTGCGAGATCTGCGCCAATCCCAAGCGCGAAGAGAACGGCCTGCTGTGTGTGGTGGAGAGCCCGGCAGACGTGGCCGCCATCGAGCAAACCGGCCAGTTCTCCGGCCGCTACTTCGTGCTGATGGGTCACCTCTCGCCGCTGGACGGCATTGGCCCGGAGGAGCTGGGGCTGGAGATCCTGGAGCGACGCTTGAAAGACGAGGCGATCAGCGAGCTGATCCTGGCCACCAACCCCACCATCGAGGGGGATGCCACCGCCTGGTACATCGCCGACATGGCCCGCGCCGCCGGCGTCAAGGTGAGCCGGATTGCCCACGGGGTGCCGGTGGGCGGCGAGCTGGAGCTGGTGGACGGCACCACGCTCTCCCACTCCCTGATGGGGCGCCAGCCCCTGAATTGAGTCAGCGTCAGCCCCTGAATTGAGCCAGCGGCTGTTCTTCAACAGGTCCTGCGTCGCGACTCAGCCTGCGATACCAGAACCCGCCCCGGCGGGTTCTTTGTTTGCGCAGGATGGGGCCCCAGCCTCGATTGGCGCAAAAATCGCCATTCGCACCATTCGTTGCATTTGTCCCCTTGAAATGGCGATCACCGGCCCCATCTTGGATCGGGAATATGTTCAACCCGAATCGCCTGAGGATAGTGTCGATGACCCAAAGCGTTCATGCCGAAACCCACGGGTTTCAGACTGAAGTCAAACAACTGCTGAGCCTGATGGCCCACAGCCTCTATTCCAACAAAGAAGTATTCCTGCGCGAGCTTATTTCCAACGCCTCCGATGCGGCGGACAAGCTGCGCTTCAAGGCGCTTTCCGATGCCTCTTTGTTCGAAAACGACGGCCAGTTGCGCGTTCGCCTGGTGGTTGATAAAGAAAAACGGACCCTGACCATCTCCGACAACGGGATCGGTATGACCCGGGATCAGGTGATCGAGCACCTGGGCACCATCGCCAAATCCGGCACCGCCGAGTTCTTCAAGAACCTCTCCGGTGATCAGGGCCGCGACTCCCAGCTGATCGGTCAGTTCGGGGTGGGCTTCTACTCCGCCTTCATCGTCGCCGACAAGGTGACCGTGGTCTCCCGCGCCGCCGGTACCGAACCGGGCCAGGGCGTGCAGTGGGAATCGGAAGGGGAAGGCTCCTTCACCGTGGCTGACGTGACCAAAGCCGGTCGCGGTACCGATGTCATCCTGCACCTGCGTGCCGAAGAGGACGAGTTCCTCGACGACTGGCGCCTGCGCTCCGTGGTCAGCAAATATTCCGACCACATCAGCGTGCCGGTGGAGATGTTCAAAGAGGGTACCCCGGATCGGGAAGAAGACGGTGAAACCATCGTCGGCACCCCGGGCGAGTGGGAGCAGGTCAACCGCGCCACTGCGCTGTGGACCCGCAACCCGAAGGACATCAAAGACGAGGAGTATCAGGAGTTCTACAAGCACGTCGCCCACGACTTCGAAGATCCGCTCTTGTGGGGTCACAACCGGGTGGAAGGGGCGCAGGAGTACACCAGCCTGCTCTACGTGCCGGCCCGCGCACCGTTTGACCTCTACAACCGGGAGCAGAAGCACGGCCTCAAGCTCTACGTGCAGCGCGTCTTCATTATGGATGACGCCGAGCAGTTCATGCCGACCTACCTGCGCTTCGTCAAAGGGGTGCTGGACTCCAACGATCTGCCGCTCAACGTCAGCCGCGAGATCCTGCAAGACAACAAGGTGACCGTCTCCCTGCGCAAGGCCTGCTCCAAGCGCGTGCTGACCATGCTGGCCAAGCTGGCCAAGGACGACGCCGAGAAGTACGCCAAGTTCTGGAGCGAGTTCGGCAATGTGCTGAAAGAGGGCCCGGCCGAGGATTACGCCAACCGCGAAGAGATCGCCAAACTGCTGCGGTTTGCCAGCACCGCCGGCGAGGGCGAAGCCCAGACCGTGTCGCTGGAGGATTACGTTGGCCGCATGAAGGAAGGCCAGCAGAAGATTTACTACATCACCGCCGACTCCTACGCTGCCGCCAAGAACAGCCCGCACCTCGAGATCTTCCGCAAGAAGGGTGTCGAAGTGCTGCTGATGTGGGAGCGGGTCGACGAGTGGCTGATGAGCCACCTGACCGAGTTCGACGGCAAGCAGCTGGTCTCCGTCACCCGTGGCGAGCTGGATCTCGGCGATCTGGAAGACGAAGCCTCCAAGCAGGCGCAGGAGGAGGCTGAAAAAGCCAACGCCGGTCTGGTGGAGCGGGTCAAGCAGAGCCTGGGTGAGGCGGTGAAAGAGGTGCGCGTCACCCACCGTCTGACCGACTCGCCGTCCTGCATCGTCACCGATGCCCACGGCATGAGCACCCAGATGATCAAGCTGATGCGCGCCGCCGGCCAGCCGGTGCCGGAGCAGAAGTACATTCTGGAACTGAACCCCGACCACGCCCTGGTGAAGAAACTCGACACCATCCAGGACGAGGCACTGTTCGGCGAGTGGGTCACCCTGCTGCACGAACAGGCCCAGCTGGCCGAGCAGGGCGGGCTCAATGATCCGGCGAGCTTCGTCTCCCGTATCAACCGTCTGTTACTCCAGGCATGACGTTTGGGCCCACTGCGTGCAGTGGGCTCTTTCTTTTCTGGCGCCTGCCCCGTTTGGGGCGGGCGCCAGTTGCGTGCAGCGCTGCTGCATTTTCACTCATTTTTCGTACACGGTTCTGCGCCAATGGTCGTATTGCCGTGACGGGAAAATGGTGAAAAATAAGTCACTCACACGGGGCAAGCTTGTGGAAATGAGCGAAACCGTGTAGTTTTTTGCCTTCTCAAGAATTGAATAACCAATCAATAGGAGCGTGTATGCGCATTGTTCTGTTGGGGGCTCCGGGTGCCGGCAAGGGTACTCAGGCTCAGTTCATCATGGAAAAACACGGTATTCCGCAGATCTCCACCGGCGACATGCTGCGTGCCGCGATCAAGGCGGGCACCGAGCTGGGCCTCAAGGCCAAAGCCGTGATGGACGCAGGTCAGCTCGTCTCTGACGACATCATCATCGGCCTGGTCAAAGAGCGTATTGCCCAACCGGATTGCGCCAACGGCTTCCTGCTGGACGGTTTCCCGCGCACCATTCCCCAGGCGCAAGCCATGAAGGACGCCGGTGTTGCCGTGGATTTCGTACTGGAATTCGACGTGCCGGACGAAGAGATCGTCAAGCGCATGAGCGGTCGTCGCGTTCACTCCGGCTCCGGCCGTACCTACCACGTGGTGTTCAACCCGCCGAAAGTGGAAGGCAAGGACGACGTGACCGGTGAAGATCTGGTGATCCGTGCCGACGACGAAGAGACCACAGTGCGCAAGCGTCTGGATGTGTACCATCAGCAGACTGCACCGCTCATCGGCTTCTACGGCAAGGAAGCGGAAGCGGGCAACACCCGTTACGTCAAGATTGATGGCACCCAGCCGGTGGAACTGGTCAGCAAGCAGCTGGCGACCATCCTGGGCTAAGCCCGCCATTGCCATCGTCCCTCAGGGGCCAGCGGCAATGTGCCATTGAGACAAGGGCCCGACAGGGCCCTTTCTTGCATATAAGACATAACAACAGAAAGACAGGAAGCAAACGTGACCACGAAAACCGGGATCTTGCTGGTCAATCTGGGTACCCCAGCCGCGCCCACCACGGCCGCCGTCAAGGCGTTTCTCAGCCAGTTTCTGCACGATCAGCGGGTCGTCGACCTGCCGCGCTACCTCTGGTGCCCGCTGCTCCACTTCATCATCCTGCCGACCCGCTCCCCCAAGGTGGCCAAGCTCTATCAGCAGGTGTGGACCGAGCAGGGCTCGCCGCTGATGGTGATAAGCCAGCAGCAGCGCGCGGCGCTGGAGCAGGAGCTCAGGCGCGAAGGGGTCGAGGTGCCGGTGGAGCTGGCCATGACCTACGGCTCCCCCTCGCTGGAGGAGGGCTGGCAGGCGCTCAAGGCCAAGGGGGTTAACCGGGTGATCCTGTTGCCGCTCTATCCCCAGTATTCGGTCAGCACCACCGCCTCGGTGTTCGATGGCTGGAGCCGGGCGATGAAAAAAGAGCGCAACCTGCCGGTGGTGCGGCTCATTCGTGATTACCATGCTCACCCCGAATATATCCAGGCGCTGGCCATGAGCGTGCGCCGCCACTGGGAACAGCACGGCCAGGGCGAGCACCTGCTGATGTCGTTCCACGGCATTCCCGAGCGCTATGAGCGGGAAGGGGATCCCTATGGTCAGCAGTGCCGGCGCACCGCCGCGCTGCTGGCCGAGGCGCTCGGGCTGGACGCCAGCCAGTGGACCGCCAGCTTCCAGTCCCGCTTTGGCAAGGAGGAGTGGCTCAAGCCCTACACCGACGTGACCATCGGCGGCCTGCCGGCAACCGGGATCAAGCGGCTCGATGTGATCTGCCCCGCCTTTGCCGCCGACTGTCTCGAGACCCTGGAGGAGATCCAGGTGCAGAACCGGGAGATCTTCATGGCCGCCGGGGGCGAGCAGTTTGAATACATTCCGGCCCTTAACAGCGATCAGGCCCACATCCGCATGATGGTGTCGCTGATCTGCCGCGAGCTGGCCTGATCGACACGCCGCCCGTGCCGTACCCCGGAGCGGGCCGTGTTTTGTTCGTTATCCAAGGAGAAGGAGTGTCATCATGATGCATATCACCCTGATTTACGCCGGCCTCTTGGGGCTGCTGTTTCTGCTGCTCTCCTTCTGGGTGGTCAAGCGCCGCGCCCAGTTCAAGGTGATGATAGGGGAAGGGGAGGCGCCGGAGATGCGCGCCGCCATCCGGGCCCACGGCAACTTCGCCGAGTACGTGCCGCTCACCCTGCTGCTGATGGCGCTGTGCGAGCTGGCGGGAGTCGGTGCCTTCTGGCTGCACCTTGGCGGCGTGCTGTTGCTGGTGGGGCGCATCCTGCACGCCATCGGCATCCAGATCCCCAAGGCGCCGAACATGCCGCGCCTCTTCGGCACCCTCTTCTTCTGGCTCTCGCTCGGGCTCTTCTCGGTGCTGGCGCTGGCCAGCGGGCTCGCCGCCGGCTGAGTCTTCTTCGCCCCAAAACCACCTCCTCGCTAGGTGGTTTTTTTGATGGGGTTTGGTAAACGTTTTCCTCTGCAACCCTTGTCTATACTGACTTCATATTTTAATCAGGCGACTTTTCGGCGCGGCGGATTGTGTTAAAATCCCGCCCCTCTTTCCCCCAGAGCACAAGAACATTGCCATGAAATTTCCCGGTCAGCGCAAGTCCAAACACTACTTTCCAGTGGATCGTCGTGATCCCCTCATCTCCCAGAGTGCGGAGCTCTCGGAGCGGGGCAAGGCCTATGTGGTCGGGATTGACCAGACGCTGGTCGACATCGAAGCGCACGTTGACCTGGCGTTTCTAGAGCGTTACGGACTGAGCCGCGGCCACTCCATGCTCATCTCCGATGAGGTGGCGGAGCAGATCTACGACGAGCTCAAGAGCAACAACATGGTGGTGAGCGAATTTGCCGGTGGCACCATCGGCAACACCATGCACAACTACTCGGTACTGGCGGACTCCCACTCCATCCTGCTCGGCGTCATGAGCCAGGACATCCGCATCGGCAGCTACGCCTACCGCTATCTGTGCAACACCTCGTCGCGGGTCAACCTGGACTACCTGCAACCGGTAGACGGCCCGGTCGGCCGCTGCTTCACCTTCATCACCGAAGGGGGCGAACGCAGCTTTGGCATCAACGCCGGCAAGATGGACCATCTGGATGTGGCCCACATCCCCGAGGAGATCATCAAGGAGTCCTCCGCCCTGGTCATCACCGCCTACCTGGTGCGCGGTGAAGATGGCACTCCGATGAAGGAAGCGGCCATGGCCGCGGTGCGCTATGCCCGCGAGGCCGGCGTGCCAGTGGTGCTGACCCTGGGCACCCGCTTCGTCATCGAGTCCGACCCCCAGTGGTGGCGCGATTTCATCAGCGAGAACGTCACCGTGCTCGCCATGAACGAGGAAGAGGGCGAGGCCCTGACCGGTTTCTCCGATCCGCTGGCCGCCGCCGACAAGGCGCTGGACTGGGCCGACATGGTGCTCTGCACCGCAGGTCCGGTGGGGCTCTACATGGCTGCCTACACCGAAGATGACTTCAAGCGCGAAACCACCCTGCCGCTGCTGCCCGGCGTCATCCCCGAGTTCAACATGTACGAGTTCAGCCGCCCCATGACCCGCAGCGGCTGCCGCGTGCCCAAGCGCATCTACTCCCACATCTCCCCCTACATGGGCGGGCCGGAGAAGATCAAGAACACCAACGGGGCAGGGGACGGGGCGCTCTCCGCCGTGCTGCACGACATGGTGGCCAACGCCTATCACCGCAGTGCCGTGCCCAACTCCGCCAAGCACGTGGCCGAGTTCCTCACCTACTCTTCGCTCTCCCAGGTGTGCAAGTACGCCAACCGGGTGAGCTACGAGGTGCTGGCCCAGAGCAGCCCGCGCCTGTCGCGCGGTCTGCCGGAGAAGGAAGACAGCCTGGAAGAGGTGTACTGGGAGCGTTGATCCCGCCCTCTGCGCTGAAAACGCCTCCTTCGGGAGGCGTTTTGTCAGGTAAAGCCCGCCATCGGGCAGTTTTTTGTGTGATAACCCCCAAGATGCTTGAGTCCATGTCGCTTTTGCGACACCATTTGGCCACCGCATTGCCACTCGGCACTGCCGTGGCCGCAGCACCCGATTAAAGAGAGAGCCCCATGAGTAAGTTAACTGACAATCTTGACGCCAATTTCCAACTGTTCATCGAAGAAGTCCGCGAGTCGGGTCAGGTGTGGGGTCTGCGCTACGGTGAAGACTGGGTGGTCTGCCGCTCAGCCGAGTTCGAAGATGCGGACGTGATGCCGCTCTGGTCCGCCGAAGAGGACGCCCGTCTGCACTGCGTGGACGAGTGGGCCGACTACGAGCCGGAAGTGATCGAGTTGGAAGAGTTCCTCGACATCTGGATCAACGATCTGGACGAAGACGACGTGCTGGTCGGCCCGAACTGGAACGCCGATCTGGAAGGGCAGGAGCTCGAACCCATCGAGCTGGCCAAGGCGCTGGTGGAACTGGACGCCTGAACCAGGCTGCATTGAACCGGGCCTTGGCCCGCGTGACGAGAACCGATATCGTAATGGATGTCGGTTTTTTTTATGGCCGGCTTGCAGAATACTGAATGAAAAGGCGATTTGCCTTTGCACCCGCCAAAGGGATGGTCCATCATCAACCTTTTGCCGAGCGGGAGGAGCCATGTTTGTATTCGACGTCACCGGCGCTGCGGGGGAGCGGGCCGAGATCCGGGTTCAGGCGCTGGACTGGGGACAGAGCGGCCCCGTCACCTTTCACTGTGATGACGATCGACTGGCGGTACTGCTGCTGACCGACTGCCGCTGCGATGCGGTGGGCTTCTTCAATCTGCTGGCGGGCTGCAAGCCGCTCTATCTGGAGCAGTGGCTCAGCTATCTGCAGGAGACCGGCCGCATCGCCAAGCAGAGCTGCCAGCTGGAGAGCCCGGCCCAGGAGGATTACCTCGCCAAGGCCGGTCTTGAGAACGAGGAGCTCAATGCCCTGTTGGGGCAGGTCTATCAGGTGGCGGGCTTCAACCGGCTGCAGATCAACCGTTACCTCAAGAACCGCCACAATCCCACCGCCCTGGCGACCCGCTACGATCAGAAGGAGCTGGAGCGCTATCGCCAGCTCAACGACATCATTCTGACTCTGTTGAAGTTGAAGCATCCTCAGTAAAGAGCCCGAGCTGGCTGATGTCCGGCCGAAGCGGCTGGGGCCTGGCGATGAGATAGCCCTGCAAGCCGTCCACATACATGCCCTGCAGCAGCTGCTTCTGGCCCAGTTGCTCGACCCCTTCCGCAATCACCTGGCACCCCATCCGGTGTGACACGTCGACGATCATCCGCACGAACTGCTGATTGGTGAGATCCTGCTCCAGCCCGGTGATGAGGGCAGGATCCAGCTTGATGTAGTCGGGCTTGAGCTCACGAAACAGATTGAACGAGCCGATCCCCTTGCCGAAGTTGCAGATGGCGGAGCGGCTGCCGTTGCGTCTGAGCAGCTCGAACACCCGCTTGGCCCCGGTCAGGTTGCGCTCCAGGTGCTCCTCATCCAGCTCGAACACCAGGTTGGCACTGGTGTTGGGATCGTTGAGCAGCTGTCGGTCCAGCCAGATCAGAAAGGCGCTGTTTTGCAGCAGATTGCTGGAGAGGTTGATGCCCCAGCGACTCTGGTTGGAGCCAAAGGCCCGGTACTGGCGCATGAAGTGGGTCACCAGCATCTGCTCCAGCCGCATCACCATGTCCAGCCGCTGGGCCATGGCAAACAGGGTGTCGGTGGGCAGCACGGTACCGTCGGCGCTGCTGAAGCGGGGGTAGATCTCGTTGTAGGCCAGCATGCTGCGGTGCATCGGCTGGATTGGCTGATAGGTAAAGTCGATCCGCTCCTGCTCCAGCAGCTCGGTCAGCACCAGCTTCCAGTGATGCTGCCCCTGCAGCTCCACCACGTTGTCATCCTGCTGGATGGCCCAACCGTTGACCGCCTCGGTCTGGGCGCGGGCCAGCGCCAGATCCGCCCGGGCCAGAATGGCTTCTACCTTCTGGCCGCTGCTGAGCCGGGTCAGCCCCGAGTAGGCGGCGCTCTCCAGCTCATGCTCCTGCTGGTAGTGATCGAAGGCGATCTTCAGATCCCGCCCGAGCAGGGGAGGCGGTATGTTGGCCTCCGGCCGAACCAGCACGGCGAAGTCGGCCCCCGAGATGCGGTAGACCTGATGGCCAGGAAAGCGGTTCACCACCCTGGTGATGAGGTTGGCAATATCCTTGATGTAGGCATCCCCCGACTGAAAGCCGCGCTGGGCGTTGAGCTTGCCAAGCTCGGTGGCGCGGACCAGCACCAGGGTGGCGGTCTGGGTATCCTGATCCCGCTGCAGCAGCTCGGTCATGTCGCGCCGAAAGGCGTGGCGGTTTTGTAGCTGGGTAAGCTCGTCCTGGGTCGCCTGGTGGTGCAGTTCATTGATCTGGCGGTGGGCATCGAGCTCGGCTTCGTTGAAATGGGCGAGCAGTTGCTGCAGGGCGGCCTGGGCTGTCGGGGTCTCCAGGCAGGTGGGGTCGCGCAGTTGCAGCGCCCGGCACCACACCTGCTCCTGTCTCTCCCGATCCGCCTGTTGCAGCCTCATCACCAGCCGGATCAGCAGGCCAAAGCCGAGCAGGCTGGTGGCGAGGATGAGCAGCAGGGTGAGCGGCGTGCTCACGAAGGCGAGCCAGAGCCCCTGCAGCATCAGCAGGGGAGCACAGATGAGAGCCATCACCATCAGCTGGTTGCTCCCGAGCTTGTTCAACATGGTGTCATCCTTGATGATGTCGTTGATGCTGAAATTCTAACCAAGCTCGCATCGCAAAGCATGCGATCCTGCTCAACTCCTGGAAAAGGGCCAATTGAAATCAGTTAAATGTGAGTGAAACCACTTTCATGACGCCGGAAACAGGCGAAGATGAATCGAGAATGGATCAAAACAAGGCAGAGGTAATTATGTTGTTAGAACCCGTAAATACTGCCAAAGCACGGCAACTATTGAACCAGAGTATGGCCTTGGTGCTCGCGGGGGGACGGGGCAGTCGCCTGAAGCAGTTGACCGACAACCGCGCCAAGCCTGCCGTCCATTTTGGCGGCAAGTTCCGCATCATCGATTTCGTGCTCTCCAACTGCATCAACTCAGGCATTCGCCGGGTGGGGGTGGTGACCCAGTACAAGTCCCACAGCCTGCTGCGTCACCTGCAATCGGGCTGGTCTTTCCTGCGCTATCAGATGAACGAGTTCATCGACCTGCTGCCTGCCCAGCAGCGGGTGGACGAGGTGCACTGGTATCGCGGCACCGCCGATGCCATCTACCAGAACGTCGACATCATCCGTGACTACGGCCCCAAATACATAGTGGTGCTTGCGGGGGATCACATCTACAAGATGGACTATGCCGCCATGCTGCTCGATCACGTGCGCCTCGGCGCCAAGGTGACGGTGGCCTGCATCGAGGTGCCGCGGGCGGAGGCTTCCGCCTTCGGGGTGATGGACATCGACGAGCAGCGCAAGATCCGCGCCTTCGTGGAGAAGCCGGCCAATCCGCCCGCCATGCCGGGTAACGAGCACGTCTCCCTGGCCTCCATGGGCATCTACATCTTCGAGGCGGAGTACCTCTATCAACTGCTGGAGGAGGACATCCACAACCAGGAGTCCAAGCATGACTTCGGCATGGACGTGATCCCGCGCATCGTGGGGGAGGGCAAGGCGTTTGCTCACCCGTTCACCATGTCCTGCGTGGGGGCCAAGGAGGGGCTGAAACCCTACTGGCGGGACGTGGGTACCCTGGATTCGTTCTGGGAGGCCAACATGGATCTCGCTTCCGTGGTGCCCGAGTTGGACATCTATGACGAGAACTGGCCCATCTGGACCAGCCAGACCATGACGCCGCCAGCCAAGTTCGTGCAGGACCGCAACGGCCAGCACGGCATGACCATCAACTCCATGTTTGCGGGGGGGTCGATTGTCAGCGGCTCCTTCGTGCTCAACTCCGTGCTGTTCACCCATGTGCGGGTGCACTCCTTCTGCACCCTGGATCAGGCGGTGATCTTCCCCGGGGTCGAGATAGGTTCCGGCTGCCGCTTGCGCCGGGTGGTGGTGGACAAGGGCTGCAAGCTGCCCGATGGCCTGGTGGTGGGGGAGAACGCGGACGAGGATAGCCGCCGCTTCTATCGCTCCGAGCAGGGCATAGTGCTGGTGACCAAGGAGATGCTGGCCAAGCTGGGGTGATGTCACTGCCAACGCCAGACGCCACAATTAAAAAGGGAGCCGATAAGGCTCCCTTTTGCTGTTCAGCCGGTGGCTGATTATTTCTCGGTGATCAGCGCCTTGGCGGCCATCACCATGGCGGTGCCGTGCTTGCCACCGGCGGCGGTGACTTGCGGGACGCCATCTTCGTCGGTGTCACCACCGGCCCCTTCGATGACGTTCTCGCCGGAGTCGCCGATCCACTCGGCCATCTGCATGCCGCCGTTGACGGTGCCGCGGAACCAGCTCACGTAGCGCTGGGTCAGCTGGGCCAGCTCCAGCGCCGGGGCCTTCTCGCTGCCTTCGTTGCGCAGGTTCAGCATGGCGGAGCGCAGGGCGCCGGAGATGGCGGCCTGGGTCCAGGGGGTGTATTCACCCTGTTTGCCTGCGAGCCAGGTACCGGCCTTCTGGTTGAAGTAGGCCTTGTCGGCGGCGATGAACAGCTCGCGCGCAGCGGTGCGGTACTTGGCATCCGAGGTGGCCAGGAAGGCGGCGGTCAGGCCGCGGATGGCGGCAAACTGCGCATCGATGGACTGGCCGGCATCGAGCTTGCCACCCAGGGTGATCCCATCGTGCACCAGCCCATTTTTGCCCTTGAGATTGGCCAGGATGAAGTCGGCCTGCTGACGGATCAGCACCAGCGCCTGCTGGCCCTGAGCGGTTTTCAGGTTCAGCTCGCCATTGTCACCGGCGGCGTAGCCCACCGGCAGCGCATCCTGGGCGCGCTGGAAGATCTGCAGGGCGACCAGGCTGTAGGCGGCGTCAAAGGTGGTGACGTGCTTGGCCTGTTTGCCGGCCTGCCAGCTGTCCACCAGGGTGCCGGCCTTGGGTTCGAAGTGGAGGGCATTGAGGTTCTTGAACACCATGCCGGAGAGGTTCAGCGCCAGGGAGAAGGCATCGTCACCCGCTACCAGCTTGGCGGCATCGCTGCCCTTGTTGGCGGCCGGTGCGGCAGCGAACGGGGCACCGTCAAACACGGCGTGGAAGGCCGGGTTCTGGTTGGTGTTGGCGCTGCGCTGATCGCTGAAGGCGTAGAACTCGGAGAGCGGCCACAGCATCATCCAGGCGTCGCGCAGCTGGGCGGAGCCATCCACCACCTCCAGCTTGCCGATGGCGCCGACGTCGTTCTTGGCCGTCTCGGTCACTTTCACCTGATGGGGGAAATAGACGATGCCCTTGGCCGGATCGTATTGCGGAGTGATCCTGGCGCCCAGCTGCTTGCCGTCAAAGCCGAGCTGACCCTGCAGGATGGCCAGCTTGTCGATGGACTGCTCGGTCAGCATCATGCCGTTGAAACCGTCGGCGGCAGAGACGCCCAGCTTGTGCTTGCCGTCCTGATCCATGGTGGCGGACGCGGCTTCCACCTCTTCATCTGTCTCGGCCACGTGCATGCCGCCGAGGAAGTCCTGGGACCACATCACCTCTTTGAGCAGGATGCCGCCCACGGCCGCCGGTACCAGCAGGTTGTCACTGCCGCTCCAGCGCAGGGTGGCGTAGTCGCGGAAGTAGGCCGGCACCTGGGTCTTGACGCTCTTCTCGTGGCCCTTGGCGGTCTTGATGGTGATCTGGTCGCCGTTGACCGGGGTGGCGTTCACGGCTTGCGCGAACTCCGGGTTGGCGGAGGCGTAGGGCAGGGAGAGGGGATACATGCCCTGCGGCACTTCATCGGCCGGGAAGCCGACCGCATCGGCCATGGCCAGCACCCGCTGGCCGAGGGTGGCCATGGTGCCGCCACGAGCCAGGTTTTGCGGCCCGTTCACCAGGTGCGGGCCCATGCCGGATTGATAGTTGAGGGCGTACATCGCCTCTTCGGAGTATTCGTAGGATTCGATGCCGGCGGCGAAGTCGAACGGAGTCGGCTCGTCGGCGCGGTTGGCGTCCAGCACATCCAGATCCAGACCGAGGGCTTCGGCCAGCGGCTCGCCGGAGAGTTCGAACTCGGTGTAGGCCAGCATGTTGGCGGCGGTGTTGAATGTCTTGTCTTCTACCTTGACGGCGGCGTGTGCGGCGCCGCTCAGGATCGCGCATGCGATCGCCTGGACCAGTACGGTTTTTCTCATGTCCCTTCTCACCATATGTTTGATTTTATTATGACGCTTCTCATGAATCTAAATGAGAATGGTGTGCATTATGAGGCAAAGGGGGAAGCTTGAGAAGAAAAAACCGCGCCCCGGGAGTTGAAGATAAGAGGGGCGCGGTTGGGGGTCAGAGCAGCTTGAAGGGGATGACCAGCCGGCCGGGCTCCACCTTGAGTGCCTCGACTTTATCTTTGATCCTGGCTTCGTTCTTACGACTGCCGTCCAGCCGGTAGACGGGGGTCTGGGAGAGGAACAGCGAGAGCGACTGGTTGAAGGTGGGCAGCAGCGGGGTGAGGGCGGTACCCACGTCGGCCGGCTCGGTCTTGACCGAGATGAGCTCGAGATCGCGCAGGTAGATGGCGCCCTGCTCGGCCACGTAGTCGGGGCGGGCGCTCAGGGAGAAGCGGATCTTCATCTGCTGGCTGCCGAGCGGGCTCATCACCTGCAGGTCGCCGGCGGCATCCAGCTCGACCCGGTCAGCCTGGCGGCGACCGATGCGGCTCTGCATCTCATCGAGGCGGATCTTGCTAGACATGATGCCGGGGATCCCCAGCTGTTTTTCGAAGGCGACCCTCTCTTTGAGGTACTGGTTGATCTCCCCTTCGCTGACGTTGTACTGGGTGAGTGAACAGGCCGCCAGCAGCAGGCTGAGGGGGAGCAGAAGCAGGTGCTTTAACATCGAGGATCCCGTGGGTTGAAACAATGGTCATGAAGATGGCGCCATCTTAGGGGGAAATGGCGCTCGCTGCCAGCGCGGGCGGTGAGACCGCGGTTTTTGTCGCAGCCTCATATGGGGTGTTGGCAGCGGTGCTCATACGGGCAAGAGGGGTAGGCCCTGCACGGTGGGCCACGACGGGCAATATCCACAGATAAGTTCCAGTTTTATCGGCACAAAAATCCCATTGACCGGGGGATTTCAAAGCGAGTATTTTACCGCCGCACAAATACAAATTGATAATCATTATCATTTTGAATCATATTTGAGGGTGTAACGTGGATACTCTTGTGATGGAAAATAGCGCGCCTGCCCAGGCTGCGTCACCGCCCGATTTCTTGTTTACCTCGGGGCAGGGCACGATCAGTGCTACTGACCTGGGCCAGCCTATCACCACCCCCGCCTGTGAATGGCCCTTGCTGGAACAACAGATTGCCGACGCGCTGGCCGCGGCCAGCGCCGCCGGCCAGAGCAACCCGCTGCTGATCGGTGCCTTCGCGTTCGACCCGGCGGAGGCCTCCTGTCTCTATGTGCCCAGCCGCTATAAGCGGGGCGATAAACTGGCCCCGACAGAGCCGTCATCGGTGACAGCGGCCGAACAGGCCGTCGAGGCCAACCGGGTCATCTCGGTGCAGAGCACCCCGCCGGCCAGCGAATTCCAGGCCTCGGTCAGTGCGGCGCTGGATGCGTTTGCACAAGGCCGGCTATCCAAGGTGGTGTTGTCGCGCAAGCTGACACTCACTCTGCATCAGCCCGCCGATCCGAAGCGGGTGATAACTCGTCTGATGGCCCAGAATCCCCATGCCTTCCACTTCTCCCTGCCGCTTGGCCAGGAGCGCCGCCTGCTTGGCGCCAGCCCGGAGCTGCTGCTGCGGGTCAGCGGGGGAGAGGTGTTCACCCATCCGCTGGCGGGCTCCGCCAGACGGGCGAGCGAGCCGGCGCAAGACGAAATGGTGGCCCGGGAGCTGCTGGCTTCTCGCAAGGATCAGCATGAACACAAGTTGGTGATCGACGAGATCCGCCGGGTGCTGACCCCCCACTGCCGCGAGCTGGCGATCCCGTCCAGCCCCTCCCTGATGAGCACGGATACCCTCTGGCATCTGGGTACCCCCATCGCCGGCCGACTGCACGGTGGCGAGGCATCGGTGCTCTCCTTGGCCTGCCAGCTGCATCCCACCCCGGCCCTGTGCGGCTATCCTACCGAACTCGCCCGCCAGTTTATCCGTGAGCAGGAGCCCTTCCGGCGCGCCCTGTTCAGCGGCATCGTCGGCTGGTGCGACAGTCAGGGCAACGGCGAGTGGGCCGTGGTGATCCGCTGCGGCGTGCTCGATGGCCATCAGGTGGAGCTGTTTGCCGGCGCCGGCATCGTCGCGGGCTCGGATCCCGCCATGGAGTGGGCCGAGACCGGCACCAAGCTGGGGACCATGCTCAAGGCCCTGGGCCTGGATTTGGAGGTGGCGCAATGACGCAGCTTCAATATCTGGGCTGGCCGAGTGGGCAGCCAAATCTGAAAGCCCTGGACCTGAGTCCGGAGGTCGCGCAATGAGCGATACCAACCGCTTCCTGCCCTATACCCGCTGGCCCGACGAATTGGCCCAGCGCTACCGCGCCAAGGGCTATTGGCGCGGTGAGCCGCTGACAGCCATGCTGGTGCGTCAGTGCGAGCAGGCCCCCGACGCCGAGGCCATTCTCTGCGGCGAGCGCCGCTTCAACTATGGCGAGCTGGACGCCGCCTCGAGCCGGCTGGCCGCAAATCTGGCCCGCCGCGGCCTGGGGGCAGGGGATACCGCACTGGTGCAGCTCCCCAACGTGGCCGAGTTCTATCTGGTGTTCTTTGCCCTGCTCAAGGCCGGCATTGCGCCGGTCAATGCGCTCTTTAGCCACAACCGGCTGGAGCTCCTCTCTTATGCCGAGCAGATCACACCGCGCCTCTTTATCGGCTCGCTGGCTCATCCGCTGTTTGCGAGCAAGGGGCGCGAGAGCGAGCTGCTGACAAGCATCGGCGCCGAGCTGGCGCTGCTGGATGGCGACGCAGGGGAACTGGGGCTAAGCCGCTGGTTGGCGAAGGTGGCTGAGAGTGAGCCGGTGAAATGTGGCCCGACCCCGGCGAACGAGGTGGCCTTCTTCCAGCTCTCTGGTGGCAGCACCGGCACTCCCAAGCTCATTCCCCGTACCCATGACGACTATTACTACAGCGTGCGCCGCAGCGTTGAGCTCTGTGGCCTCGGTCCCCATACCCGCTATCTGTGCACCCTGCCGGCGCCCCACAACTTCCCCCTGAGCTCCCCTGGCGCGCTCGGGGTGTTCGAGGCAGGCGGCACCGTGGTGCTGGCGCCGGATCCTAGCCCCATCAGCTGTTTCCCGCTGATTGCCCGCCACCGGGTCAATCTCACCTCGCTGGTGCCGCCGGCGGTCTCGCTCTGGCTGCAGGCCGCGGACGCGGACCCCACTGCGCGCACTCAGCTCGAGAGCCTCGACTTGCTGCAAGTGGGCGGCGCCAAGCTGGGGGAGGCGGTGGCCAGCAAGATAGGGCCGCTGCTCGGCTGCCGGTTGCAGCAGGTGTTCGGCATGGCGGAAGGGCTGGTCAACTACACCCGGCTGGACGACCCCGACGAGAAAATCATTCACACCCAGGGTCGCCCCATGAGCCCGGACGACGAGGTGCGCATTCTCGATGAGGCGGGCAATCCGGTCGTCCCCGGCGAGCCTGGCGCCCTGCACACCCGCGGCCCCTATACCTTCCGCGGTTACTACCAGAGCCCGGCCCACAACGCCCGGGTGTTCGATGCCGAGGGCTTCTACTGCTCCGGCGACCTGGTGGTACAGGATGCCGATGGTTACCTCACCGTGGTCGGGCGGCAGAAGGATCAGATCAACCGGGGCGGCGAGAAGATCGCGGCGGAAGAGGTGGAAAACCAGCTGCTGCACCACCCGGCCATCACCCATGCGGCCCTGGTCTCCATGCCCGACAGCGCCATGGGGGAGAAGAGCTGCGCCTTTATCGTCACCACCGAGCCGGGGCTCAAGCCGCTGGCCTTGCGCAAGTTTCTGCGCGAACGCGGGGTGGCGGACTTCAAGTTGCCCGACCGTTTCGAAACCCTGGATGCCCTGCCCATGACGGCGGTGGGCAAGATTGACAAGCAGGGGCTGCGGGCGCGCATTGCGCACGCCATCGCTGCCAACCAGCCCCTGACAACAGCATAAAACTAAAAAGGAATCATGACGTTATGGCTATCCCAACCCTGAACAATTACGCCATGCCCAGCCAGTGGAAGGCCAACAAGGTCAACTGGTCTCTGGAACCCAAACGCGCCGCCCTGCTGATCCACGACATGCAGGAGTACTTCACCGCCTTCTATGGTGAAAACAGCCCGCTGATCGCGGCCCTCACCGAGCGCCTGGCCGCCGTGCGCAAGCAGTGCAAGGCCCTTGGCATACCGGTCTTTTACACCGCCCAGCCAAAGGATCAATCCCCTGAAGATCGCGCCCTGCTCAACGACATGTGGGGCCCTGGTCTCAACAAACGGCCCGAGCAGCAGCAGGTGGTCGCAGCGCTGCGCCCGGAGCGTGACGACACAGTGCTGGTCAAGTGGCGCTACAGCGCATTCCAGCGCTCCGAGCTCGAGCAGATGCTCAAAGAGTTGGGGCGGGATCAGCTGATCATCGGCGGCATCTACGGCCATATCGGCTGCATGATGACCGCCTGCGACGCCTTCATGCGCGACATCCAGCCCTTCTTCCTGGCGGACGGGGTGGCGGATTTCTCCCTGGCCGATCACCAGATGGCGCTCGACTATGTGGCGACCCGCTGCGGCAAGGTGATCCGCTGCGAGGAGGTGCTGGCCCTTGCCCCGGCTTCCGCTTCTGCTTCTGCCGCCCAGAGCAAGCCGTTGCTGACCTACGAGGGGCTCAAGGCACGGCTGCTGAGCCACATCGACGAGGAGGAAGGGGAGTTTGACCCCGACGAGAACCTCATCGACTACGGTCTGGATTCGGTGCGGATCATGGCCCTGCTCACCGAGTGGCGCGCCGCCGGGGTGGAGCTCGGCTTCGTGGATCTCGCCAAGCTGCCGACCCTCAACGGCTGGTGGCGTCTCATCGAGGCCAAGCTGGCAGCCCAGGCGCTGGAGGTGACCCCATGAACCGCTTCCCCTTGACCATTCCCCAGCAGGGGCTCTGGTCCGGACATCTGCTCAACGACGACAAGGCGATGTTCAACACCGCCGAGTGCATCGCCTTCGACGGCAAGGTGGAGGCGGCCGTGCTGGCCGCAGCCCTTGCCAAGGCGGTGGGGGAGTGCGAGGCGCTCAAGGGCCACTTCGAAGACGATAAGGAGGCGGTCTGCTTCGTCCCGCATGAGCTGCCCCTGGCCTATGAAGAGGCCTCCCTCGAGCGCGATGACGAGACGTTGGCCCGCGCCTGGGCCTGGGCCGATCTGCGCCGCCCATTCGAGTTGACCCAAGATGCGCCCTGCCGCTTCGCCCTGCTGCGCGGCCCCGGCCGGGATTACCTCTACAGCTGCGTGCACCACATCGCCCTCGACGGCTTTGGCACCACCTTGTTGTTCCAGCGCATCGCCGAGCTGTATGCAGAGGGGCTGGCCGGTGAGATGAACTCCCCATCGCCCTTCGGTTCGTTGGCGGAGGTGCTGGCGGAAGAGGCGAGCCGCGAGCTAAGCGGCAAGAACGCCGCCGCCCGCGCCTTCTGGCAGGAGCAGCTGCAAGGCTGGCCCGAGGTGAAGTCCTTTGGCGAGACCCGCGCGCCGATTGCCGCCGACTTTATCCGCGAGAGCCGCCCGCTGCCGGCGGCGCTGTGGCAATCCCTGACCGGCTTTGCCGACGAGCACAAGCTGGGCTGGCCCGATCTGCTGCTGGCCGGCCTCTCTGCCCAGCTGTCGCTTGCGAGCGGCCAGGATAAGACCCTGCTCGGCCTGATGATGATGAACCGCATCGGCTCGGCGTCGCTGACCGTGCCCTGCATGCAGATGAATATCACCCCCTTGGCTCTTGCGCTTGATGAGACGCTGGATCTGGCGGGCGCCGCCGGCGCCGTGGCCAAGGCCAAGCGCGGGGTGCGCAAGCACCAGCACTACCGCTACGAGCTGCTGCGCCGCGACCTTGGCCTGGTGGGGGGCGACAAGCGGCTGTTCGGTCCGCTGGTCAACATCATGCCGTTTGATCACGCTCGCCGCTTCGGGCCGCTATCTGCCCATATTCTCAACATCAGCGCCGGCCCGGTGGAGGATCTCACCATCGAGGTGCAGGTCGGTGTCGATGGCCAGCCCAGACTGGATCTGGACGCCAACCCCGGCTGCTACTGTCAGGCAGACCTGGCGGCCATCGCCGATACCCTGTTTGCCCTGCTGGGGCGCTGGCTGGCCGAGCCCGCCCAGACCCAGGGAACCCTCAAGGCCGACTGGCTGGCCGAGCAGCGAGCCCGCGCCCTGATCGCCGGCTCCGCCCATGAAGTGATCAAGGTACGGCCGGTGCTGGAGGCGCTCTGCCACTTCGCCGCCCAGACCCCGCACAAGATTGCCTTGATTCAGAGCACGGCGCAGGGAGAGGTCCGCTTCAGCTACGAGGCGCTGCTGGCCAGAGCCGAACAGATGGCGGCCGCCCTGCAGGCCGCAGGCGTCGTCCCCGGCGACAAGGTGGGGGTCATGCTGGCCCGCACCCCTCAGGCCATCTTCGCCCAGCTGGCGGTGCTGCTGGCCGGCGCCGTCTATGTGCCCCTCGATCCCGAGCAGCCGCTGGAGCGCCAGGGCCATATTCTGCGGCTGGGGGAGGTCAAGACCCTGATCACCCAGGCCGAGTACCGTCACAAGCTGGCCAGCCTGTTTGAGGGGCGCACCCTGCTGGCGGGGGATCTGGTAAGCGACGATCGGCTCAACCAGCCGGCCGCCGGCCGCGCCGTCGCCTACCTGATGTTCACCTCGGGCTCGACCGGTCTGCCCAAGGGGGTGGCGGTGAGCCACGGCGCGCTGGATCACTTCGCCGCCGCCGCCCGCTGCCGCTACCACCTGGGCGAGGGAGCGCGGATGCTGCAATTCGCCCCCTTCAACTTCGACGCCAGCATCGAGGAGGTGTTCGCCACCCTGAGCGCCGGCGCCACCCTGGTGCTGCGCACCGACGCCCTGCTCGAATCCATGCCCGCCTTTGCGGCCGGGGTGGAGCAGATGGGGATCACCCACCTCGACCTGCCCACCGCGTTCTGGAACGAGTGGGTGGTGGCGCTGACGGCGGGTCAGGCCCACATTCCTGCCGGGCTTACCACCGTCATCATCGGCGGCGAGGCGGTCTACCCCGAACAGCTGGCCCAGTGGCAGCGTCAGGGCCGCTCCGATGTGCGCCTGTTCAACACCTACGGCCCCACCGAAACGACCGTGGTGGTGACCACCCAGGAGTTGCAGCAGGAAGACCCGAGCCAGGCCCAGCTGCCCATCGGCCTGCCGCTGCCCGGCATGCAGGCGCTTATCCTGGGAGCGGGGGAGCAACCCGCCAGCGAGGGTGAGCTGGTGCTGCTCGGCCCGCAGCTGGCCAACGGCTATGTGGGGGGCGTGCAAGGGAGCTTTGGCACCCTGCGGGTTGGCGCGGAGCCAATGCCCGTCTACCGCACCGGCGATCGGGTGCGCCTGGTGGCCGGCCGGCTGGTCTACCTCGGTCGGCGCGACAACGAATTCAAGATAAGCGGCTATCGCATCCAGCCCGGCGAGGTGGAGGCCCAGCTGCTGGCCCTGCCCGGGGTGGACGAGGCCTGCGTGCAGGGGGTGAGCATCGGCGGCGTGCGCCGGCTGGTGGCCTTCGTGGCGGGGGCGGAGCGCGACAGCCGGGTCATCAAGGCGCAGCTGGCCTGGGTGCTGCCCGCCGCCATGATCCCCACCGACTATCGCCACTATGACCAGCTGCCCCGCACCGGCTCCAACAAGCTGGATCGCAAGGGCCTGCTGGCCGCCTACCAGGCGGGGGGCGAGGCCCTGACCCTGGGCAGCGAGACCGAGAACCGGGTCGGCGCCATCTGGCAGCAGATCCTGGGGCTCGCCACCATGGCGCCCACGGACAACTTCTTCGAACTGGGGGGCCAGTCCCTGCAGACCATCCAGATAGTGAACCGGCTCGGCGCCGAGTTCGGGGTGCAGGTCAAGGTCTCCGATGTGTTCGATCACCCGCGCCTCGACGACTTCTGCCGCTTCCTCGACGGCCTGCTTGCCGAGGACGAAGAGAGCGTGGAGATGGTGTGGTGATGGATAAGGAGCAACAAGCAATGGCCTTTGATTTCACTGGCAAGCGGGTCTGGGTGACCGGAGCCGGGCGCGGCATCGGCCGCGAGGTGGCCACGCAGTTCGTGGCGGCCGGCGCATCCGTGGTGGGGCTGGATCTGGCGTTTCCCGAAGCCGACTACCCCTATGCCACCCGGCTGCTCGATATCGGCGACTCGAAGGCGGTCAACGCCTGCTGCGCAGCGCTGCTGGCAGACGGCGGGCTGGATGTGCTGGTCAACGGGGCCGGGGTCTTGCGCCTCGGCTCCACCGAGACTCTGAGCGATGACGACTGGCACGACTGCATGACGGTCAACGCAAGCGGGGTCTTCTATCTGCTGCGGGCCCTGGTGCCCCACTTCAAGGAGCAGCGGCGCGGCGCCATCGTCACCATCGGCTCCAACGCCGCCCATGTGCCGCGCATGCAGATGGCAGCCTATTGCGCCTCCAAGGCGGCGGTCACCAGCCTGACCCAGACGGTGGGGCTGGAGCTGGCCCCCTTCGGCGTGCGCGCCAACCTGGTGTCGCCGGGCTCGACGGATACCCCCATGCTGCGCGGCATGCTGCCAAGCGAGGAGGCCATGGTCCGCACCATTGCCGGGTTGCCGGAGCAGTTCAAGCTCGGCATCCCCCTGCGCAAGGTCGCCACCCCGGCGGAGATCGCCCATACCGTCCTCTTCCTGGCCTCGGATCTGGCCAGCCACATCACGCTGCAGGATCTGGTCGTCGACGGCGGCGCCACCCTGAGTGCCTGAGGCTTGAGAAACAGATGAACAATATGGTTTTGCTGTTGAAACAGCGGGACGGTCAGAGCGTCAAGCTCGCCCTGAATGAGAAGGGGCAGGACGGTTTTTCTTCCCATCCCACCACGCCGGCTGTCTGAGGTACAGATGAACAATATGATTTTGCTGTTGAAACAGCTGGAACGGCAGGGGGTCAAGCTGGCGCTGAACGACAAGGGCCAGCTTATCTCCCAGTCGAGCAAGGAGGCGGTGACGCCGGCTATCGGCGCCACCATCAAGGCCCACAAGGATGAGCTGGTGCGCTGCCTGGCGGCCCGCGCCGCCTTCGAAGAACCTATCGCCGCCGAGGGCGCCCGGCAGGGGCCGCTCTCGTCGTCCCAGAGCGGGCTCTGGTTTATCGAGCAGTACGAGGAGGCCTCCCACCTCTACAACATGCCGGTCTATTTTCGCGTCAAGGGAGAGCTGGACACGGCGGCGCTGGAGTTTGCCTTCGACCACCTGTTTGCCCGCCACCCCAGCATGCGTACCCGCTTCATCAAGGACGAGGCGGGCAGGGGGGCGCAGGAGATCCTGCCCCACGTGCCCTTCAAGCTGCAGATTGAGGACGTGAGCGCAGAGCCCATTGCCGAGCGCGAGGCCTATGTGGCCCGCCGGGTGCGCGAGGAGATCGGCCGCCCCTTCTCCCTGACCCAAGGGGATCTGAGCCGAGTGCATCTTATTCGGCTGGGCAGCCGCGAGCATGTGCTGCTGATCACCCAGCACCACATCATCTCCGACGGCTGGTCGGTCAAGAACATGTTCGCGGATCTCAAGCGCGCCTTTCTTGCCCATCAGAACCGTGAGCCCCTGCAGGTGAGCGAGTTGCCGCTCACCTACATCGACTATGCCCGCTGGTTCAACTCTGACCGTTTTCTCGATTATCACGCCGAGTTCAAGCCGTTCTGGGTCGACCGGCTCGGTGGCAGCCCCGAGGTGCACGGCCTGCCGCTCGACAAGCCGCGCCCGGCCCATCAGGACAGCGGTGGCGAGCTGGTCTTCTCCACCATCGACAACGCGCTGTGGGAGAGCTTCAAGCGCCTCTGCCAGCGCCACAGCACCTCCAATTTCATCGGCCTGCACGCCCTGTTTGCATTGCTGATGGTGCGCCAGAGCGGCGAGAAGGAGGTGGTGATCGGCACCCCGCTCGCCTATCGCGAGCGTCACGAAATCGAGTCCCTGGTGGGCTTTTTCGTCAACACCCTGGTGCTGCGCACTCAACTCAGCGGCAAGCCCAGCTTTGTCGATTATCTGCAGCAGTGCCGGGAGGAGGATCTGGCGGCCTTCGATCACCAGCTCTACCGTTTCGAGGCGCTGGCCGAGGCCATCGGCGCCGATCGCACCACCGCCATCAACCCCATCTTCCAGATCATGCTGGTCTATCAGGCCAAGGTGGACTTCAACGATCTCATCCCCGGCTGCCAGCTGGTGGAGGAGACCTCGCCTGTGCTGCCGGCCAAGACCGACATATCGGTCAAGGTGACCGAGCTGATGGACTCCGTCCGGGTGGACTGGCTGTTTGCCACCGCCCTGTTCGAGCGAGAGACCATCCAGGCTTATGCCGATCGCCTGCTGCACCTGATGCGCGCCGTGGTGGCGGCCCCCGAGACCGACATCTGGCAACTGCCGCTGGAGGCGGGCACCGACCAGGCCGCGCTGGCCGCACAGCTTGCCGACCTGCCGCAAGACTACCCGAGCCGCGACACCCTGCTCTGTCATATCGAGCGGCGTGCTATTCAGTTGCCGGACGCGCTGGCGGTCAGCGACGGCGCGCAATCGTTGACCTATGGCGAGCTGGAGGTGCGTGCCAACCGGCTGGCTCACTGGCTGCAATCCTGCGGCGTCACCCCGGGCGCCGCCATCGGCATCCAGGCCAGACGCGATGTCGCCTTCGTCATCGCCCTGCTCGCCTGCTGGAAGGCGGGGGCGGCCTATGTGCCGCTCGACCCTGCCTATCCCGCCGGGCGACTGGCCCATATCCTGAGCGACGCCAGTATTGCACTGGTGCTCGGGGGAGAGCCGGACCCGCGCCTTGGCGAGGCGCTGGCGGGCACGACTGCCGCGTATCACGATCTGCACGGGCTTGCGCTGGACAAGATGCCAGCCAGCACGCCCGCACTGCCTCGGGACGCCGCCATGCTGGCCCAGATCATCTACACCTCCGGCAGCACCGGTCTGCCCAAGGGGGTCATGGTGGAGCAGGGCAGCCTGGTCAACCTGATGGCGGATCACGGCGAGCGCATCGCCCTTGATCAGAGTGGGGCCATGTTCAACTGCATGTCCCTCTCGTTTGATGCGGGCAACATGACCACCCTGCTGCCGCTCTACTGCGGCGCGGCCCTGCACTTCGGCGAGCCGGGCGAGGGGGTGATCGGTGCCGCGATCGCTCGGGGTGCCAGCCATATGATTTTGCCGACCGCCCTGCTCGCGAACCTGCTGCCACCGACGGATCTCGGTTCCCTCAAGGCCATCGGTTTTGGCGGCGAGGCGTGCCCGAGCAGCCTGGTGGAGCGTTGGGGGGAGCGGGTGGCGCTGTTCAACATGTACGGCCCGACCGAGTGCACCGTCACCGCGCTCTGCGCGCGGCTCACTCCGGGGGCGCCCATCACCATAGGTCGACCCGTCAACAACCTGAAGGCGCTGATCCTGGACGAGGCGGGCAACCTCTGCCCGGTGGGGGTGCCCGGCGAGCTCTGCCTGGCGGGGCTGGGGTTGGCCCGTGGCTACCTCAATCTGCCGGAGCGCACCCAGGAGGCCTTTATCGAGCTGGCCTTTGATGCAACGAATGAGGAACGTACCCATCGCCTCTATCGCACCGGCGATCGTGCCCTGCTGCGCCGCGACGGCAACATCCAGTATCTGGGCCGGATGGACGAGCAGATCAAGTTGCGCGGCTATCGCATCGAGCCGGGGGAGATAGAGACCCGGCTTGCCGAATTGTGCCCGGCGATGCGCCAGATCAAGGTGGTGGTGCAGGAGGGGCGCCTGCTGGCGTACGCCTGTCTGCAGGCCGGTGCGAGCGAGCCCGACGGCGATGCCCTGCTGCAGCGGGCCGGCGAGTGTCTGCCCGAATACATGGTGCCGGCGCGCCTCTGCTGGCTGCCAGAGATGCCGCTCACCCCCAACGGCAAGCTGGACTTGCGCCGCCTGCCCGCCATCGTCTGGCAGCAGAGCAAGGGCGAGCCGCAAAACGAACTGGAGCAGACCGTGCTTGCCATCTGGCAAGGGGTGCTCAAGCAGCCGCTCGGGGTGGAGGATGATTTCTTCCGGTTGGGCGGTGACTCCATCCTCAGCATCCAGCTCACCACCCGGTTGCGGGATGCCGGGTTGCACTGCAGCGTGAAGGACGTGTTCGAAGCCAAGACGGTGCGCCGCCTCTGCCGCCAGCTCGGCCAGCAGCAGGCCGTCAGCCACAGAAGCGAGCAGGGCAGCCTGACCGGCGAGTTCCCGCTCCACCCCATTCAGCACTGGTTCTTCGAGCAGGGCTTTGCCAAGTCCGGTCACTGGAACCAGGGGGTGATCCTGCGCCTGCCGGCCGGGGTGGACGATGAGGCCCTGCGCGGCTGGCTGGATGCCCTGCGCCAGCACCACGATGCCCTGCGCCTGGCGGTGACCCCGACCGGCCAGCGCTATCTGGCCGAACTGCCATTGCCGCCGCTGCCGACCCTGGATGCCGCCAATCTCGATGAGGTCGAGCTGCAGGCCTGCCTGACCGAGTTGCAGGGAGATCTCGACCCTGCCAGCGGCCATACCCTGGCCTGGGCTCGCCTGCGCAATCTCTCCCTCGAGGGGGATCGCGAGGGCGAGACGGTGGAGGGGCTCTTCCTTGCCTTCCATCACCTGGTCATCGATGCCGTCTCCTGGCGCATTCTGGCCGAGGATCTGGCCCGGGTGAGCAGGGGTGAGCCGCTGCCCGCCAAGGGCAGCAGCTATCGCCAGTGGGGTGAGGGGCTCGCGGCCTACGCCAAACGGGAAGAGGATCAGCTTGGCTTCTGGCTGGCTCAGGGGGAGGCCAGCAAGCCAGGCTTGCTGGAAGCGGCGCGCGCCGCCGATGGCCGTGCCGCCGCCAGCCTGCTGCAACTGAGTCAGGAGACCACGGCCCGTCTCATCGACACCGCCAACCAGGCCTACTTCACCCGGGTGCCCGACCTGCTGCTGGCGGCACTGACCCGTACCCTGAGCGAGCAGGGTTACGGCAGCCGTCATTGCGTGATGCTGGAAGGACACGGCCGTGAGGCCATCGATGCGGAACTGGACGTGAGCCGTACCCTGGGCTGGTTTACCAGCACCTATCCGCTGGCGCTGGCGGATGCCGGGGCGTGGGATGAGCTGGTCTGCGCCACCAAGGAGCAGCTGCGCGCCGTGCCGGACAAGGGGGTGGGCTTCAACGCCCTGCGGCTGCACCACCCTCGTGGCTGGGCACTGCCCGAAGCCCTGGTGGTCTTCAATTACCTGGGGGTCAGCCATCAGGGCGAGGCTGCTCAGCCCTGGCAGCCCCTGCCGCTGGCGCCGGGGGCACCCAGTTCCCCTGACAACCTGCCGCGAGAGCTGGTCAGTCTGCACGGGGGCGTGTTTGATGGCCGCCTCACCCTGCGCCAGGTGGGCGCCCTCAACCAGCAGGCGAGCGACGCCCTGATGGCGCGGCTGGCGGACAACCTGACGGCGCTGGTGGAACACTGCTGCAACCTGAAGGCCCCACGCCATACCCCGAGCGACTTCCCGGGGCTTGGCCTCTCGCAAGCTGCGCTCGATCGGGTGCTGAGCGGGCGCGAGGTGGAGACATTGCTGCCCATGACCTCGCTGCAGCAGAGCATGTTCCATCACAGGGCGCTGCTGCCCCGGGATCACGCCTATCACCTGCAGACCGAGATTGACTATCACCAGCCGCTGGACGTGGCGGTCTACCGTCAGGCCTGGCAGGGGCAGATCGCCCGCTGGCCAGCCCTTCGCAGCGAACTGGTGCTGGCGGATGGGGTGGCGCTGCAGCGCATCTTGAAGCACGCCGAGTTGCCATTCCACTATGAGGACTTGTCTGAAGTGGAAAATGCAGAGGCACGGGTCCAGGCCTATCGCCAGCAGGATCTGGCCCGCCCGATCCCGCTCGAGCAGGCCCCCCTGCTGCGCCTTGTCTGCTTCAAATTGGCCCCCGATCACCACAAGGTGATCTTCAGCGCCCATCACGGCGTGCTGGATGGCTGGAGCGGTCCCGTGTTGCTGGGTTCCTTGCATCGCGGCTATCAGGCGCTGATGAACGGCCTGTTGCCGCAGGGCGAGCCGGATACCGCCTGGCTCGAATTTGGCCGCCATATCGCGAGCCAAACCCGCAGCGCCGACGCCTACTGGCAGGGGCGGGGGGAGCTCTTGGCAACGCCTAACGATCTCGCCTGCCTGTTCGGGGTGACGCTGGATGCAGGCTCAAGCGGGCGCCATACCCAGCAGCGACCGGCGGTGTGTGCCACGGCGCTGCCGACCGAGGTGGCGACCTTGCTCGCACGCCGTGCCCGTGATCTTGGCGTGACCGCGGGCCTGTTGGCCCAATATGCCTGGCACCGTCTGCTGGCATGCCGCTCTGGCGATGCCGTTACCCTGGTGGGCAACGTGACCCCAGGCCGGGATTACCCCATCGAGGGGATCACCGCAAGCGTCGGGCTCTACATCAACAGCCTGCCGTTGGCGCTGGCGTGGCGCACCGAGCTGACCCTGGCCGAGCATATCGCCCGGTTGCAGACCGACCTGATGGCGCTCAATGAGCACGGCACCCAGTCGCTGGCGGCACTGACCAAAGGCCGGGCGCGCCTGTTCCAGAGCCTGTTCGTGTTCGAGAACTACCCCATGCCGGCGGTGCCTGCCGCCCCCGAACCCCACCAGCTGGTGCCGCGCTTTGGCGCCGTGGTGGAGAAGGTGGAGCTGCCGCTCTCCTTGGTGGTCAGCAGCCGGGGCGAGACGCTCCAGCTGCGCCTCGAATTCGACGGCGAGCAGATCCCCGAGGCCCGGGCCGAAGCGGTGCTGGCTGACTGGCTGGCCGAGCTTGGCTGGCTGGCGCAGGCGGATCTGAACCAGCCGGCCAGCGTGGCTGTGGCCGCGCTGTACCCAGCACAAGCGACAGCCACACTATCGGCAGCCA
Organism: Aeromonas sp. 600276; assembly: GCF_049175815.1. Classification (NCBI taxonomy): domain Bacteria; kingdom Pseudomonadati; phylum Pseudomonadota; class Gammaproteobacteria; order Aeromonadales; family Aeromonadaceae; genus Aeromonas; species Aeromonas sp. 600276. The sequence goes on along the minus strand of NZ_JAAKVU010000003.1, from coordinate 37,579 downwards.
CACAGGTGGCCGCCACCAGGGCTGAGTCCGGCCTGGCTCAGCCACCGGCCGAGGCCCGCGTGCTGGTGGCCCTGTGGGAGCGCCAATGCGGCGTGCCCGGCATCTGGCAGCAGACCCTGTGTGAACTCGGGGTGGATTCGGTGCAGCAGCTCGCCCTGCTGGCGGCCCTCAACGAGGCGTTTGCACAGGATCGGGCGCCACTTACCCTGCAGACCCTCAAGGCCCACCCATCCCCCAGCCGGCTCTATCGGCACTGGCTGGTACGCCAAACGGAGGCCGCGCTATGACGGTGACCATCAAGCATAAGGCTCCGGCCGTGTCATCCCCGAGAGGCGCCCCCAAGGGGGCGGCCAACCTGGGGGCACGGCTGGCGGCTTGCCTCGCTGCTACCCCGCTGGCCCCCGCCATTCGCATGGGCGGGGAGGGGATCAGTGAGGGCGGCTCAGATGAGCAGTGGTTCAGCTACGGCGCGCTCAATGCCAGGGTCGGCCAGATTGCCGCCCGATTGCAGGGGCTGGCGGTGGGTGAGCGGGTCGGTCTCTATCTCTCCCGCGGCCCCGATCTGGTGGCCAGCCTGCTGGCCTGCCTGCGGCTCGGCCTCACCTTCGTGCCCCTTGAGCCGGACTTTCCGGTGGAGCGGCTGCAGGGGATCGCCCGCCAGGCGCGTTTGTCGGCGGTGATCTGCGACGGCGACAGGCCGGCCCCCGCCTTCGGTTGTCCGCTGCGCACCCTAGACGGGCCGGCAGCGGCACGGCCCGTCTCCTGGCCCCAGGTGGATGACGCCTTGGCCGCCTACATGATGTTCACCTCGGGCTCCACCGGCGAGCCCAAGGGGGTGGTCATCAGCCGGCGGGCCCTGCTCTGCTTCCTCGACGGGATCCGCGAGCGGCTCGGGCTCTCACCGAGCTGCCACTGGCTTTTCATCACCACCCCGGCCTTCGACATCTCCCTGCTGGAGATGCTGGGGCCGCTCTGGGGTGGTGGCCGGCTCACGGTGGCCGGCGGTGAGCACAACAAGGATCCCCTGGGGATGCTGGCCCTGCTTGAGGCCGACCCCTCCATCAACTGGCTGCAGGCCACCCCGGCCTGCTGGCGCATGCTGCTCAAAGCGGGCTGGCAGGGGCGCAATACCCTCACCGCCCTGTGCGGCGGCGAGGCGCTGGACTCAGGGTTGGCCGAGCAGCTCTGTGCCCGCACCCGGCGGCTGTGGAACTGCTATGGGCCGACCGAGGCCACCGTCTGGTCCCTGGTGAGCGAGGTGCGCTGGCCACCGACTGATGGCCAGATCACCATCAGCCACAGCCTGCCGGGCTATCGGCACTGGGTGCTGGACGAGGCGGGGCAACCGGTGGCAGAAGGGGAGTGCGGCGAGCTCTGCATCGAGAGCCCGGCCCTGTGCGAGGGGTACTGGCGCAAGCCGGCCTTGACCCGCGCCGCCTTCCTGCGCCTGGCCACCCATCGCCTCTATCGTACCGGCGATCGGGTGCGCCGGCTGGGGGCGGACCGTTTCCTCTATCTGGGGCGGCGCGACGATCAGGTCAAGCTGCGCGGCTTTCGCATCGAGCTCGGCGAGGTGGAGGCGGGGCTGCGCCGCCAGGCCGGGGTGCAGGAGGCGGCGGTGCGTCTGGTGGGCGAGGGGGACGAGGCCATGCTGGTGGGCTACGTGGAGGCGAAAAACGGGGTGACCCTCAATCGCCTCGCCCTGCGCAAGGGGTTGCAGGCGACGCTGCCGCACTACATGGTGCCGGCGCGGCTCATCCTGCTGGATGCCCTGCCCAAGACCGGCAGCGGCAAACTGGACAGAAAGGCGCTGCCCTTGCCGGAATAAATGGTTGTCTGAATAGACGTTAAAAGCCATGGATAAAAAAGAAGCCCGCATATGCGGGCTTCTTTGTGGGCGCTAATCACGCGGGCTTACTGGGTGATGGGGGCCGCATCGGGTTTGGCCAGCAGCTGCTCGACGTCGTCGATCACCTTGAGGGCCGCCTGGGGGCCGCCGGTGGAGGTCCAGAGCGACCCATCCACGGCGCCGAAGCGCTTGCTCTTGATGGCGCCAAGCTGCTGGAAGGCCGGGGTCTGTTCGGCCTGCTTCATGGCATCCACCGCATCGCCGCTGGCGCTCAGGGTGCCGATCACCAGCCAGTCGCCGTCCAGCAGGTTGAGGGATTCCAGACTCAGAGCCGGGGAGTGGGGGGTCTTGTCACCGATCTGGTGGGTCGGTCGGGTCAGCCCCATCTCTTCCACCACGCTGCTGGCGAAGGTGCCGCTGTGCATGTAGCTGGGGCCCTTGGGGTTCCAGCGCACTATGCTCAGGCGCTCGCCCTGATGCTTGGCAAGCTTGCTGCGGGCTTCCTGCAGGCGGGCGTCATACTGGGCGAGGAAGGTCTTGGCTTCGGCGTCCCGGTTCAGCACGTGGGCGCTGCGATTGAAGATCTCCTTCCAGGAGTCACCCCAGTTGCCGGTGACGACGGTGGGGGCGATCTCCTTGAGCAGAGCCAGCAGCTCGGGCTTGGTCTGGCCGGTGAGGATTAGGTCGGGTTCCAGATCGATCAGCTTCTCCAGGTTGGGGTTGTCCAGATCGCCGACCACGGCGATCTCCTTGCCCGCCTGTTGCAGCAGGTAGCGGGGCAGGGTGGACTGGCCGCGGCCATTGACGGTGCCGACCGGTTGCAGCCCCAGGGTCAGGGCGCTGTCCAGATCGATTTCGCTCAGTACCACCACCCGCTTGGGCTGGGCCGGTACGATCTGGGTCTTGCCGTCGGCATCGGTCACCTGACGGGTCTCGCTGCCGGCCTGTGCCTGGAAGCCGACCAGGCTGGCCAGCATCAGCACGGCAGCCAGGGGAGAGGAGATCTTCATCGTTACATCCTTCTTGGTGAAATCAGTGGAACACTGGGTCCCAAACGGGCGAACTCATGCTACCACAAATTCAAATGATAAGAATTGTCATTTGTGTTTGTGGCGTGGAGAGGGGACGGTTTGTTACCATGCTGGCTAACCAACCAAGGGCTCTTCGTGATGTTGATTGCCACTGCGCCAGCCTGTTCACTGGACCGCTTTATCGTGCAGGCCGACAGCCTGCCGCTGCCCGGCGCGGCGCATCTGGCGCTGCAACGGGTCTGCTTTGACCCAGCCGCCTTCACCCCGGCCTGCTACGACGCGGCCGGCATGGTGCTGCCCGCCAGCTTGCAGCGCGCGGTCCCCAAGCGGCTGGGGGAGTTTCTGGCGGGGCGTCTTGCGGCCCGCGAAGCCCTGCGCCCCTTCAACCTCGCGGATCACCCCGTGGCCATCGGCAACGCCCGCGAACCCTGCTGGCCTGCGGGGTTTGAGGGCAGCATCAGCCACAGCCTGTTGCAGGGGCGCGGCATGGCCCTGTGCGCGGTGCGCCCGGGTCGGGCGGGGATGGGGTTGGATCTGGAAGGCTGGCTGGCAGAGGGGCAGGCCAGCGAGCTCTGGCCCGGCATTGCCAGCGGGGAGGAGTGGGGGCGGCTGGCGGCAACTGCCCCTGCCATCGGCCTGAGCAGGGCTGAGGCGCTCACCTTGATTTTTTCGGCCAAGGAGAGTCTGTTCAAGGCGCTCTACCCCAGGGTGGGGCGCTATTTTGACTTTCTCGATGCCCGCTGGCTGACCATGACGGAGCAGACCCTCACCCTCGAACTGGTGGGCGGACTGACCCCAGAGCTCCCTGCCGGTTGGCGCTGTACGCTCTACTGGCAGGCAATGTATTGGCAAACAGGGCACTGCCAAACACGGCCGGGCGGGGTGCTCACCAGTCTGCTGCTGTGAGTGACTGTGCAGCCGAGCTGCAAACATCAAAAAACCGCCTCTCGGCGGTTTTTTGATGGGGCTCAGGCCGGTTGGCGCATGGCAAAGGCGTGCTGTCTGCGGCGCGGCACTATGATGGGGGCGCCGTCGCCGGGGGCGTGCAGTATGTCCACGTCGGTCTGGTAGAGGCGGTCGATGAGGGACTTGGTTACCACCTCGCGGGCCGGCCCCATGGCCTGGATACCGCCATCTCCCAGCGCGATCAGCTCGTCGCAGTAGCGGGCGGCGGTGGCGAGATCGTGGATGACGATGAGCACCGTCTTGCCCTCGGCGGTGATCTGGTGGATGGCCTCCATCACCTCGGTCTGGTGGCCGATGTCGAGCGCGCTGGTGGGTTCATCCAGCAGGATGATGTCCGCATCCTGGGCCAGCACCATGGCGAGCCACACCCGCTGGGCCTGGCCGCCGGAGAGAGAGCTGGCGCTCTGCTGCAAAATGTCGCCCAGCTGCATCCGCTCGCAGGCCCAGCGCACCATGCGGGCATCTTCCTCACTCCACTGATTGAACCAGCCCTGATGGGGATGGCGGCCGTACTGCACCAGCTGCTCGACCTGGATGCCGGCGGGCACCAGCGGGCGCTGGGGCAGGTAGGCGAGCTCGCGGGCCAGCGCCTTCTTGCCGTAGCTGGCCAGCGGCTTGCCCTTGAGCAGGATCTCGCCGGCTTGCTGCTGCTCCTGGCCTGCCAGGAGTTTGAGCAGGGTGGACTTGCCGCCGCCGTTGGGGCCGACGATCCCGACCAGCTTGCCCTGGGGAATGGTGAAGGAGATGTCCTTGAAGACGGGCTTGTGCTGATAGCCAAATTGCAGATGATTGATGGTGAGCGTCATCAGGCGGCCCTCGGTCTGTCTTGAAAATGGATGAATGGCATCGTCAGTCGGCCTTCTGGCGGTCTTTGAGCAGGATGAACAGCAGCAGCAGGCCGCCGAGAATACGGGTCATGATGCCGGTGGCCACCTCGTGGGGGCTGGCCAGCACCCGCACCAGGGTGTCGCTGGCCAGCAGCAGCAGGGCACCGCACAGGGCGGCAATCCACAGCGGCACGATGCGATCCCGGCTGAGCCAGGAGGCGAGCACCGGGGCCGCCATGGCGATGAACACCACGGGGCCACCGATGGCAGTGCCGAGCGCCGCCACGACGATGGCCTGGGCCAGCACGCCGAGCTGCACCCGGTTGACGTTCACCCCCAGACTCTGGGCGGTGACGGGGCCCAGACGCAGTACGCCCAAGGCCCGGGAGAGATAAATGATCCAGGGGCAGACCAGCAGGATCAGGATCCCCACCGGCAGCACAGTGCTGTAACCCTGGCCGACGAAGTTGCCCATGTTCCACAGGTAGAGGCTGGTGAGGTGCACCAGCGACTGGGTGGACATCACGAACTGGCCGATGGCGTTCATCAGCTCGGAGACCCCGATGCCGATCACCACGAACAGGTAGCCCTGCTCCCCCGGCTTGTTGCACAGGGCATAGAGCACGGCGGCGGCAAACAGGGCACCCAGCGGCGCGGCCCACCAGGGCCAGCTGCCGAGGGTCAGGTAGAGGGAGAAGGCGATGATGGCCAAGGAGGCCCCCTCGTTGACCCCGATCATGTCCGGGGTGGCGAGGCGGTTGCGAATGAGGGTCTGCACCAGGCAGCCGGAGAGGCCCATGGCCGCTCCCGCCACCAGCACGGCGACGATGCGCGGCAGCCGGATCTTGAAGACGGTCACCTCGCTCAGCCGGTTGCCCTCGCCAAGCAGGGTCTGGATCACCCCCAGCATGGTGAGTTTGCCGGAGCCCAGGGTCAGCGCCAGCAGGGAGAGCAGCACCAGGGCGACCAGGAGCCCGAGGGTGATCAGCCAGGCGCGGCGGTGCAGCAACAGGGTGCGGCTGCCAACGCGCAGGCAGACGGTGCCGGTCGGCAGCGCCGTGGTGAGGGAGGGATGGATTGGATTGTTCATGAGGCAGGCAACCTTATTTGACGGCCAGCAGGGCGCGGAAGCCGCCGCTGCGCACCACCAGGATGAGCACAGGGGCACCGATCAGCGCCAGGATCACCCCGTTGGGCAGCTCGAAGGGTTGGATCAGCCAGCGCGCCAGGATGTCGGCGCCGAGCAGAAACAGCACCCCGAACAGGGCGGAGAAGCGCACCTGGATGGCGAGGCGCACAGGCTCCACCAGGCGGGCGCAGTAGGCGGCGAGAAAACCGACGAAGCCGATGGGGCCGGCGATGGCGATGGCGCAGGCGGTAAACAGGGTGGCGGCCAGGAGCACGCCGATGCGCACCCGGGTCGGCCGGATGCCGAGCGCCAGCGCCTGGTTGTCACCCATCTGCATCAGGGTGAGCTGACGGCAAAGCGCCAGGGTCAGCAGCAGGCCGAGCAGGGCAAAGGGCATCACGGTGAGCACCGCATCGAGATCCGAGGCGGCCAGCGACCCCAGATTCCAGAAACGGAACTGCTCCAGCACCACCTGGTTTGAGAGCAGCAGGAAGTTGGAGAGGCCGCCGAAGGTGGCGGAGAGGGCAACCCCCACCAGGATGAGCTTGAGGGGGTTGGAGCGCCCCACCATCAGGCCGAGGCCCAGCACGATGAGGTTGCCGAGCAGGGCCCCCATGCCGGACCAGAGCAGGTAACCGTAGGCGGATTCGACGCCAAAATAGGTGAGGCCGATCACCAGGGCGAACACGGCGCCGGCGTTGACCCCGAGCAGGCCGGGTTCGGCCAGCGGATTGCGGGTGGCGCTTTGCAGCATGGAGGCCGCCAGCGCAAGAGAGACGCCCACCACCAGGGCACACAGGGTGCGGGGCAGACGCAGGGTGTGAACTATCATGGCGAGTTTTTCATCGGCCACGAGGGCGGGATCGCCCAGCAGAAAACCGGCGACCTCGCGGCCACCATAGACACCGGCGCCAGTGGCCAGTGACAGACAGATCAGCAGGAACAGGAGGATCACTCCCAGCCAGAACAGGTGTGTTTGGTGTCTCTGCACCCGGCTACTCCTTCATGTCGAGGCAATAACAGCAGAAAGAGGGGAGCCCTGACGGACTCCCCTGCGGGGCTTACAGCTTGTAATCCACGCCGGCGTAGACGGTACGACCTTCCAGAATGAAGTCGGCGTCGGTGGCGACCTGGTCACGCTTGGTGTTGGTGAGGTTGGTGATGCCCAGCTTGAAGTCGAGCGCCGGGGTTACCTTCCACTTGGTGTTGACGTCCAGAGTCTGGTAGCTGTCGGACTTGAGCGCCTGGGAGTTGTGCATCGGCACCTTGATGAACTGGCTGCCCACGTACTGCCAGGCTAGGTTGGTGCTGACGATCTCGGTGGCTTGCCAATCCAGGCTCAGGTTGCCGGTGTGATCCGGAGTCTTGGCCAGATCGTCGCCGGTGCTCTTGTCTTCGGAGTCCAGCATGGTCCAGTTGCCGGTCAGCTTGACGTCGTCCATCACATCGACCCAGCCGGTCAGCTCCAGCCCCTTGACCCGCGCCTTTTTGACGTTGAGGTAGGTCATCACGCTCGGACGGTAGCCCGGGCCCCACTGATCGCTCTGGATCAGATCCTCGATGTCGTTGTGGAAACCGGTGAGGCCGGCGCCAAAGCGTTCTGCCTCATAGGCGGTGCCCAGCTCGTAGCTGACGGCGGTTTCCGGTTTCAGATCCGGGTTGCCGATGACCTTGCAGGCGCCGCGGCAGGCGGTGGTGGCGAAGCCTTCACTGGACTGGGCCAGGGTCGGGGCCTTGAACGCCTTGCCGGCGCCGCCCTTGATCACCCACTCGTCGCTCAGCTTGTAGAGCGCATAGGCACGCGGGCTGAACTCGTTACCATAGGTTTCGTGGTGATCCAGACGACCGGAGAGGGTCAGCGCCAGATCGCCAAAGCCGAACTCGTCTTGCAGGTAGAGGGCGCTCTGGCTTGCATCCACGCTGCCGTTGGTGATGCTGCGGCTGTGTTCCAGCTCGGTTTTGCGGAATTCTGCGCCTGAGGTCAGCAGGTGATCCCCGAGGTAGCCGCTCAGCTGGCCGTCGACCGTGTGGTTGGTCTGGGTGACGTCGGCCGCGCCGCCGTTGAGCTGGGAGTCATCCATCAGATCGGTCTGCTCGAAGTAGTAGCGGGCCCGGCTGTCGAAGTGCTCCCAACGGCCGTTGTGGGTGACCCCCAGGCTCAGCCGATCGAGCTTTTGCACGTTGTGCGGAGTGGCCGGGGCGGTGGGGGCGCGCGGCACGTTGTTGAAGTAGCTGTCCATGTCGTTCTGGTTGTAGCCCAGATCGAACTCCACGTCCTGGTTGTCGCTGACCAGCCACTTCAGGCTGGAGAGCATGTTGACCACTTCCCGTTTCTCCAGCGCATCGGCGTCCTTGTTGTTGGACTGATCGCTGTGCCAGCGGTCGCGCTGATAGCCTTCCACCACCAGGCTGCCGAGCAGCTTGTTGTCGATCAGGGCGCCGGAGACGAAGGCGTTGCCACGGTTGGCATCACCGCCATCACCCTTGGTGGGCATGGTGTGGGTGTAGCCGAAGGCGGCCTCGGTCTGCTCCTTGGCCTGGCGCAGGATCACGTTGACCACGCCGCCGAGGGCGTCGGCGCCATAGAGGGAGGAGACGGGACCGCGGATCACCTCGATGCGCTCGATGGCAGCCATGGGGATGGAGCTCAAGTCGAAGTCATTGCCAAACGAGCTGCCCAGGGTCTCGCGGGCGTTGACCCGCTTGCCGTTGATCAGCAGCAGGGTGTAGTCGCCGCCCATGCCGCGGATCTTGATCTCGTTGCGGCCGGTGGGGTTGGTGCCGATGACGTTGACGCCGGGCACGTGCTTGAGCGCTTCGCCAATGTTGTTGGCGTTCATCTTGTCCAGATCGGCGCGGGTTACGACAGAGACGCTGGCCGGCGCGGAGAGCTCGGTGTGCTTGGTCTGGGTGGCGGTGACCACCAGGGTCTCGTTGGCTTTGGGCGCCTCGGCCTGGGCCAGGCCCGGCAGGGCGATAAGACCGAGGGAGAGCAGGATGGGGTTCAGGCGAAAGACGCCGGGCTGCAACTGCATAGTCAAAACTCCATGAATAAAACAGAGGTTATGGGGTCCGGCTCTGGGGCCGGTGGCTCACTGACTTCCTTGTCTGGCGGGGCCAGACTCGGGGTTATTGTTGTTCCTTGTCTGTGCCAGCCCCTTGAGCAGGAGCCAGACACCGCCGCAGGCCAGCAGACCGCAGCCGATATTGATCCAGGCGAGCCCAACAAAGCCGTGCAGGGCGCCGCTCTGATCCGACACCAGCAACCTGGCGGAGAGCAGGCTGCCAAGCCCGGCCGCCACATTGGTGACCGTGCCCTGAAAAGACATGAAGGCGGCGCGCTGATGAGGGGCTGGGATGGATGCGGTGATGGCGAGGGTCGAACTGGAGCGGGCCGAGCTCAGCGCCATGAACAGGGTGAACAGCAGGTAGACGGGCACGCCGACCGGCATGGCGAAACCGAGCAAAGTGATCAGCGCCAGCAGCAGGCTGGTGATCAGGATGGCGGCTTGGGCCCGGCCCTGATCAATCCAGCCACCGCACAGCCGCATGGTGGCCATGCTGGCGAGGCCGCCGCACAGGTAGAGGGCGGCGATCTGCTCGCGCGGGAAGGCGAGGTTGAACTGGAAGTAGTTGGCAAAGTGCGGGATCAGCAGGAAGTGGCCGAACATCTGCAGGCAGAGGATCAACAAGGCGCCCTGGCAGAGCGGGGAGGCCAGCAACTGGCGCAGGCCGCTGCCGTGAGGGGCGCGGTTGACCGGCAAGGAGGGCAGCAGGCGGCTGCTCAGCAGCGCCAGCAGCAGACCGCAGACACCAAACAGCAGGAAGGGGCTCTGCCAGCCAAACCACTGGGCCAGCACCAGGGCGATGGGCACCACCAGAATGGCCGCCAGGGAGAACGCCATGCCCACGTAGGCGAGGCGGCGGCCCCGCTCGGCGGGCGGTACCAGATCCAGCACGGCTGCCATCAGGATGGCGGCGAGCGGCCCGGCCACACAGCCCGACAGGACGAACAGCACCAGCAACTGCTGGCTGTCTTGCACCAGGGCGCAGGCCATCAGCAGCAGAAAACGCAGGGTGAGCAGCACCAGCAGGGCGGGCTTGCGATTGACCCGATCGAGCCAGGGGGCGGCGATGAGGCCCATCAGGGCGGCCCCCAGAGTGGCACCACCGCTGAAGTAGCCGGTCTGCTCCGGCTGCATGCCGAGGCTGATGACCAGATCCGGCCCAAGCGGCATCACCATCATCATGCTGCCCATGGAGAGCATATTGACCAGCAGGGCAAGGTGGATGGCGGCGGGGGTGGTGGTCACTGGCTTCATCGACGGCAAGCTCGAAAAAATGAGACCGAATTGTATCCGAGCGATTTTTTCGTTACAACAAATGGTAATCATTTTTATTTGTGTTATTTGATCTATCTCCGCTCTTTTCATCGAAAAATGAAGGGCCTGACCTGCACGGCGTTCACCGCTCACGGGCAAAATCATTGAAAAGCGGGCGGGAGGGCCCATGATGACCAGGTGATGAGCAGGCCGATGACGTGAAGGGCTGCCGAGTGGGACGGGAGGAGAAGATGAGAAGATGGAATTGGTGCGGACTCTGGCTGCTGTGGGGGCTCTGTTGCCTGCCGCTGCGGGCCGAGGTGAAGGTGATCCCGGTATTCGAGACCCAGGCGGCGGTGCAGACCCTCAAGGATCTCTATCCGGAGCTGGGGGTGAGCGCCATGGGCAACCAGCTGGTGCTGAGCGGCAGCGCCGCCCAGCTGCAGGAGGCGGAAGCGGCGCTGGCCAAATTCAACCAGCCGCCCCAGAGCCTGCTCATCGAGTGGCGGGTGGATGGCGCTTCCAGCAGCCAGCAGGTCGGGGTGGGGCTGGGCCGGGATGCCGCCAAGCGGCAGTGGCTGCTGGAGGGCAATGCCCAGCAGTATCAGCGCAGCCAGAACGACAGCTGGCAGGTACGCGGTCTGTCGGGTCGGCCCGTGCTATTGCAGATGGGCACCTATCAGCCGGTCACCTTCTATCAGTGGCGCGGTGGCCAGGTGGTGGGGCTGATGCCGCTGGTGAACGGCCTCTACGCCACCGCCACCCTGATCGGCGACAGGGTACAGATAGCGCTCAGCAGCGAGCAGGCCAGGCTGGAGCAGGGCACCATCAACCGGGGGCAGAGTGCCACCGAGGTGAGCGGTGCCCCCGGTCAGTGGCTGACGGTGGGGGAGCTCTCCACCAGCGCGGCGCAGCAGGGCAGCAGCCTGGGCACCCAGTTGCAGGGTGGCAGTGGCAGTCAGAGCGATCGCCAGACCCTGCAGATCCGGGTCACCCGCCAGTGAGGCGACTCGCCCCTCAATGGGGTTGATCAACCGCGTATTCACGCAGCTGGCGGCTGCGCAGCAGATACCAGAGTGACCAGAGGGTGGCGACCAGCACCAGGGCGGTGGGCCAGCTGAACGACCACTTCTGCAGATTGAGGCTGTGCAGTTGCATCAACAGGCCACTGACGGCAGAGCAGAGCAGCAGCAGCGGGCTGTGGCGCCTGAGCCAGGCCCGGATGCTCTGGGTCTGCTGATAGGTGCCGCCGCAGGCGAGCAGCGCCAGTATGGCGGGCACGTCGGTCAGCAGGCTGATGTAGAGGGTGAGCCGGTCCGGGTAGAAGAGGGTCAGGATGGCGCTGCCGCTCTCGCGGGTGACGCCGGCCATCAGAAACAGCCAGACCGAGCGGGTCAGCAAGAGGGCGATGGGCCAGAACCAGAGCGGTGGGCGCAGCTGGCCGTGATCGTCATATCTGTGTTCGGGGTAGAGGGTCATGGTTGCCCGGGTTCGTCTGTGCAAAGGATGAAGGGGATATGGGGCGATGGGGCGCCCTTTGCAAGGCGGGGCAGGGAGCGGGAATTAATCGGGGGGCCAGGCCCCCCAATCCGCGACTCTTTATTTGTCAGACAGCAGCGTTACAGCCAGCCTTTTCGCTTGAAGAATAGACCGGTGCCGAGCGATGACATCACCATCAGTACCAGGGAGAGGGGATAGCCGTACTCCCAGGCGAGCTCCGGCATGCGACCGAAGTTCATGCCGTAGATGCTGGCGATAAGGGTCGGCGGCAGGAAGATGACAGCCGCCACCGAGAAGATCTTGATCACCTTGTTCTGCTCCAGGTTGGTCACCCCCATGGAGGCCTCCAGCTGGAAGTTGATCTTGTCGAACAGGAACTGGGTGTGGGGCAGCAGGGACTCCACGTCGTGCAGCATCTCGTCAATCCACTTGTTCTGCTCGCCCGTCATGCGTTGGCGCAGGCTGCGTTTGAGGAAACGCAGGGCACGACGGGTATCGTGCAGGGAGAGACGGATCTGGCCGTTGGCCTCTTCCTGGGCCATCAGCTCCTTGAGCATGGGGTTGATCTGATCCGGCTCGAAGATCTGATCGGCGGTGTTTTCCAGGGTCTTGTAGCCATCCTCGATGAGATCGGAGAGGTATTCTACTTTCAGGTTCTGCACCTCCAGCAGGATGTCGAGGGCATCCTCCACCTCCAGCCGGTCCTGACGCATGTAGTGGCGCAGCAGGCGCACCAGGCCGATGTCATCCTCACGGATACTGATCAGCAGGTTGTTGCGCAGGGTAAAGGAGACGTGGACACCCTTGGTGTCACGGCCGATCCGCTGGGGAAACAGGGAGTGAATGTGAAGACCGTCGGTATCCCAGTAGAAACGGGCGGATGCTTCGATATCATCCAGCTCCTCCTTGTCGGGCACCTCTTCCAGAAACAGGCCCGTCAACCATTCTCGTTCCGCCGTGTCCGGCTTGTAGGCATCCAGCCAGACCGTGTTGTCAGGCACTATGTCGTCAGGCCCGAGCGTGACTATGTCCAGTACCTTGTTATTGAGAATGTAGGCGGTGATCATCTGTCCCCCCTTAAGAAGTCATGGGTAATCAGGGATGGTTGCACAGGTCATGCGGCCTTAGAGCGCGTAGAAAGCGATCCCGTGGACAAGCTGAACGGGCCGATGGAAAACCTGAATGCGGCGAACTATACAGGGGCGGGCCGCGCTTGTCAGGGCCTATTCATCGGAGGTTCAGCCTGTTCGCTCAAAAAAACAGCGAGGTCGGAGCAGCCGCGCCGACCTCGAAACGGGCGATCCCGGCGTGGCCTCCTTTATTCCCCCCGATAGGCGGGAGGACTTGGGTTCACCGGCCGGGATGGTGGGCTCCCGAGCGCCCTGCGACAGCCCCCGGCCGCACGCCGGAAACCGCCTCTATTTGATGTGTTGGGGCTGAGCATTTTGTTGTCTGCACAGCGGCTTTTTCATCACATATTGGGATAGTTGGGGCCTGAGCCGCCCTGCGGCGGCGTCCAGACGATGTTCTGGCTCGGATCCTTGATGTCGCAGGTCTTGCAGTGGATGCAGTTGGCCGCGTTGATCTGCAGGCGGGGCTGGCTCTCCGAGCCCAGGATCTCGAACACTCCGGCCGGACAGTAGCGCTGGGCCGGTTCGGCCCAGGTGGGCAGGTTGACCGCCACCGGGATCGTCTCATCCTGCAGCTTGAGATGGCAGGGCTGATCCTCGTCGTGGCTGGTGTTGGCCAGATAGACAGACGAGAGCTTGTCGAAGCTGAGCCTGCCGTCCGGCTTGGGGTAGTCGATGGGCTGGCAGCGGCTGGCCATGCGCAGCTGGCGGTAGTCCGGCTCCTTGTCCAGCAGGGTGAACGGTGAGGTGCGGGGGAACAGCCGCTGCTCCAGCCAGTTGAAGGCGCCACCGAGCCAGGGACCCCAGCGGTGCAGGGCTGCGCCGAAGTTGCGCGCCGTTTTGAGCTCATGGGCCAGCCAGCTCTGTTGCAGCGCATCGCCGTATTCGGCCAGATCCCGCCCCCCTTCATCGCCGCCGCGCAGACTCATGGCGACTGTCTTGGCCGCCAGCATGCCGGACTTCATGGCGGTGTGGATCCCCTTGATGCGGGAGAAGTCGAGGGTGCCGGCATCGCAACCGATGAGCAGGCCACCGGGAAAGTGCATGCGGGGCAGGGAGTGCCAGCCCCCCTTGGCGATGGCGCGGGCGCCGTAACTGATGCGCTCGCCCCCCTGCAATGCCGCGGCGATGAGCGGGTGATGCTTTAGGCGCTGAAACTCGTCAAACGGGCTGAGCCAGGGGTTGCGGTAGTTGAGATCGACAATCAGCCCGACCGCCACCTGATCCTGCTCCAGATGGTAGAGATAGAAGCCGCCCTGGCTCTTGTCTTCCTTCCCCTCGGAGAGCGGCCAGCCGCTGCCGTGCAGCACTTGGCCCGCTTTGCCCTGGCCGGGGGGAAGCTGCCACAGCTCCTTGAAGCCGATGGCGTAGTGCTGCGGCTGGGCGGCGTTTTCCAGCTGAAAGTCGGCGATCAGCTGCTTGCCGAGATGGCCACGGGCCCCTTCGGCAAACAAGGTGTAGCGACCGAGCAGCGCCATGCCGGGCACGTGATCCGCTTTCGGATTGCCCGCCCGATCCAGCCCGAGATCGCCGGTGATCACACCCTTGACCCGTCCCGCTTCCATGATGAGTTCGCTTGCGGTAAAACCCGGGTATATTTCGACTCCCAGCTGCTCGGCCTGCTGACCGAGCCAGCGACAGAGGTTGCCGAGGCTGATGATGCGGCTGCCCTCGTTGTGCATGCGCGGCGGCACCGCCCAGTTGGGCAGTTGCAGGGCGCGGCTGTCGCTTTGCAGCAGGTGCACCTGATCATCGTTGACCTCGACCCCGAGCGGGGCCTGTTGCCAGCTCTCTGGCAGCAGCTCCTTGAGGGCGACGGGATCCAGCAGGGCGCCGGAGAGCAGATGGGCGCCGATCTCCGCTCCCTTCTCCAGCAGGCAGACCGACAGCTCGGCATTGTGCTGCTTGAGGGCGATGGCGGCACTGAGTCCCGCCGGGCCGCCACCGACGATGACGACATCAAATTCCATTGCTTCGCGTTCCATCTTGCCTCTGTGCTCGACTTGGCCTAGGGTAGTGCTGGTAGTTTACGTAAACGTAAAGTAAATGTAAGCAAAAAATGTGAGGGTTTTCATGGATTCACTCAACAGAAGCGAGGGATGCGCGTCATGAAGCTGCTGGTCGCGGTCAAGCGGGTGCTGGATTACAACGTCAAGGTCCGGGTCAAGAGCGATGGCTCGGACGTGGAGCTGGCCAACGTCAAGATGGGGATCAACCCGTTTTGTGAAATTGCGGTGGAAGAGGGGGTCAGGCTGCGCGAAGCCGGCGTGGCGAGCGAGCTGGTGGTGGTGACCTTCGGCCTCGAGGCGGCGGCCGAACAGCTGCGTCACGCCCTGGCGCTGGGAGCGGATCGGGCCCGTCATTACGTGACCGGCGAGACCCTGACCCCGCTCACCGTGGCGCGCGCCCTGCAACAGGTATGCGAGCAGGAAAAGCCCGATCTGGTGCTGCTCGGCAAGCAGTCCATCGATTCCGACAACAACCAGGTGGGCCAGATGCTCGCCGCCCTCAATGACTGGCCGCTCGCCACTTTCGCCTCCGCCATCAAGCTGGTGGAGGGGGAATTGCAGGTGACCCGCGAGATCGACGGCGGACTCGAGACCCTCGGCATGGCGCTGCCAGCGGTGGTGACCGTGGATCTGCGCCTCAACGAGCCGCGCTTTGCCTCGCTCCCCAACATCATGAAGGCCAAGCGCAAGCCGCTCGAGAGCGCGCCCTTTGCCGACCTCGGCGTCGAGCCGGCCGGCCAGACCCGGCTGCTCGGGGTGATGGCCCCCGCTGCCCGCAGCGCCGGCATCATGGTGGGCTCGGTGGACGAGCTGCTGGACAAACTCAAGCACGAAGCGAAGGTACTCTGATGCTGCCAGCAATCAACAGAACCCCGCCCGCCGGCGACAGGCTCGGGGGCGTGATGGGCACACAGGCTGGGACATCAACGGACGATAGCAAGGGGCAGTCATGAGCGTATTGATCATTGCCGAACATCATCAGGGCCAGTTGGCCGACAACGTGGCCCGTCTGGTCACTGCAGGGGGCCAGCTGGGTGGCGAGGTGCATCTGCTGTTGCTGGGGCAGGGGCTGACCGAGGCGGGCGAGCAGGCCGCCGCCCTGCAAGGGGTGAATCGTGTGCTGCTGGCCGAGCATCCCATGCTGGCGGAGGGGCTGAGCGACGGAGTCGATCCGCTGCTGGCCCATATCGCGCGGGATTATCAGCACTGTCTGATGGCCGCCAGCACCCAGGGCAAGGATCTGCTGCCGCGGGTGGCGGCCAGGCTCGGAGTGGAGATGCTCTCCGAGGTGACCGGCATCGAGAGCGGTGACACCTTCCTGCGCCCCATCTACGCGGGCAACGCCGTGGCCCGGGTGGCGTGCAGTGCTCCCATCAAGGTGCTCACCATCCGGCCCACCGCCTTCGCCAAGGCGGCGAGCGGCGGCCAGGCAGAGGTAGAACGGTTGCCGGTGAGCGAGGTGACTTGCCGTACCCGCCTCATCGAGCGGCGCGCCGTGCGCTCCGCCAGACCCGAGCTCGCGGCGGCGCGGGTGGTGGTCTCCGGCGGGCGGGCGCTCGGCTCCAAGGCGCAATTCGCCCTGATCGAGGCGCTGGCCGACAAGCTGGGCGGCGCGGTGGGTGCCTCGCGGGCGGCGGTGGATGCGGGCTTTGTCGCCAACGATCTGCAGGTGGGTCAGACCGGCAAGGTGGTGGCCCCCGAGCTCTATATCGCGGTCGGCATCTCGGGCGCCATCCAGCATCTGGCGGGGATGAAAGAGTCCAAGGTGATCGTCGCCATCAACAAGGACAGCGAGGCCCCGATCTTCCAGGTGGCCGACTACGGGCTGGTGGGGGATCTCTTCACCTTGCTGCCGGAGCTCACCGCCAAGCTGTAACCTGGTGAAAAAAGGGGGCCTGGGGCATTGAGCGCCGGCAGACGCCCATTTCCACGCATGTTCTCTGCAAGCCCTGACCCGTTCAGGGCTTTTTTCTGCCAAGAGCACTGGCGGCGGGTCGGCAAAAGGTTGAGCCAGCTCCCAAAAAGCCTTTGATCCGGGGGCTGCACTTGTGTAAAACCAGACAAGTCACCGATCACACTCATCCACTCACGGAAAGCGTCATGAGCAAACAGATTTACAACTTCTGTGCCGGCCCCGCCATGTTGCCGGTTGAAGTCATGGAGCGCGCCCAGCGCGAATTTTGTAATTTCCAGGGGCTGGGAGCCTCGGTCATGGAGCTCTCCCACCGTGGCAAGCCCTACATGGCGGTCGCCGAGAAGGCCGAAGCCGATCTGCGCGAGCTGCTGGCGGTGCCTGACAACTACAAGGTGCTGTTCATGCACGGCGGCGGCCGTGGCCAGTTCTCCGCGGTGCCCATGAACCTGCTGGGGGGCGCCAACAAAAAGGCCGACTTCCTGCTGACCGGGGTCTGGTCCCAGAGCGCGGTGGATGAGGCCAAAAAGTATGGCGATATCCAGACCTTCCAGGGTGTTGCCAAGAACGAGCAGGGGATCTCCCACCTGCTGCCGACCCCGGCGTTTCGCGCCGATGCGGCCTATGTGCACTACTGCCCGAACGAAACCATCGATGGCATCGAGATGTTCGACATCCCGGCCACCGGCGAGGTGCCGCTGGTGGCGGATCTCTCCTCCACCATCCTCTCCCGTCCCATCGACGTGAGCCGTTTTGGCATCATCTATGCCGGCGCCCAGAAGAACATCGGCCCCTCTGGGCTGGCCATCGCCATCGTGCGCGACGATCTGCTGGATCAGGCCCGCGCCGATGTGCCGTCGATCTTCGACTACCAGCTCACCGCCAAGAACGACTCCATGTTCAACACCCCGCCCACCTACGCCTGGTATCTGGCCGGGCTGGTGTTCGAGTGGCTGAAAGAACAGGGTGGCCTCGAGGCGATGGAAGCGCGCAACAAGGAGAAGGCCGATTTCCTCTACGGCTATCTCGATCAGTCCAGCTTCTATGGCAACCAGGTGGATGCCAGCTGCCGTTCACGGATGAACATCCCATTCCAGCTGAAAAATGCCGAGCTGGACAAGCTGTTCCTGGCCGAGTCGGAAGCCGCCGGCCTGCTGGCGCTCAAGGGACACCGCATCGTCGGCGGCATGCGCGCCAGCCTCTACAACGCCATGCCGCTGGAAGGGGTGAAGGCGCTGGTCAGCTTTATGGACGGTTTTGCCAAGCGCCACGGCTGAGGCGTTATTCCCCGATTGCCGACGCCGGGGACTCCCCGGCGTCTGTTTTTTCCCTGATGCCGGACCGGCCGCCCCCGCGGCCTGCTTTTGTGCCACCCGCAGTCTTGCCGAGCAGGGCGCGGGCTGCTAACGTCCGGTCAGGTCATTTTTTTGAGATCGTACAGGAAGTCTATGAATTCGTTGCGTTTGGAACCCATTTCTCGTGTGGCCGGTGAGGTCAATCTGCCCGGCTCCAAGAGCGTATCCAACCGGGCCCTGCTGCTGGCAGCCCTGGCCCGTGGCACCACCCGGCTCACCAACCTGCTCGACAGCGATGACATTCGTCACATGCTGGCGGCGCTGACCCAGCTCGGGGTCAAGTACAAGCTCTCCGCCGACAAGACCGAGTGCACCGTGCACGGTCTGGGTCGCAGCTTTGCGGTGAAGGAGCCGGTCAATCTGTTCCTCGGCAACGCCGGCACCGCCATGCGACCGCTGTGCGCCGCGCTGTGTCTGGGCTCCGGCGAATACACCCTGGGCGGGGAACCGCGCATGGAAGAGCGCCCCATCGGCCATCTGGTGGATGCCCTGCGCGAAGCGGGCGCCCATATCCAGTACCTGAAGAAAGACGGCTATCCGCCGCTGGTGGTGGATGCCAAGGG
This sequence comes from Aeromonas sp. 600276, assembly GCF_049175815.1. Taxonomy (NCBI): domain Bacteria; kingdom Pseudomonadati; phylum Pseudomonadota; class Gammaproteobacteria; order Aeromonadales; family Aeromonadaceae; genus Aeromonas; species Aeromonas sp. 600276. Next base: position 18,986 of record NZ_JAAKVU010000003.1, on the reverse strand, counting down.
GCTGTGGGGCGGTGATGTGCATGTCGACGGCTCCGTCTCCAGCCAGTTCCTGACCGCCTTCCTGATGGCGGCGCCCATGGCGGCGGGCGACACCCGCATCCACATCAAGGGGGAGCTGGTCTCCAAGCCCTACATCGACATCACCCTGCACATCATGAAGCAGTTCGGGGTGGTCATCGAGCACGACAACTACAAGCTGTTCTACATCAAGGGCAACCAGAGCTACGTCAGCCCGGGCGACTTCCTGGTGGAAGGGGATGCCTCCAGCGCCTCCTACTTCCTCGCGGCGGGCGCCATCAAGGGCAAGGTGCGGGTCACCGGCATCGGCAAGCACAGCATTCAGGGCGATATCCACTTCGCCGACGTGCTGGAGAAGATGGGCGCCCGCATCACCTGGGGCGATGACTTCATCGAGGCCGAGCAGGGGCCGCTGCACGGCATCGACATGGACATGAACCACATCCCCGATGCGGCCATGACCATCGCCGTGGCAGCGCTGTTCGCCGAGGGGCCCACCTCCATTCGCAACATCTACAACTGGCGGGTGAAGGAGACCGACCGTCTGCACGCCATGGCGACCGAGCTGCGCAAGCTGGGCGTCGAGGTAGAGGAGGGGCGTGACTTCATCACCGTCACCCCGCCAGCGCAGCTCAAGCATGCGGCCATCGATACCTACAACGACCACCGCATCGCCATGTGCTTCTCGCTGGTGGCGCTGTCCGATACCGCCGTCACCATCAATGATCCGGGTTGTACCTCCAAGACCTTCCCGGACTACTTCGACAAGCTGGCCAGCATCAGCCAGCGTGCATGAGTCAACCAGGCCCGCCTCGCAGCGGGCCTGTTTCTTTGGGCTGTCCCGCTCTGCTACCCCCCTCTCTTTATCCTCGCCTAGCAGCATTATTCAAACTTGCAAGGTAGGTTAAGAAAATTCCTTATCCAATAATGTAATTTTCTATTTACACCACTGCTTGTGCGGGCTAGATTGAAGTTTCTTTATCGCAGTCATCTAGCAGGAAGCCTCATCATGCAGCATCAAACCGACGACGTTCGTATTAGTGAAATCAAAGAGTTATTACCCCCGGTTGCGGTGCTTGAGAAGTTTCCGGCCACCGAGGTCGCATCCAATACCGTCTTTGAATCCCGTCAGGCCATCCATCAGATCCTGGCCGGTGAAGATCAGCGCCTGCTGGTGGTGATCGGCCCCTGTTCCATTCACGACCCGGCCGCCGCGCTGGAGTACGGCAAGCGCCTCAAGGTGCTGCGTGATGAACTCAAGGGTCAGCTGGAGATCGTGATGCGGGTCTACTTCGAGAAGCCGCGTACCACGGTGGGCTGGAAGGGGCTGATCAACGACCCTTACCTCGACAACAGCTGCCAGATCAACGATGGCCTGCGCATCGGTCGCAAGCTGCTGCTGGATCTCAACGACATGGGGCTGCCGACCGCCTCCGAGTTCCTCGACATGATCACCCCGCAATACGTGGCGGATCTGATGAGCTGGGGCGCCATCGGGGCCCGCACCACCGAATCCCAGGTGCACCGCGAGCTGGCCTCCGGTCTCTCCTGCCCGGTGGGCTTCAAGAACGGCACCGACGGCACCATCAAGGTGGCCATCGATGCCATCGGCGCTGCCAGCGCGCCGCACCACTTCCTGTCGGTGACCAAGTACGGCCACTCCGCCATCGTCGCGACCCGGGGCAACCCGGACTGTCATATCATTCTGCGCGGTGGCCGTGAGCCAAACTACAGCGCCGCCCACGTGGACGAGGTGGTGAAGGGGCTGGACAAGGCCGGTCTGCCGCAGAAGGTGATGATCGACTTCAGCCATGCCAACAGCAGCAAGCAGTTCAAGAACCAGATGCTGGTGGCCGAGGACGTGGCTGGTCAGCTGCGTGCCGGCAGCAAGGCGGTGTTCGGCGTCATGGTGGAGAGCCACCTGGTGGAGGGTCGTCAGGATCTGGTGGAAGGGTGCGAACTCACCTTCGGTCAGAGCATCACAGATGCCTGCATCGGCTGGGCCGACACCGAGACCCTGCTGCGCAATCTGGCCGATGCGGTGGCCACCCGCAACGCAGGTTAATTTCGGCCGGGCCGCGCGCCAGCTCAACAAGACGCAAAACAAAAGCGCGACCCGGGGTCGCGCTTTTTTATTGGCCGCCGCGGGCGGCAGGCATGATCACCAGCGGTAGGTCTTGAGCAGCTGCTCGAGCTTGCGGCACTGCTCCACCAGCTGGACGCTGGCGAGATTGGCGGCGTGGGCCTGGCCCAGGGTGTCGTTGGAGGTGTTGCGAATGTCGCTCACCGAGCCGTCCACCTCGCTGCAGACCCTGTCCTGCTCCTCGGCGGACTGCGCCATCTGGGCGTTGAGATCGTTGATGCTGCTGATGCGGCCGATGATGTTCTGCATGGCGGCCAGGGTCGCCTCCGTCTTGTGGATGCTCTCGTCCGCCTTGGCCTTGGCATCCCCGATCACCGATACCGCGCTCTGGGCCTCGTTCTGCAGGGCGGCGATCATCTGGGAGATCTCCTCGCTGGCGGCGCGGCTGCGGTTGGAGAGGGCGCGCACCTCGTCGGCCACCACCGCAAAGCCGCGGCCCTGCTCGCCAGCCCGGGCCGCCTCGATGGCGGCGTTGAGGGCGAGCAGATTGGTCTGATCCGCGATGCCCTTGATCACCTCCAGCACCCCGTCGACCGCCAGACAGCGGTTGTCGAGCTGCTGGATCACCTTGTCGACCCGCTCGATCTCTGCCGACATTTCGCCCATGTCGTTGATGGAGTGCTGGGCGAGGCGACTGGTGTTGGCCGCATCCTGGTTGGTGAGGGCGGAGAGCTCGGCGCTCTTGCGGGCGTGTTCGCGCACCTCGTGGGAGCTGGCGGCCAGCTCGCTGACGGCGGCGGCCACCTGTACCGTCATGCTCTCCTGCTGGCGGGCCGAGCCTTCGGTCTGGGTCGCCACCTGGCGGATCTGGTTGGACTCCTGATAGAGCTGGTGGGTGGCGCTCTCCACCTCCTGCAGGCTGTGGCGAAACCCTTGCACCATGTCGCTGACGGCGCGGGTCATCTCGCCCAGCTCATCCCGGTTGGGATTAATCAGGGGGAGGGAGAGATCCCGCTCCTTGGCCATGCGGGTCATGGCCAGCTGCAGATGGCGTACCGGCCGCTTGATGTAGCGCTGCAGCACCCAGCCCAGCAGGCCAAAGCCCAGCCCGAATACCGCCACCAGGCTGCCGCTCAGGATCAGGTTGTTGCGGTGGATCTCGCCGAAGGTGTGGCTGAGATCGTAACTGATGCGCACCGCCCCCATGACGGTCCCTTCCGCCACCTGGTGGCAGGTGGTGCACTGAGTACCGCGGTACTCCTTGTAGGCCTTGAAGGGCTTGATCAGGGTGAGCTGGTTGCCCTGCTGCTCGAGAATGGTCTCACCCTGGTTGATGGCGCGCTCATCCAGCTTGTCTTCAATCTGCTGATCCGGGTGGCCGGGGCCGAACAGACTGGTCACCGCCGGGGCGCGGATCAGACGGGCCTCGACGATGCCGGCCTCGCTCTTGAGCTTGGTTTGCACGATCTGGCGGTTGGCGATGGCCCCCGTCATCATCAGCACGTTGAGCTGATCCATGTAGGTGTTGGCGGCGCTCTCCACCTTTTCACCCGCCAGCCGGATGGCGAGATCCCGTTGCAGCCAGGCGGAGAGCTCGAAGCTGAGGGCGAAGGTGCAGCCGATGACCAGGGCGAGGGGAAGAAAGATTTTCCAGTTCAGAGACAGATTTTGCATCGTTGGCAGGTCCATGCGCAGGTGAGCGATCGTCAATGGTTGATGACTCTCCCCGCGTTCGCTCATCAGAACGGGGGAGATGGTTCTCTATCGGCACACCCTACCTCATCTTGAGTAAATTATCTGTTAACTGGATCTGTGTTGGAGGTTAATGGTGCGTAGCAAACGAGAGCTGTTCGTCGTTGAGTTGATCCAGCACAAACTTGGCTCTTATTGATAGTGTTTATCATTTGCATTATTTCACTTGATAACCCTGCCTGCGATGACACCACTGCTGACCCCGACCATGACTGGTCTTGCCACCCCGGATCCCCTCAAGTTCGCCTTTGGCGCCAAGACCTCGGCCCACGCCAGTCGCGGCGGCATGCGCCCGCTCACCCTCGATCATGCCGACTGGCAAGCCTGGTGGCGCTGCGGGAGTGAGGCGGATGAGCGGGCGCTCTATATCCACATCCCGTTTTGCCGCAAGCGTTGCAGCTTCTGCAATTTCTTTGAAAATGGCGCCAACCCGGCCCGTATCACCCGCTATGTCGACGCACTATGCAGTTCGCTTGCCAAGGCGGCGGAGACACCCTTCACCCAGAGCCGCCCCTTCTCGGCCGTCTATGTGGGGGGCGGCACGCCGACGGACATGAGCGCCGACGAGCTGGCGATGCTGGCCGCCGCCATCCGTCGTTTTCCTCTGACTTCGGATGCGGAGGTGACCCTGGAGGGGCGCCTCAACGGTTTTGATGATGCCAAGTGGCACAATGCGCTGGCGGGCGGCTTCAACCGCTTCTCGTTCGGGGTGCAGAGCTTTGATACCGAGGTGCGCCAGGAGGCGGCTCGCTTCGACGACCGGGAGACCCTGTTGACCCGGCTGGGGGAGCTGACCCGTCACGACGGCGCCGTGATCGTGGCCGATCTCATCTTCGGCCTGCCTGGCCAGGATGATGCGGTGTGGCGTCAAGACATCGCGGACGTGATGGCGAGCGGGGTACACGGGGTGGATCTCTATCAGCTCATCGCCATGGCCGGCACCCATCTGGCCCGTGCCGAGGCGAGGGGCAAGCTCGGCTGGGCCGCCGACGGTCAACAGCGGGCCAGCATGTATGCCTATGGCGCCCAGACGCTGGAGCAGGGGGGTTGGCAGCGGCTCTCCTGCAGCCACTGGCGGCGCGGCGAGGCCGAGCAGAGCTGCTACAACCAGATGGCCAAGCGCGGCGCCGAGATCCTCCCCTTCGGGGCCGGGGCTGGCGGCAACGTGCATGGGCACGGCCTCATGTATGGCCGGGATCTGGCGCTCTGGCACGAGGCGCTGGCGGCGGATCAGCGGGCTCCTGGCATGGTGATGGGACGCAATCCCGATGGCCGCCTTGATGGTCTGCTGCGCGGTGCGCTCGACAGCGGCTGGCTGGCGCTGGCCCACTTGTCGGCGCCGCTACGGGCACATCTGCAACCCTTGTTCGAGGCCTGGCAGCTGCATGGGCTGGCAACGCTGAGCGAGGTGCGACTCGAGCTCACCCTGGCAGGGCGCTTCTGGAACGTCAATCTGCAGGCAGGGTTGTTTGAATATTTACAGCTCAACCCGCTGGCGGGGTCGGGTACGACGCCTGCCGATCCGGCGCAGGCGGTGCGCCATTCGCTGGTGTGAGTGCGCTGGCCGAGAGGGCCTGACGAAGAATAAACAAGGGGGCACCTGATGTGCCCCCTTGTTCGTTATGGCTGGTGGACCTCTTCCACCCGCACCCGCAGCTGCCCCTCTGCAAGCTGGGTGACCAGCGTCTGGCCGGCATCGACCTGGGCGGCGCGGCTGATCACCTCACCGCTCTGGGTGCGGGTGATGGAGTAGCCGCGGCCCAGGGTGGCGAGCGGGCTCACCCCGTCGAGGCGGGCGCTGAGCATGGCGAGGCGGTGGTCGGCCAGATCCCGGCGTTTGGCGATGAGGGCATGAAGGCGTTCCTCGGCCAGCTGGTGGCGGCGCTTGCCGGCGGCCAGCAAGCGCTCCGGGCTCTTGCCCTGCAGGCGCAGCTCCAGGTTGGCGAGGCGCCGCTCCCCCTGATGCAGTTTGTGGTTCATCAGCTGCTGCAAACGGGCAGAGAGCTCGTCGAGGCGCTGGGATTGCTGCTCCAGTCGCCGCTTCGGATCCTGATGGTCGAGCCGCTTTTGCAGCAGGATGAAATCATGGCGGGCGGCGGTCTGCTGGCGGTTCATGGCCTGCAGCAGTTGCTGCTTGAGATGGGCGAGGCGCTGGGCGCGGGCGCTCTGATCCGGCGCCACCAGCTCGGCCGCCGCCGACGGGGTCGGGGCGCGCAAGTCGGCGGCAAAGTCGCTGATGGTGACGTCCACCTCGTGGCCCACCGCGCTCACCACCGGGATGGCGGAGTGGGCGATGGCACGCGCCACCGCCTCTTCATTGAAGCACCAGAGATCTTCAAGCGAGCCGCCGCCGCGCCCGACGATCAGCACATCCACTTCGGCGCGGCGGTTGGCCAGGGCAATGGCAGAGGCGATCTGGCCGATGGCGGCGCTGCCCTGCACCTGGGTCGGGTAGATAAACACCGGCAGATCCGGTGCGCGGCGTTTGAGCACCGTCAGCATGTCGTGGAGGGCGGCGCCGGTGGCTGAGGTGACCAACCCCACGGCGCGCGGTTCGCGCGGCAGCGGCCGCTTGCGCCCCTCGTCGAACAGCCCCTCGGCGCCGAGGCGGCGCTTGAGCTCCTCAAAGCGCAGCGCCAGCACGCCATCGCCCGCCGGCTGCATCGACTCGATGATCAGCTGGTAGTCGCCGCGCGGCTCATAAAGCGAGACCCGCGCCTGCACCAGCACCTGCATGCCGTCCTGCGGGCGGAAGGCCACCCGCCGGTTGTTGCCCTTGAACATGGCACAGCGCACCTGGGCCGACATGTCCTTGAGGGAGAAGTACCAGTGGCCGGAGCTTGGCATCGCCAGGTTGGAGAGCTCGCCGGTCAGCCACACCAGCCCCAGATCCTGCTCCAGGATCATGCGCACGGCGCTGTTGAGGCGGGTGACGGTAAAGACCTGCTGTTGTCTGCTTTGACTCGGTTCGTTGCGGTAGTTCAAGGCTGGTCCTGCGCTGTGTGCCCCGCCTTGGGGGCGGGGGCATAAAACAATGGCGCCATCTTAACGCAGTTCGGGGCGAACGCCGAGCGGCGCTGGCCCTGTCGGGTTCAGCGTGCGTCCGGATCCTGAGGCTGCGCCCGGGCCTGAACGGCCGGGGAGCTGGCCTGGCTGGTCACCAGCCAGACCGAGAGGCAGACGACCAGGCCCCCCAGCACGAAACCCTGGCTCAAGGTCTCGCCCAGCACCAGCGCACCCCACAAGATGCCAAAAGGGGGAATGAGGAAGGTGACGGTGAGACTGCGCAGCGGGCCGATATCGGCGATCAGTCGAAAATAGAGCAGATAGGCGAGGGCGGTGCAGACCACCCCGACCGCCAGCACGCTGGCCCAGGCGGTGGGCACGGCCCAGTCGACGTCGGGGCCGGTCGCCAGCTGGTAAGCGAAAAAGGGCAGCAGAAACAGGCTGGCACCCAGCTGGCTGCCAAAAGCCACCAGCTTGGCATCGAGCCCGCCGCGATGGGTGATCCAGCTGCGGGTGAGAAAACCGGCGAGGCCGTAGCAGGCGGTGGCAAACAGGCAGGCCAGCACTCCGGGCAGCAGATGCCCGCCGGCACTCACCTCGCCGGTGGTGGTGATGAGGCTGATCCCGATCACCCCCAATACCACCCCCAGCCATTTGCGCCTGTCAAGGCGCTCGTTGAAGCAGGAAAAGCCGATGAGGGCCCCCATCAGCGGCGTGGTGGCGTTGAGGATGGCCGAGTAGCCGGCCGGCAGCCAGAGGGCGGCGATGGCGTACATCAGAAACGGGATGGCGGAGTTGATGACGCCGAGCAGCATGGCGGACTTGAGCTTGCCCTGAAACCCCATGGGGGCGCGCAGCAGCAGGAGCATGACGGCAAGCCCGATAAGGGCGAACAGCACCCGCAGGAAGGTGGTGTTGACGGCGCCAAACGCCGGGGCGGCGATGCGCATGAACAGGAAGCTGGCGCCCCAGATGGCGGCCAGCAGAAGCAGGCGCCCATAATCGGCAGGTTTCATGGTGTCGTCCTTGCGGTGATGGTGGCCAATATTGGCGCTGCATCGGCATGATGCCGACAAGGTGCCTGTGCTGGCAACTGCCAGGATGGCAGCAGGGCATCCATGCCCTGTGGTGCCGGTGTGTGGGTGACGGGAGCGTTACGGCTCCGGCTGGCTCACGAAGGCAATCTTGTGCAGGCCGTGCCGGGAGGCCTGGGCCATCACCCTGGCGATGATGCCGTACTCCACCTTGCGATCGATGCGCAGCTGGATCTCGGGCTGCTCCCCCTCGGCCTGGCCGGCGCTCTCCATCCTGGCGAGCAGGGCGGCCTCGTCGACCTGCTGATCGTTCCAGTAGATCTTGCCGGCGCCATCGATGGCGAGGTTGATCTCCTCTTTGTCTGGCTGGTTGAGCTGGCTGCTGGCCTCTGGCAGCTCCAGCTTGACCGCGTTGGTGAGCAGAGGGGCGGTGATCATGAAGACGATGAGCAGCACCAGCATGACGTCGATCATCGGGATCATGTTGATCTCGGAGAGGGGTTGATCGTCCCCCTCGTCCGACAGTTTGCCAAATGCCATCAGCCGCGCCCCTCTCTGGTTTTCCGCTCCATCAGCGGAGTGACCTTGGTTGTGGCGACCTGCTCGCAGCCGGTCACCAGCAGGGTGAACAGATCGTGGCCAAACTCCTCCAGCGCCGCGAGCCTGAGGCGATTGCGCCGCACGAAGAAGTTGTAGATGAGCACGGCCGGCAGGGCGACCGCGAGGCCGAAGCCGGTCATGATCAGTGCCTCGCCCACGGGGCCGGCGACCTTGTCCAGACTGCTCTGGCCGGCGGCGCCGATGGCCAGCAGGGCGTGGTAGATGCCCCAGACGGTGCCGAACAGCCCGATGAAGGGGGCTGCCGAGCCCACCGAGGCGAGGAAGGCCAGTCCCTGTTCCAGCCGCACCCGCTCCTGGGTGATGGCCCGGCGCATGGCACGCAGCAGATATTCATCCGACGAACCCAGCTTGCAGCTGACCGCACGCTCCTCGGCCCGGTTCAGCTGGGCCACGGCCGCCAGCGCGGCGCCGGTCAGCCGGCCATAGGCTTCCTGCGGCGGCAGGTGGGCCAGCTGGCGCTCCATCTCCGGCATGCTGTCGTGCTGCCAGAAATCGGCGACGAAGCGGGCGTTGAGGCGTTGTTCCCGCTGCGCGAGATAGCCCTTGAGCAGGGCGTAGTAGCAGGTACCAAGGGACATCAATACCAGCAGGATGAAGGGGATCAGCCCCACGCCGCTGTTCTGGCTGAGCAGGTGGGCGATGCCCATGCCGTTGCTTGCGATTTCAGGATCCATGTTCAAGCCCTTAATTTGAAAATGATGGTGACTTTTGCCGAGGCCTCGACGGCCACGTTGTTCTGTTTGGCAGGAATGAATTTCCAGCGGCTGACGGTCTTGCGGGCCGTCATGTCCAGCCGCCGATAGCCGCTGCTTTTGGCCACCTCCACCGAGGCGGCGGTGCCCTCGGCCGTCACCCACACATGGAGGATGACCCGCCCCTCTTCTCCCCGTCGTCTCGACTCATAGGGGTATTGGGGCTCGGGGTTGTTGAGTCGGGCATCGCGGGCGATGGGGGCGCTGTTGCCAGCGCCGCCGCCAGCCTTGCGGGCAGGATGCTGACTGGCACTTTCGCCGCTCGACTGTGCGGCCGTTGCTGCCGCCGCAAGGGCGGGCGCGGTGACCGGCGGTTGCGGACTGCTCACCGGCATGACCTTGGTGGGCTGCACCGGCGGGGTGCGGTTTTCAAGCGGTTTGACCACCGGCTTGACGCTCTTTTTAACTGGCTTGAGCGGCGGTTTTTTGGGGGTCGGTAACGGTCTGGCTTTTTGCGGCACTTTTTGTACTTGCTGCGCTGTGGTAGCAGGGGCGGGGGCGTCATTGGTTGCAGCTTCGCCGACCCAGCGGGCCGACAGGGTCAGCGGCAAGGGCGGGGTGATGGGGGCAGGCTGGTGCGCATAGAGCCACCAGAAGGCGGCAAGATGCAGGGCGATCGAGATGGCAAGGCAAACGAGACGGGCGGCGTCGGGATCGTTGGCGGGCAGTGTTGGTCTCGGGCTGCAGGCGTCCATCACTGGGCTCCCTGACGAGTCTTCATATTCATACTCAAACGGCTGGTGTGAGGGCGCCAGAACCGGCGCCGATGCCGCAAGCTTGCCCGACGAATAGCCCATCAAACAATAACTATTATCAATCGTGTTTTAATCGTAACAGGATGAAAAACCGGGAGATAAGCATCGACACCAAGCTCCCTTTGCCACCTCACAGGTTGCAACGCCGCCTTCTGGTAATGAGTGGTGGCTGCGGGTTACAGCTCCAGCAATACCCCGAGCTCCACCACCCGGTTGGCCGGAATATGGAAAAAGTCGGTGGCCTTGAGGGAGTTGCGGTTCATCCAGACGAACAGCCCCTCTCGCCAGCGCGCCATGCCGGGCAGATCTGTGCTGACCAGGTGCTCGTGGGAGAGGAAGAAGGAGGTCTTGGCCATGGTGACCTTCAGATCCTCCTGGGCGCAGGCCTGGAAGATCTCCTCCATGGAGGGTACCTCCTTGTAGCCGAAGTGGGCGACCACCTGCCAGAACCCCTCGCCAAGGTGGGTGAGTTCGATGCGCTCCTTGAAGGAGAGCCAGGGCTCGTCCTTGATCTGAACGGTCAGGAAGATGACCCGTTCGTGCAGGATCTTGTTGTGTTTGAGGTTGTGCAGCATGGCATGGGGCACCACCTGCACCGATTTCGAGAGAAACACGGCGGTGCCGGGTACCTGCAGCGGCGGGTCTGCCTGCATGTTGTCGACAAACCCTTTCAGTGCCAGTGATTTGTGTTCCAGCTTGTCGAGCACCAGCTCCCGTCCGCGCTTCCAGGTGGTCATCACCAGGATGGCCAGCAGCGCAAACAGGATGGGGAGCCAGCCACCGGCCAGAAACTTGGTGGTATTGGCGGCAAAGAAGGTGACATCGACCAGCAGCAGCGGCGCGCACACCAGCGCAATCAGCCAGCGCGACCACTTCCAGCGGCGGGCGGCCACCACCATCAACAGCAGGGTGGTGAGCGCCATGGTGCCGGTCACCGCGATGCCGTAGGCGGCCGCCAGGTTGCTTGAACTCTGGAACCAGAGGATGACGATGACGATGCCCCCCAGCAGCAGCCAGTTCACCAGCGGCAGGTAGATCTGGCCTATCTCGTGCTCCGAGGTGTGGCGGATCTCCTGGCGCGGCAGGTAGCCGAGCAAGATGGCCTGGCGCACCACCGAGTAGGTGCCCGAGATCACCGCCTGGGAGGCGATGACGGTGGCCAGGGTGGCGAGGATCAACAGCGGAAAGGCCAGCCAGGAGGGGGCGAGCAGGTAGAAGGGGTTTTCGATGGCGGCGGGATTGCGCAGCAGCAGGGCCCCCTGGCCGAAGTAGTTGAGCAGCAGGGCCGGCATCACCAGGGAGCCCCAGGCCAGCTGGATGGCGCCACGGCCAAAGTGGCCCATGTCGGCGTAGAGCGCCTCCGTGCCGGTGACGCAGAGCACGACGGCCCCCAGGGTGATAAAAGCGACCCCCGGTCGGCTGACCATGAAATCGAGGGCGTAGAGCGGGTTGACAGCCTGCAGGATGGCGGGGTTTTGCCCGATCTCATAGGCGCCGAGCGCCGCCAGCACCCCGAACCAGAGCAGCATGACCGGGCCAAACAGGCGGCCGATGCCGGCGGTGCCGTAATGCTGGGCCCCGAACAGGATCACCAGTACGGTGAGGGTGATGGGCAGCACGAAGGGCACCAGTTCCGGGGTGATCACCTGCAGCCCTTCGACCGCCGAGAGCACCGAGATGGCGGGGGTGATCACCGCATCCCCGATAAAGAGCCCCACGCCGACCAGACCCAGCATCATGAGCAGGGCGCGCGACCTGGCCGGGAGGCGGCGGGAGGCCAGCGAGGCGAGGGTGAGGATCCCCCCTTCTCCCTTGTCGTCGGCCCGAAGCACCAGCAACACATATTTGAATGAGACCACGATCATGATGGTCCAGAAGAAGAGGGAGACGATGGAGAGGATCCCCGCCGGCGTGGGTTGCAGGCCCAGGTGTCCGGCGAAGCTCTCCTTGAGAGCATAGAGCGGGCTGGTGCCGAGATCGCCATAGACGACCCCCAGTGCCGCCAGGGTTATGGCCATGCGCCCTTGCGAGTGTCCGTGATTCATCATGAAATTCCATTTCAATTCAGAATGTTAATCATGATACGCAGGCGCCGGCTCAAAGCAAACCCGCGCCGTGAAAAGGTCACTTAGCTGAACGTGCCAACCCGGGTGAACCAGTTCGGATACGGCGCAGCTCGGCATAGTTGTTGACGAACTTGCCAGAGGCGAGTGACCCGGTTGGCGAGGGAGCCCGACAGGTGCCAACGGGTCTGTGACGGGGGAGGGGTTGCGGGGCTGCCTGAAAAAATGAAACGGGAACTTTTTTGCATAAAACCGCAATGAGACAACTCTTTTGTCCCCAAAAGGCTGTTTTGCGACTGAAAATGTTGGTTTTTTAGCGGCTTGGCGGCTGAAAAGGCCAAAACGCCATAAAAAATTCAAAAAACTTCTTTACCAGTGACCAATGCGTGAGTAAACTTCGTCGGCAATATTTTACACCCCCACTTCCTCAACGGTGAGATATTGCCATGCTCAGGATTGCCAAAGAAGCGTTAACCTTCGACGATGTACTGTTGGTTCCCGCCCACTCCGAAGTTCTTCCCAATACTGCCGATCTGCGTACCAAGCTGACCTCTGCCATCAGCCTGAACATCCCCATGATCTCCGCTGCCATGGACACAGTGACCGAAGCCCGTCTGGCTATCGCACTGGCCCAGGAAGGCGGTATCGGCTTTATCCACAAGAACATGTCCATCGAGCAGCAGGCTGCAGAAGTGCGCAAGGTCAAGAAGTACGAGAGCGGTGTGGTCACCGACCCCGTCACCGTACGCCCTGACCTGACCATCGCCCAGATCAAGGAGCTGAGCCACAAGAACGGTTTCGCCGGCTATCCTGTGGTAACCGAAGGCAACCAGCTGGTGGGCATCATCACCGGTCGTGACGTGCGCTTCGTGACCGATCTCTCCCAGACTGTCGAACAGATCATGACCCAGAAGGATCGTCTGGTCACCGTGCGTGAAGGGGCGCCTCGTGAAGAGGTGGTTGGCCTGATGCAGAAGCACCGTATCGAGAAGGTGCTGGTGGTCAACGCCGACTTCAAACTCAAGGGCATGATCACCGTCAAAGACTTCCAGAAAGCCGAGCGCAAGCCGAACGCCTGTAAAGATGACAAGGGTCGTCTGCGGGTCGGTGCCGCCGTCGGTGCCGGTGCCGGCAACGAAGAGCGCGTCGCCGCCCTGGTGGAAGCCGGTGTGGACGTGCTGCTGATCGACTCCTCCCACGGTCACTCCCAGGGCGTGCTGGATCGCATCAAGGCGACCCGCGAAGCCTACCCTGATCTGCAGATCATCGGCGGCAACGTGGCTACTGCCGCGGGCGCCAAGGCGCTGGCCGCTGCCGGCGTCAACGCCGTCAAGGTCGGTATCGGCCCGGGCTCCATCTGTACTACCCGTATCGTGACCGGTGTGGGCGTGCCCCAGATCACCGCCATCTCCGACGCCGTTGACGCGCTGGAAGGCACCGGCATCCCGGTGATTGCCGATGGCGGCATCCGCTTCTCCGGTGACGTGGCCAAGGCCATCGCCGCGGGCGCCAGCTGCGTCATGGTGGGTTCCATGTTCGCCGGTACCGAAGAGGCGCCGGGTGAGATCGAGCTCTACCAGGGCCGCTCCTTCAAGTCCTACCGTGGCATGGGTTCTCTGGGCGCTATGTCCAAGGGCTCCAGCGACCGTTACTTCCAGACCGACAACGCCGCCGACAAGCTGGTGCCGGAAGGGATCGAAGGGCGCGTGCCGTACAAGGGCCGCCTCAAAGAGATCATCCACCAGCAGATGGGCGGTCTGCGCTCCTCCATGGGCCTGACCGGCAGCGCCACCATCGACGACATGCGCACCAAGGCCGAATTCGTGCGCATCTCGGGCGCCGGGATGAAAGAGTCCCACGTTCACGACGTGACCATTACCAAAGAAGCCCCCAACTACCGGATGGGCTGATAAAACGGGGCTGCGGCCCCGTTTCTCCACCCCTTTTTTATCCCGTGCTTTTTGTGACAACAGCAGCCTGATGCAGGAATAAAATGACTAAAGACATTCACCAGCACCGTATCCTTATCCTCGACTTCGGTTCCCAGTACACCCAGCTGATCGCCCGTCGCGTGCGCGAAATCGGCGTCTACTGCGAACTGTGGGCCTGGGATGTGACCGAAGAGCAGATCCGCGAATTCAATCCGAGCGGCATCATCCTCTCCGGCGGCCCCGAGTCCGTCACCGAAGCGGGCAGCCCGCGCGCCCCCGAGTACGTGTTCAACGCTGGCGTGCCGGTGTTTGGCATCTGCTACGGCATGCAGACCATGGCCGAGCAGCTGGGTGGCAAGGTGCAATCCTCCACCGAGCGTGAATTCGGTTACGCCAAGGTGGAAGTGCTGGGCAACGCCGGCAAGACCAGCGCGCTGCTGCGCAACATCGAAGATGCCATCGCCGACAACGGCAATGCCCTGCTGGATGTGTGGATGAGCCATGGCGACAAGGTCACCACCATCCCGGCCGACTTCACCACCATCGCCCAGACCGCCACCTGCCCGCATGCCGCCATGGCCAACGAGGCCAAGCGTTTCTACGGCGTGCAGTTCCACCCGGAAGTGACCCACACCCGTCAGGGTGCCCGCATGCTGGAGCACTTCGTCAAAGACATCTGCGGCTGCGAATGCCTGTGGACCCCGGCCACCATCATCGACGACGCCGTTGCCCGCATCCGCGAGCAGGTGGGTGACGACGAGGTGATCCTGGGCCTCTCCGGCGGTGTGGACTCCTCCGTGGTCGCCATGCTGGTGCACCGCGCCATCGGCGATCGCCTGACCTGCGTCTTCGTCGACAACGGTCTGCTGCGCCTGAACGAAGGCACCCAGGTGATGGAGATGTTTGGTGACCACTTTGGTCTGAACATCGTCAAGGTCGATGCCGAAGAGCGCTTCCTCTCCGCCCTGGCCGGTGAAGATGAACCGGAAGCCAAGCGCAAGATCATCGGCCGCGTCTTCGTCGAAGTGTTTGACGATGAAGCGAAAAAGCTGAAAAACGCCAAGTGGCTGGCACAAGGCACCATCTATCCTGACGTCATCGAATCGGCTGCCAGCAAGACCGGCAAGGCCCACGTCATCAAGTCTCACCACAACGTCGGCGGCCTGCCGGAAGAGATGAAGATGGGGCTGGTGGAGCCGCTGCGCGAGCTGTTCAAAGACGAAGTGCGCCGCGTTGGCCTCGAGCTGGGTCTGCCCTACGACATGCTCTACCGTCACCCGTTCCCGGGCCCGGGTCTGGGCGTGCGGGTGCTTGGCGAAGTGAAGAAAGAGTACTGCGATATCCTGCGCCGCGCCGATGCCGTCTTTATCGAAGAGCTGCGCAAAGCCGACCTCTACAACCAGGTCAGCCAGGCGTTCGCTGTGTTCCTGCCGGTGCGCTCCGTCGGCGTCATGGGCGATGGCCGCAAATATGACTGGGTCATTGCCCTGCGCGCGGTCGAGACCATCGACTTTATGACTGCTCACTGGGCCCATCTGCCGTACGACTTCCTCGGTCACGTGTCGAATCGCATCATCAACGAGATCAACGGTATTTCCCGCGTGGTGTACGACGTCTCCGGCAAGCCGCCCGCAACCATCGAATGGGAATAAGCGGCTGACGCCCTTTCGCCCTTCAAGCATAAAAATGTCAAAAAGACGCCCTTGCGGCGTCTTTTCTTTTTCCAATCGTTTGCGCCTCATTTTTCCCCTCGCTAGCCGCTTTCTCGCCTCCCTGCCTCTGTCAGATATGACAGGGGGTGTTTTATGGATCTCGCACTAGGCTCAGCCATGCCAATTGAGACCGATGCTGTGAGGCGAGGGTCGTGGCAGCAGGGGAGAGTGACGACAGCAACGCCTTTATGTGCACTGTCGACACCGGACATGCCAAATCTGGTATGACCCCCGGTGGAGTCCGGACACCACTTGAATAAACGGGGCGGAACCCGAACAGCCAAACGAGTAGGGACAAGAGATCACGGAGGGTTACTTATGTCAGAACAAGCAGTGTTGTTGGGCGGATGGACTGCCTACCACAAGCTGAGCGCCAAAGATCAGGCCGTATTCAACCAGGCGCTGGAAGGATTTGTCGGGGTGCAGTACACCCCCTTTGAAGTCTCCACCCAGGTCGTTGCCGGCACCAACTACCGTTTCAAATGCAAAACCACGGTGCCGTTGCCCAACCCGATCCACGGGGAAGCCGTGGTGCAGATCTTCCAGTCTCTGGATGGCTCGGCCCATATCACCTCCATCACCCCGATCTGATTTGGCTGCGGGGCAAGGTGGGGAGGGGGGGAGATCTCCTAACCGGTTGGCTCTAACACCCAGCAATAAGAAAGACGCCTGAGGGCGTCTTTTCTTTTCCACAACTAAGCACCTCTTATGTGCGGTCAGCATAGAAACTTATCGATTAATTTGTTGATCTTGCTCATCAAATTATCATCATCCTCTTTTGTTTATCTGTCATGCTCGCTAGGATAGCCATTTGGAGATGGCCTTTTTGATGTCATCGATTAGCCAAACTAGATACATCGTTTGGATTAAAGACTGCAGACAGAAGACTGTCGGACGGTTGCTTGGGTGTAATTTGGCAATGGTGCTAGTACGCCAAGTGCTAGTAGGGCAACTGTGGATAGAAGCGAATGCAGTTAGACACTAATGATATTACTGCAATATCATGATTTAAAATTAATTTTTTACTGTTGTGAAGATAAGGCGGACTTATACGGAAACTCTTCTTTTGAAATAGTACCGCCTTCTATCTAATCACTATTAAATAACCATCGAAACAAGGCGTCATATAGCGACATGAAATATTTTAAAGATCAAGTTTTAGGTGGTACAAGGGTTGACTCTCAAGGTGAAAAAATCCCTAAATATGTCTTAGATAAGTTCGTTTTAAGCTGCCAAGGTAAAAAGCAGCCATTAAACCAAGATCATGATTTAATGCATAAAAATGCCGGATACATAGAAAATATCAGACTAGTTGAAGATGTAAATAATGCCGGTGAGTGGTCTTTAATAGGCAATGTGTTTTGCGAAACTAATGATCTAAAAATTTCGCTTGGTGGTTTTAGTATCTCTTATTTTGAAATTACTGAGGAGCTAAGTCCAAGTCCCGAGTTAATTATTTACCTTCCGTACCCACATTATAACGACCAGTCTGTAATTGACGCAATTTCCATGGGTTCAGATGTGAATGTAGGGCGATGGGTCAAGAAAGGAGCTGAGCCGGCTTCAATTGCACTTATAGGGGCAACAACAGTAATCATACTTAAATCTGTATGGGAAGATTTATACAAAACGTATATTGCTCCAAAAATATATTCATATTTCTCAGAGAAGTGTGAAGAGTTTAAATCACGTAATATTTCTACTGATCTGATTCAAGTGGTCGATTACAATGGAAGAAATATTCAGATAACTTTTATACCAATTCGAGGGGCAGAAAAAGACTGCTTCTCTATTGACTATTTGGATTCAGCATTGAAGTCTGTTCATGCATATTTATACTCTGAGAGCAAAGGTGATGAAATCTCTAGTATACATTTATATTTTCATGATAAAACAACTGGGTTTAAAATTCATCGCGTAGAGTTTTTAGATGGAAATGTCGAGCATCATGCCTAACAACTCGTTTCAGTGGATGCATTTACAGTCGTCATTTTTGTTTGAAATTATCAGTGAGAGGTGACAAAAATGAGTCACCATTGAACTTAGCGTTGAATGCGAAAGGAGAACAGGAATTGAACGAAGTAGAAGTAATGTATTTAATGTTATTTCCTAAGCTTAAGGAACTTGGCTATCCCGAGTCTTCTATTCGACAGGAGTTTGTGGTCCAACTAGATAGGAATCAAAGAAAGCATATTGATATTGCTATTCTAGACCCTGATTCGAATGATGTAATTGCAATAATTGAGGTTAAGAGTGGCTCAAAACCAAGAGCATTGGAAAGTGCAGCACAACAAGTCGCATCCTACGCTAGGGTATTTCCTTCAGCACCATTGCCACTAGTTTATATTTCTGATGGAAAACAAACGATCATTGGTGTTGTAGACGAAGATGATGCGAGTGTGAAGTTACTTCCTGAGTTACCAGAGTTTTCATCTTTACTCAAAGGTGATAGAGCACAACAAAAACTTAATACAAAAACAAAAACAACTAGAACAACGGATAGGTTTACTTTTTCCTGCTATTTCATGGCCTTGTTAGTCTCAGTGATACTTATTTTTGATGTGATCGGTTTTTATAAGTTTAGCTCTCAGCAACTGAGTTTACTTTGCCTATTTATAGGGTTGCTTGTTATTCCTTATGCAGCGAAGTTTAAATTGTTGGGAATGGAATTTGAGAGGAACAGTGATGGAAAAGCAAAGAATAATTAAAAAGTCGCTATGGTGTATACTGATCTAATTCTCACCTGACACCGGCCTCAAACTGGTGTCTTATTTACGCTACTTTTAGAACGCACTTCCTTTCAGACCCTTTTTGAACGTGCTATAGGGGGTCTGCCCTTCCATTATTCGGTCCTGATGTGGTCGTTGGGTGTTGCGTGCATCAGGTAGTTGTCCTGGTCTGTCTGCATCTGCTGTTCCACCAACTCATACCAGGTCATCCGTCCTTTGATACGGAAATGTTCATCCAGCAAGGTGCGATGCAACTGTTGGATATGCATACTTTGGTGGTCCGATGCTCAATCCCCTCCAGTTGCAGAAAGAGCTCGTAGGAATGATGGTCAGGGCGTCCGCAGAACTCACGCCCATTGTCCGATCGTGCCGTAGGGTGCAATAAAAGTGTACCTCTAATTTGATACTGCATACCTTGGATAAAAATCGCTCTGAAAACGGTGCAATGCGCGTCGTGTATGGAGATGGTATTCACCTGACAGTTGCCCACAAAAGGGAGTGGTCATACGGCTTCAAACCGGATAACAAAA